>NZ_KI911782.1:3668605-3968605 GCF_000515395.1 Jiangella gansuensis DSM 44835 | reverse complement strand
GATGGGCTTGAAGTGCGAACCATTGACTACCAACCGTTCTATGACTCCCTTTCTGATGACTTCGTGTTCATCACCCGCACCACCGTGTCGCCGCACGATGGCGACTACTCGCGGCCGCCTTGGAGCGTGGTCGGAAAAGAGCAGGGGAAAGTTGAGATGATGGAGGCCTGGTCCGGCGGGAAAGGGCAGGTGGACGTCAAAGAGGTCGGGCAGGGATCGCTGGTCAAATGGGAGGTCGGCGCGCCACTCGAGTATTTCTCGAACGCGGAAGGCACCCGCGTCGTCGTACTTCTCCAGGAACGGTACAGTGGATTTTCGGAGTGGAACTATGGCGCCATGGTCTTCAATGTCCATAACGGACTCATCACCCGCTACGAGCATCTCGCGGACATGTCTGGATACCTCGTCGAGACCGGCTACCTAACCATCGCATAAGTATCACCACAGGTCGGCGACACCGGTCGCGGCGATATTAGAGCACGAAACCGTGCCCGTCGCAGTCCGACGGACAGACGACTACAGCAACGGATTGATCCGCGACGGCGGCAGTTCTATCGCGAGCTGCCGCAATCGCCGTGTCTCGCCAGTAGCGCGAGCTGCGCTCGTTGCGAAGGTCCGCGCCCAGGTCGGCGCACCGCACGGGCTCCAGCTCACCACCCGCAGACACGCTCTTGGAAGGTTGTTGTATTCTGGCTATCGAACTAATCATTTCACTCAGCGACTCACTACAGGGTCGGAGTGCCTCATGATGCTGTGGAAGGCTTCAGCCGAGCCGGGTGGTACCGGCCTAGACGGCCCGAGCGGCGTGCCGCTCCTGGCGGTCAGGGACTTGCGCGTGCGCTTTCCACAACGGTACGGCCACGTGGCGATTCTTGATGGCATCGATCTAGAGATCTTCCTCGGAGAGGCCGTCGCAGTCGTCGGTGAATCTGGTTGTGGGAAGTCACTGCTCGGACTGGCGGCCGCCGATCTCCTGCCGACATCTGCCGAATGGACCGGCACGGTCGAGTTCCGCGGTCAGGACGTTCGGACCATGTCCAGACGCGGCCGTCGCCGCAAGCGTGGCGCAGGAGTCGGCGTGGTCTACCAGGACGCCACGAGCAGTCTCAACCCAGGTATGACAGTGGGTGCACAGCTTCGCCAGATCTGCGCGCTCGGCTCCACATCAAACCCTGACGACTTACTGACGTCCGTGGGCCTGCGCGATACCGCAAGGATCCTGCGCTCCCGGCCCTATCAGCTTTCCGGCGGCCAACGACAGCGAGTGCTGATCGCCCTGGGCCTCGCCCGAGATCCTGACTTGATCATCGCCGATGAGCCGACCACGGCGCTGGACGTCACGATCCAGAGGCAGGTTGTGGAACTACTCCAGGGTCTCCAGCGCAGCCGACAGTTCGCCCTGATGTTCGTGAGCCACGATCTCGCGCTCGTTTCAGAGGTCACCAGCCGCATCATCGTCCTCTATGCCGGGCAGGTCGTGGAGGCAGGACCTACCAAGGACGTGCTCGCCCGCCCTCGGCATCCGTACACGGCAGGACTGCTCAAAGCCAGCGTCAGCCTCGAAGAACGCTGGCCAAGGCTGGCCCCCATTCCGGGCCATGTGCATCAGCCAGGCGACTTCCTGACCGGTTGCCGATTCCGCGATCGCTGTGCACACGCAAACGACGAATGCCTGCTTCGGCCGGCTCTCGACCGCGACGGGCCGCGGCGCGTCGCATGCCACCATCCGGTATTGGCCCCGAGCCGCCATCCAGACGTGTCCTCGTCGGGCGGTCGTGATGCAAGCGAGCAGGCGGAAGGGACGGGTCGATGACGTCTCGTTCAGAGATCCAGGCTGCCACACCATCCGCCAATGAGGTGATCTTCGATGCGCGGAATCTCATCGTTCTGTTCTCTGCGCGTCATGGCTCCGTCACCGCACTCGACAACGTCTCGCTGCAGATCCGACCAGGAGAGGCGATCGGCGTCATCGGCGAATCCGGCTCGGGAAAATCGACCCTCGTCCGCACGTTGCTGGGGCTCGTTACTCCAGCGGCAGGCACCGTGCTGTATCGCGGTCGAGACATCTATGCGATGAAGCAGTTGGCACGATTCCGCATGCTGAGTCGAGACGCGGCCATGGTCTTCCAGGACCCGCGAAGTTCACTCAACCCGCGGCTGTCTGTCGGTGCTGTGATCCGCGACCCGATGAGCGTTCTGCGCACATGCCCGCGGCGCCAGCGCGATGCGCGTGTTGCCGACCTCCTCGAGAGTGTCGGGCTTTCTCGACAACTCGCCGACCGGCCGGTCCGGGCACTGTCCGGAGGGCAGCTCCAGCGGGTCGCGATTGCGCGCGCTCTCGCCGTCGAGCCCAGCGTGATGTTCGCTGACGAGCCCACGTCGGCCTTGGACATGTCTGTCCAGGGTGAGGTCCTCAACTTGCTGCGAGGCCTGATGGCGCAACATCGTCTCGCTCTGCTGCTGGTATCCCACGACATGCGGGTGATTCGGTTCATGAGCGATTGGACCGTGGTGATGCGCAACGGCGAAATCGTAGAAGCGGGACCAGCCGATGTCGTGCTCGAAACGCCTCAACACGAGTACACCAGGTCGCTTCTCGCAGCTGCCCCGCGGCTGGCAATCGAGCCCAACGCGACGTCGAGGCTCACCTGAGTCCTACCTGGCCGAAATCGGAGGGCAGATGATCCCGCAATCAAGTACGACACGTTGGGCGGACGGCGTTGTATTGCCGAGGCGCGATTTCCTGCGGGCCGCTGGGCTCCTGGGCGTGCTGACCCTCGGGGCCGGAACGGCGGCCTGTGGTAGCAGCGACTCGGCAAATGGTCGCGCCGGTGGGAGGCAGGTGTCCGGGGGCACGTTCACGGCCGCCCTCGCCAATCCGTTTCCGGACCTCGAACCGTCGGTGATCCCCTACGTGGGCGCGATCGTTTCATCCTGGTTCTGGGGCGAGCGCCTCTATCGAGTGGATCAGTTCGCGCCGCGTGACGAACTCATCCCCGAGCTGGCTGTTGCGATGCCCGAACAGGTGTCACCGACGACGTACCGAGTTGCGGTACGAAAGGGAGTGACGTTCCACGACGGCAGTCCGCTCACCGCCGAGGACGTCAAGTTCACGTTCGACTGGATCAGAGACCCCGACACCGGATCCCTCTGGCCGCAGTTCCTTGGTTTCCTCGGTGACGTGCGAGTCACGGCGGATGACGAGGTGGAGTTCGACCTTCAGACGCCCACCACGCTGCTCGCCCGGCGGCTCGTCCTGGTGCCCATCCGGCCCCGATCGGCGACCACGCCCTTCGAGCTCCAGCCCATCGGCAGCGGCCCGTTCCGGGTCGTCTCGGCGGTCTCCGACCAGGAGATCATCATGGAGCGGTTCGAGGCATACAACGGAAACCACGGCCCGGGGTACGACCGGCTCGAGTTCGTTCGTGTCGCTGATGCCAACGCGCGAGTGGCTGGCCTTCGCTCCGGCGGATACGCGGTGATCGAGGACGTGCCCGCCGCCGCCTTGGCCGAGCTCGACGCCGCCCCCGGAGCCAACGCCGACGCCGTCGACAGCTATGTCTGGACCGTCCTCTACTTCCACTGCGGCAAGCCGCCGTTCGACGACGTTCGCGTGCGGCAGGCAGTCATGTACGGGGTCGACCGCGAGGCCATCGCGCAGGCAGCGTTCTTCGGTCAGGCCGTACCAGCGTGGGCCGGATTCATCTCACCAGACCACCCTGAGTTCACCGAGCCTCGCACAGTCCACCGCTACGACCCTGGCCATGCCCGGCGGTTGCTCAATGACGCCGGCCATGGTGGTGAAGCGATTCCGATCGATGTGGTTTACCACAGCGACTACGAGTTCGTACCGGCACAAGTCCCGATCATCGAACAAAACCTGCGCGATATCGGCTTCGCCCCGGCCATGATCCCCATGGAGTTCAGCGCGGCCGACGCCCGCATGGTCGAAGGCGACTACCACCTCACGATCAACGGTCCGGCAGATTGGTCGCTCTTTGCTCCCGATCTCGAGTTCCTACTCCGCGGCTCCTTCACGGGCTTCGTCACCCAGCGGATGGTGCACTGGAATGGCGACGCTGCCAGCAAGGTAGAGGCCTTGCTCGCTCAGGCCATCGAGGCTCCCAACGAGGACGACCGCCGGGTGCTGCTCGCCATGGCACAGGATCTGGTCCAGGAGCAGGTGCCGATCGGGGCGCTGTTTCACAAAAAGCAGCCAACTGGATGGTCCGACACGACGACCGACTTCCGGCCGCTGCCGACTGCGGGCGTGGCCATAGACTCCGTCGTGGGCTCGGGGTAACTCGCACTCACCGCGCCTATTTCACGCGGCGAACCGCCAGGGCGGCCTCCACTGGATGGAAGGACTTCCGGCCCAGGTAGGCGAGCTCGACCGATCGCACGACACCGACGATGCGTTCGGCCGCGTGGCCGTCGCCGAAGGGGGAGGTGGCAGTGGCGGTCAGCGCGATGTGCTCCGGGGACATCGCGTGCTCGATGGCCGCCGAGATCTCTGCCGCGGCCTCGCCGCAGTCGATGACGGAGGCGGCGCGGGGCCGGCCGTCTTGGCGGCTGCCGATGTTCACTGTCGGCGTCTGCAGGGCAGGGACCTCAGCCAGCCCACTGGACGAGTTCCCGACCACCACGGCAGAGAGGTTGACCAAGCTGAGGTATCTCCTCGCCCCAAGGGAACTGACCGCCACGCTGCGGTCGGGATTCGACGCCACGAACCGGCGGATCGGCTCGAACGTGGCCGCGCCGTTCTGGTCGACGTTGGTGCCCGAGAACACGACGCTCCCGGCATCCAGCTGACCGAGCGCCGCCACCAGGCCCTTGACCCCGGCGAGGCTTCGGTCGGGGTCGGCCGTGGCCGGGTGGTAGGTCACGGCAAGAATCGGGTCACGCAGCTCGATACCCAGCTCCGCGGAGAGCTCATCCCGCCCTACGAAGGACATCGCCCGGATCGTGTCGAGGCCCGGCGCACCCGTTGCGAACACTCGCGACGGGTCCTCCCCCATCTGGATCACTCGCTGCCGGAACTCCTCGTTCGAGGTGAAGTGGAGATGGGCGAGTTTGGTGATCGCGTGCCGGACGGAGTCGTCGGTGGACCCGTACGAGAGTTCGCCCCCACCGATGTGGGCGATCGGCAGCAACCGTAGCGCCGCCGTCACCGCCACGGCCAGCGTCTCGTACCGGTCCCCCAGCACGACCAGGACGTCCGGTGCGATGCGGTCCAGGGCGTCCGCATACCCAACGACACCGAGACCGAACGACTTCGCCACGGCCGACGGGGTGTCGCTCGCCAGCACCATCTCGACCCGCTCGGCGACGCGGAATCCGTCAGCCTCGACTTCCCGGACGGTCAGCCCCTGCGACTCGAGGAGGTGCCCGCCGGACGCCAGCACCGACAGGTCGATCGACGGCTCCGCGTCCAGAGCTCGCAGCACGGCCAGCAGCGGTCCGTAGTCGGCCCGGGAGCCGGTGAAGACACACACCCGGCGCATCGCTACGCCCTGCCCACCGGCAGGTAAGTCGGGTCGACGTGGGGAGCTCGCAGCGCCGTCTCCAACGTGGCGGCGAAGTCCCATCGTGGCGAGTAGCCCAGCAGCTGCTGGGCCTTCGCCGTCGACACCTCGAACGCCAACCTGACCGGCAGCTCCACCGTCACCGTCTCCAGGTCGAATCTCTCCGCCACCACCGCCGCCGCACCGTCCACGAACGTCGTGGTCCGCGGACCGACGACATTGAATACGCCGTTCGCCGCCGAGCCATGCTCGATCCCGAGCGTCAGACCCTCGACCGCGTCCCGAACGTCGGTGAGATGCACGGCCCACGGCGACCCGTCCGGACCCGTCAGGACGACGGCCGGATTGTCCGCACGCGACGCCACCACCTCGTCAATCGCGGCGACGAGGTCGTCACGGCCGGCGAACAGCGGCCAGAGGCTACCGCGCCGTCCCGCGTCGACCTGGCCGGCCACGAAGGCCCGCGACCAGGCCAGCCGGAACAGCGGCCGTACCTCGTTGGGCGCCACCACCGACCCCAGCCGCACGATCGTGTACTCCAGTCCGTGCAACTCATGGTGGTTGCGGACCAGCTGCTCGGCCAGCACCTTCGACATGCCGTAGTAATCGGCCGGCTGCTGGGGATGGTCTTCGGTGATCGGGCTGAACCGCGGCCGCGCCGGTCCGTACGTGTTGTCGGTACTCGCGAAGACGAACCGCCGCACCGGCCGTCGTCCGCCCACCGACGCCTCCAGCAGCCGCATGGTCCCGCCGACGTTGACGTCGAGCAGCCGATCAGGTGCCATGTCACCGAGGACCATCCGTGCGGCCAGGTGCACCACGACGTCCACCCCCGCCACGGCCCGTCGCAACGCAGCCGCGTCGCTGAGCGCCACCTCGACCACCTCGATCCGCCGCGCCAGCGCCGGATGCGGCTGCCGGCCGTCCGGCCGGACCGTCCCGCGTACCTCGTAGCCGGACCGCACCAGCTGCTGCGCCAGCGTCGAGCCCACCCGCCCCGCAACCCCTGTAACCAGTACCTTCACCTGAGCAAACCTCCAGTTATCTCTCACCAGCCGCCGGCTACTGCGGCGAGGAACTCGACGGCGGCGAGCCGCTCCGGTCCGCGGGTCATGGTGCCGTCCCTCGTTCGGCCGGGACGGCACCCAACAGCGACGCGAGCGCGGCCACCACTCGCTGCTGGTCGGCGAGCGTGAGGCCGGCCGACGACGGCAGGGAGAGCCCGCGCCGGAACAGACCGTCCGCCACTGCGCCGCCGAGCCGCTCGGCCGACCGGTACGGCCGCTGCCGATGCAAGGGCGGCCACAGCCGACGAGCGCCGACCCCGTCATCGGCCAATGCGGCAACGACGGCGCCCGGGTCCTGCCCGGACGCCTCCAGCAGGACCGATGACAACCAGAACGACGGCGCCGCCCACGCGGCCGCGGGCGGCGGCGACATCGGCAACCCGCCGAGCCCGGCCCGATACCGGTCCGCGATCGCCCGCTTCGCCCGCAGCAGTTCCGGGAGCCGCTCGAGCTGCGCCAGCCCGACGGCGGCGGCGAGGTTGGTCAGCCGGTAGTTGTAGCCGACGGTGTCGTGGACGTAGTGCTCGCCGGTCACCTTCGCCTGCGTGGTCAGGTGACGAGCGGCCGCCGCCAGCCGGGCGTCGTCGGTGACGATCATCCCGCCGCCACCCGTGGTGATGATCTTGTTGCCGTTGAACGAGTAGCAACCGAGGTCGCCCACCGTGCCGACCTGCCGGCTGAAGACCCGCCCGGTCCGCCACGACGCTCCCAGGGCCTCCGCGGCGTCTTCGACGATCCGCACGCCGAACCGGCGGCGCAGCTCCAGCAGCGGCTCTATGGCCGCCGGATGCCCTAGTACGTGGACCACCTCGACGACGTCCGGCAGCCGCTCCCCCACATTGGCCCGGCGGACGACCTCGTCGTGCAGCAGCTCGGTGTTCATGCACCAGGTGTCCGGCTCGCTGTCCACCAGCAGGATGTCCGCCCCTGTGTAAGCCGCGGCGTTGGCGGACGCGATGAACGTGAAGTCCGAGACCGCGACCAGCCCGCCCGGGCCCGCGCCGGCGAGCCGCAGGGCGACGTGCAGCGCCGCGGTCCCGCTGGCGCAGGCGACGGCGAACGCCGCGCCGACGGCCGTGGCGAACTCCTGCTCGAACCGGTCCACGAACGGACCGACCGAGGACACGTAGCCGCTGTCGACGCATTCGGTCAGGTAGCGTGCCTCGAGCTCGCCGAGGACCGGCTCTGCCAGCGGGATCACCGGTGGTACCGCCTCGCGTGCTCGGCGACGACGCGCGGGGCGAGCCATCGCATCGTTTCGGCCAGCCCGTCGTGCAGGGTCCAGACCGCCTGCCATTCGAGCAGTTCCTTCGCCCGCTCCGGCGAGGACAGCAGGACCTGGACCTCGCTGGCAGCCGGCCGGACGCGTTCGTGGTCCGTCACGGCGGTCGCCTCGATCCCCGTCGCCTCGCAGCAGATCGCGAACAGCTGCCTGATCGACACCGCCTGCCCGGTGCCCAGCTGCACGACGGTGCCCGGCTCTAGCTCTGCGCCGGCCAGCCGGACGAACCCGTCGACGGTGTCGGCCACGTACGTCAGGTCCCGGCGAGGGGACAGGCTGCCGAGGCGCACCGTCGTCGCGCCCGAGAGCAACTGCCCCAGGATCGTCGGAATGACGGCTCGGGCTGACTGCCGCGGGCCGTACGTGTTGAACGGGCGCAGCGTCAGGACGTCCACGTCGAAGGACCGAGCGTATGCCTGGCACAGCTGGTCGGCGGCGATCTTCGACGCGGCGTACGGTGACTGGCCGCAGAGCGGGTGTGTCTCGGTGATCGGCACCGACTCAGGGGTTCCGTAGACCTCACTGGTGGACGTGTGCACCAGGCGGACGTCGCCCGCGTCACGAACCGCCTCCAGCACGTTCAGCGTGCCGGTGACGTTGGTGTCGACGAATGACTCCGGCGCCTGGTAGCTGTACGGGATCGCCACCAGCGCGGCCAGGTGGAACACCACGTCGACGTCGTGGACGGCACGGCGAACCGACCGCGGGTCCCGGATGTCCCCGAGCCGCAGGTCCACGCCGGCCAGCCGGTCCGGCGGCAGCTCGTCCAGCCAGCCGTAGGAGCCGTTGGAGTTGTAGACGCAGAATGCCGTCACCTTCGCGGCCTCGTCGAGCAGCCGTTCCACTAGGTGGCTGCCGATGAACCCGTCCGCGCCGGTCACGAGGACTCGGCGGCCCGTGAGCACACCCATCAGTCAGGCCGTGATCCGGCCACGCCGCAGCGTGGTCTCGCGGGCCGGGACGCCGACGACGCAGGCACCGGGCGCCACGTCCTTGGTGACGACGGCGCCGGCGCCGACCACCGCGCCCTCCCCGATGACGACGTCGCCGAGGACGATGGACCCGATGCCGAGCATGACCCCGTCGCCGACGCGGGCCCGGGCGCCGACGGACGCACCGCCGGCCATGACGACATAGCTCCCGATCCGCGAGTCGTGGCCGGCGAACGTGTTGACCTCCATGACGACGTGGCGACCAACAGCTGCGCCGGCCACGACATGCGCCGTCTCGAAGATCAGCGAGCCCGGTCCGACACTGGTCTGCTTGCCGAGCCACGCGGCCGAGTGAACCAGCGTCGCCGGCTCTCGGCCGAGGTCGGCGGCCATGACGTCGAGCTCGCGTCTGGCCGCGGGCAGACCGACACCGATCACGTAGCGTGTGTCCAGCTCGGCGAGTTGGTCGTCGCCGCCGAGGACCGGGACGCCCCAAACGTCCGGATCGCCGATGCCGTCGTCGAGGAACCCGATCAGCTTGTCCGCCGCGGTGTGGCGTTCGACCTCCTCGGCCAGTCCGATGATCTGCCGGCCGAGCCCTCCGGACCCCAGGATGACGAATGGACGCACGGACCCGTCCCTTCACTGTGCGGGTGGTGATCACGATTCTGCTGGCGGTGTGCCGGGCGAGGCAGGGGGCGCCTTCCGCTGCCGGGACGAGTGCGTCAGCGCGGCAGCTCGACGACCGCACGTCCCGGCGCGCACAGCTCACCGCGCTGGTTGTGCTCCGTCAGGTCGACAGTGACCAGCCGGGTGCCGCCGGGGCCGTTGTCGTCGATGGCCGCCACCGCACCGGTGACGGTGAGCAGGTCCCAGGCGACGGCGATGCCGCGGTTCTGCCAGCTGAACCGGCGCGGCGCGGCGTCCTGGCCGGCCCACCGCAGCACCGCGTCGAGCAGGATGCAGCCGTGCAGGTGGGACTGGACCAGCACGCCCGGGTACCCCTCGCTCGCGGCGTACTCGGCGTCGTAGTGGACCCGGTGCGCGTTCCATGTCGCGGCACTGAACCGGAACAACTGAACGGTGCTCGGCTGCACGCAATACGGGGTGATGGGTGTCCCCACGGCGACGTCCACGGCGTCACCTGGCGACGAACGACTCGCGGCAGGTGACCAGGGGCCGCCCGTCGTCGCCGGTGAACCGCCGGAGCACCTCGAGGACGAGGAACGCTCCGGAGCGGCCGCGCTTGCGCCGCACGCCGGTCAGCCGGGTGTGTACGACGACGACCATGCCGGCGTGGACCGGCTCGTGCAGCTCGAGGTCCTGGCCGGCGCCCATGAGCCGGACGCCGTCGAGCGGCAGCCCGCGCGTCTCGGCGGCGCCGGAACCGTCCGGCCGCAGCTCGTCCTCCCCTGGCCCGGCGCCCCAGCCCATCACGGAGCTGAGGTAGAGCGGCGGTGCCGCGTGCCAGGGCTCGGGCGTGCCGGCGGCGACGGCGAACCGTTCGAGGTCGCGGACGGGCACGACGCCGAGACGTTCGTGCCGCTCGACACCCAGCTGCAGTCGGAGCCGTTCGTACGCCCGGTCGAGGTCCGGACTGGCTCCCTCGATGTCCAGGGCCACGGTCGCCTCCCGCGTGGTCAGTCGTGCGAGGACAGGCCCAGCAGGTTCCGCGCGATCATCCAGCGCTGGATCTCGCTGGTGCCGTGGCCGATCCGCCACACCCGGACCTGCCGGTAGAAGCTCTGGATGGGCAGCTCGCGGGTGTAGCCGAGGCCGCCGAGGATCTGCAGGCACCGGTCGGTCACACGCTGGGCCATCTCGGTGGCGTAGAGCTTCGCCATGTGCGCCTCGTCCCGGATCGGCAGACCGGCGTCGGCCATCCAGGCGGCCCGGTACACGAGCAACCGGGCGGCCTCCAGCTCGGTCACCGAGTCCGCCAGCATCCACTGCACCGCCTGCCGCGACGCGATCGGCCGACCCCACGTGCTGCGCTGGCGGGCCCAGTCGACCGCGATGTCGATGCACCGCTGGGCGATGCCAAGCTGGAACGCGGCGATCTTCAGCCGGCCGTGTGTCAGTTGCTCGCTGGCCAGCCGCCACCCGTCGCCCACGGCGCCGAGCCGGTTCGCGTCCGGCACCACGCAGTCGTCGAAGACCAGCTCGTTCGGGTCCCAGTCGTCGCCCATGGTCGGGATCGGCTTAGACACGGTGAGTCCGGGTGTGCCGATGTCGACGAGGAAGCAGGTGATGTCGCGCGCGCCGAGCGAGGGGTCCACCGTCGCGAACACGATGACGAAGTCGGCCCGCTCGACGTAGGAGATGAACGTCTTGGTGCCGTTGAGCCGCCAGACCTCGCCGTCGCGAGTCGCTGTCGTGCGGACGGCGGCGACGTCGGAGCCGCCGCTGGGCTCGGTGAACGCGTAGCAACACCGCACGTCGCCGTCGATGATCGGGTGCAGGTAGCGCTGCCGCTGTTCCTCCGTGCCGGCGTAGAGGACCGGCTCCGGGCTGCCGCCGAACTCGAACATGGCTGGGTGCTTGAACAGCTCCTCACCGACCAGGCAGACGCCCAGTGTTCCGAGGCCCTGGCCCCCGTACTCCTCCGGCACGTCGAGCGCCCACAGTCCCTGCTTTCGGGCCCGCAGCTCCAGGTCGGTGCGCGTCTGCGCGGTGAAGCGGCCGCTGATCAGGAAGTCGTGTTCCAGTGGCATCAGCTCGCGCTCGCGGAACCGCCGGACCACGTCGACGAACTCCCGCAGTTCCGGCGGGATGGTCAGGTCCATCGGAGATCCGAGTGCGAGCCGGACCGGCCCGGCGAACTCCGCCTGCGCAGCGAGCGCCGGAGTGGTCTGCCACGGGAGACACGACAGACCACTCCGCGGCGCTGTCGCGCCTCCTCCGCCCCGCTGGCCGAGTAGATCAAGACTCTCACCTTCCTCCAGGCAAGTCAATGAATGGAACGTTCATTTCGATTTGCGCATTCGCCAGCTCCGCCGTGACATCGGCATGATGTCGTCGCCCTCGTTGTCATGGGCGACGTAGACGGAGAAGAGGTTGACGGTGGCGGGCGCCAAGAGCCGTTGTGTCAGGTGCTTGGCGTCCACCGCCGGCATGCGCTCGTGGGTGACCGTGGTGCTCCCCCACACCTGCTGCCACGGCGGGTCCACCGGGGTGAGCAGCGACATCTGGGCGTCGGCCGTGGCCGCGTGCTGCAGTTCCCGGTTGGAGCGGATGATCGAGAACCCGCCGTTGAGCAGGAAGAAGATGCTGACGTTGCCGTCGACCCGGCCACCTTCGTAGCGCAGCTGCTGCGCCAGGCTGGGCAGGCTCGACGGAACCAGCCTGGCCGCACCGTCACCGATGAAGCCGAGGACATTGCCGGGGCTGGTGAGCGCCACCGCCGGGATGGCCTGCAGCGCGTCTCCCATCAGCGCCCGGCCGTACCAGCCGGAGAAGCCCGGTCCGGTGCGGGCGAGATTGCGGATGGCGGAGATGCCGCCACGGCCGACGTCGTAGAAGCCGGTGTACTCGTAGCCGTACTCGACGATGAGCTGCTCGATCACCGCGTTGACCTCGGTGAAGAAGTACTCGTGGCTCATTGGGACCGAGGGGATCCGCGCCACCGGGTCGCCGACGGCGTCCCGCGCCCGCCGGATGGCCGCGCGCCGCCGCTCCACGACCGCGTCGTCCGGCCGGAGGCGGCCGTCGAGCCGGCGCAGGAACGGCAACAGCTCCTCTACCACCGGGATGTCGGTGAACGGCGCAATATGAGCCGACGTGTCGGTGACCTGCACGATCCGGCAGTCCTGGTGCAGGATCTTGTCCGGGAACGGCGTGGCCAGGTCGGTGATGCGGCTCTTGAGGAAGAACAGCGCCTGTTCGGTGTACGCACGGCGTCGGCCGTCCGGATGCAGGAAACGCCACACCTGCGGGGAGCACCCGTAGATGCTCATCGTGCCCAGGTACTCCGGCACCACCTGCCCGCGGTGATACCGAGCGACCGTCCCCGGTCGGCCGAGCGAGTCCACCAGCGCGACGCCCGCACGGTGCGCCAGGTCGTAGACGAGCTCGCGTTCCGCTGAGGAGAGGTTGCCGCACTGCCACAAGACGGCGGCAGGCTCCTCGTTGAGGATCCGGGCGACCGTGTCGACGGTGTCCTCGACCGTGCGTGGATGGGCCGTCGCGACGGTGGGGCTCGGGACGTCGACGGCGCCGGCGAGCTTGAGCACCTCGGGGGCGGCCAGCAGGACGACGGGTCCGGTGCGGCGATGGTAGGCCCGGAACGCCGCCGCCAGGTCCTCGGCCAGGCGTCCCGGTTCGGTCAGGTAGAAGCAGGGCACGCCGTACGCGGCGAAGACGGCCCGGGCGTCCTCGTCGTCGTGCACCGTTCCCTGGAACGGTTGCCAGCCGCCCGGCGACGTCTCGCCGAAGACGATGAAGCCCCGGGCCTGGGAGTCCCGCAGGTTCGCCAGAGTGCCCTTGAGTTCGTCGACCATGCCCGCGGTCGCCACCAGCAGGAACGGCGCCTGCTGGAGTTGCCAGCGGGCCAGCGCGCCGCACGCCAGGCTGTGCTCGTTGGGCCCGCGCAGCACCGGGTTCCCGGCCCGCCGGGCGATCGCCGTCGCGTCCTGGATGAGCTTGGCCGGCAGCGTGCCGGTGAAGAAGTGCAGCGCCCACCGGTCGCCGGCCTGTTCGGTCAGGAAGCCGGTGAGGGCGGTCGCCAGCGTGCTGACCGGCTCGGTCTCGGTGAGGACGGCGCGCTGGTTGACGTGGCGCGCCTGCACGAGGTCGGTGAAGGCGACGAGCACCTCGGCGGCGAGGACCCAGTCCTCGTCCGGCAGTTTTCGCGCGGTGCACCGGGTACGCGCGTACACGTGGTCCTCGTCCAACTCGTCGTAGACGACGACGGAGTACGGCGAGACGCCGATGCCGAGCCGTTCGCGCAACGTGTCGAGCGTGTCGTCGACGGCGTCCAGCCGGCTGTCGACGTCCCGCCCGGACACCCCATCGGCGGCGTCGATCAGGACCAGGACCGTCGGGGCGTCGGACCAGCGTCGGGGACCACGGGTCGGCGCACTGTCCGGTTGCTCGATGAGCTGGCGCAGCCGGTGCTCCGCGAAGTCCAGCCGCGCCACGTCGACCAGCTCCACCGTAGCGTCGGGCAGGACCTCGTCCAGGTACGTGGTGGCCCGCTCGACGAGCGCCTCCGCCACGTCCGGCCAGGCGGTCGGGAACACGTCCTTGTCCAGCGCGCCCAGGAACCGGCGCCGGCCCGAAGCCAGCTGTCCCAGCGCGCCCGCCACCGTCGCATGGAACGACGGGCTGGACCCGGCGACCACGACGTAAAGCCTCTCGGACATGACCGTCTACCCCGTCGGCGCGTGGTCGTGGAAGCCGCGGCCGGTCTTCACGCCGAGCAGCCCGGCATCGACCATGCGGCGCAGCAACGGCGGCGGCGCGTGGTGCGGCTCCCGGAACTCCGCGTACAGCGACTCGCCGATCGCGTGGACGACATCGAGCCCGACCAGATCGGCCAGCCGCAGCGGCCCCATCGGATGGTTGCAGCCCAACACCATGGCTTCGTCGATGTCCTCGGCCGTGGCGAAGCCCGACTCCAGCATCCTGATGGCCGACATGATGTACGGGAACAGCAACGCGTTGACAATGAAGCCCGACCGGTCACGCACCCGCACGACCCGCTTGCCGAGCACGCCGCTGAGGAAGACAGCCAGGCGGTCCGCCTGGGCCCGGTCAGTGAGCAGTGTCTCGACGACCTCGACCAGCGGCATCCTGGTCGCCGGGTTGAAGAAATGCGCACCCAGAACCCGCTCCGGGCGGGCGGTGGCTCTGGCCAGCCGCAGCACCGGGATGGACGACGTGTTCGACGCCAGGATCGCGTCAGGATGGTCGAGCACCTTGTCGAGGGACGCGAAGATCTCGGTCTTGAGTTCCTCGTCCTCGGGGGCCGCCTCGAAGACCAGCTCCCGGTCCGCCAGATCACCCAGGTCGGCGGTGAAGACGATGCGCTGAAGTGCCTCGTCCGCCTCCGCCCGGGTCAAGCGATGCTTCCTCACCATGTCGTCGAGCGAATCCTGCAGCTGCAGATGCCGCACGGACACCGAACTGACCCTCGAGACGGCGAGGACTACGTCGACGCCGGCCGTCGCGCAGGTGCGGGCGATCCCGGACCCCATGACACCGCACCCGACGACCCCGATACGGGCGGGCGCACCGGCGATCGCCGGATCATGCTGGTCCACAGACATCGTTCGATCACCTGCGCTTCGAATCGGCAGACAAGCCCTGGAGGGCGTCCGTAGCCATGGTCCGCAGTGGAGACCAGAAGCGGTCAGAGGGCGACTTATGGCTCATGTCGTATCCGAGCACGTCTAAAGCGTCGTGCCGCCAGAACTCTCCCCCTTCGGCGTCGGACCGCGAGGTGGCACTGTCGTCGGGTCGGCGCGCCGGCCGCTCGAGGTGCGCAACTCCCGTCATCGAAGACCGTGGGACGGATCATGAAGGTCTTGCTTCTCACCTGGGGCAGCAGAGGACACGTCCAGCCTTTTGTCAGCCTGGCGCGAGAGCTCAATGCTGCGGGGCATGACGCGGTGCTCGCGGCACCGGCAGGTTCCGCCGCGCTCGCTGCTGCGTTCGATGTCCGGTTCGAGTGTCTTCACGATCCGATGCATGAGCTCGTGGCCGATCCGAAGATCCAACACGCATTCGAAATCAATTTCCGAGGTCTCATTGGCAAGACGCTCGCTCTTCACGTCCGGCGCACCTTCGCCGCCGTGACGACTCGGGTCGTACGCGACATGGCCGCAGTGGCGGACGATGGCGCCGACGTGATCGTCCACGACCCGATCGTCCCCGGTTACGCCGGCCATCACATCGCCGAGCATCTGAACATACCGTCGGTGCCGGTCTGCCTGGAGCCGATGTGGGTGCCGACGAGCCGGTTCCGCAATCCGCTGGTGCCGTACCGGCTGCCGTCACAGCTCAACCGCATGTCGTACGTGGTCACCCGGCTCTGGTTCGGCGGATTCGTCGACCGTGACCCCTTCGGAGCGAGCCCGGTCGGCTTCTCCGGTCCACCTCTTCAACGACGGCGCCGGCATAATGTCCTACGTCGGCCGAACGGCCAGCCGGCGACACTACTGCAAGTGTTCAGTCGGCACATACTTCCCAGCCCGCATGACTACCCGGCCTGGGTCCATACGACCGGCTTCTGGCTGCTGCCCACGCCAGCGACCTGGGCACCACCCCTAGCATTGACCGAATTCCTGGCCGCGGGGCCGCCCCCGGTGTACGTCGGATTCGGCAGCGCGGTCGGCACCGATCCGCTCACCGCCGGCAGTATCGTCCGCGACGCGGTACGGAGCGCTGGGGTTCGCGCGGTGGTGGTCGCCGGAGCGGGAGGCATCCGCACGGAGACGACCGATGGCGACATTTTCTACCTGCGGCAGGCACCATTCGACTGGCTGTTCCCGCAGATGGCCGCCATCGTCCACCACGGCGGCGCCGGCACAACTGGTGATGCCTTGGCAGCCGGCAGACCGCAGGTCGTGTGCCCGTTCATGACGACGCAGCCATTCTTCGGCAAGCGACTACACGCAGCCGGTGTCGCACCGGCGCCGATACCGCAGCACCGCCTCACCGCCGAGAACCTGGGCCGAGCGATCGCACATGCCGCGCGCGACCGCTCGATGGCCAAGAACGCGACGGAGCTCGGGCAGAGGGTCCGCGCGGAGCGCGGCGCGGCCGCAGCTGTCGAGATTTTCGAATCGTCGCTGTAGGGATCACCGGCGACCATTCCGCACCTACCTGTCGGGGCGGCACCGGCGCGCGTGCACAGAGAACGGTTCGCCACCACGTTGACACCACCGCGACTCAGACTTAGATTTCAGTAAATTGAATCAGCATTTTCGTTAACTGAAACCGTGTCCTCAGATGTTTCAGACGGACGAGGAGTCGCCGCATGCGCATCGGATGCTCGACGATCACCTTCGGCCCACAGCCAGTGGCTGAAGCCCTACAACGCATCGCCGATCTCGGTTTCTCGGTAGTCGACCTCGCTGCCGCCCCCAGCTATTTCGAGCACATCAGGCTCGTCGACCCCCCGGCGGGCCAAGCGGAAGTGGTGGCCGGCCTCGTTCAAGCACATGGACTCGAGGTCGCTGGATTCATTTCGGTGCCGTGGGTTCCTGACGCGATCGACGATGCCGAGGAACTCCGGCGCCGCTACGTGGTGGCCGCTGACGCGGCGCTCGCCGTCGGTGCATCGGCCTGGATTGTGGACGCCAACGTCCCAGCGAGCGACGATTCCCACGGTCGAGCGGTCAGTCTCGCGCGGTTCAAACGGACCATCACCATGGCCGCGGAACTCGCCGCCGCACGAGGGCTGCGGCTCGGGATCGAAGCCCCCCACAGCGGAACGCTTGCCGCATCGCTGCCGGAAGTCATCGAACTGCTCGATGCCGCAGGACTACCCGACCTCGGCATCGGGCTCGACACCTGCCACATCTTCAACTCGGGCGCGAGCACGGCCGACATGCTTAGTGCGATCGGTGGCCGCGTCGTCCATGTCGCGTTACGTGACGCGCATGCCGACGGCCGATCCTGCACGCCCGGCGACGGAGCCTTCGACTTCGATGAGTTCTTCCAATTGCTCCGCCAGGTCGGTTACACCGGCGACGCAACTCTGGAACTGGAGCCGCCGAATCCGAACGCGTCCGCCGACGAGCGCGCGTCCGAGGCCAGACGAGGGCGGGACTATGTCGAGCGCCTACTCACAGCCAACTATTCAACGCCGGCTGAGCAGCCGCTTCCTGGAGGCAAGCCATGACTCATCGCCCAGTACGATTCGCGATGATCGGCGCGGGCGGGCACGCCTCCCAGTCGATCTACCCGTCGCTTCGGTTCACCGACCTCGAGCTCGTCGCCGTCGCGGACCTCGACGAGGACCGAGCGCGAGACGTAGGTACCCGATTCGGCAATCCACGCATCTACACCGACCTGGAGAAGATGCTCCAAGCCGAGGAGTTGGATGCCGTCGGCGTCGTCGGCCCACCCGAGCTGCACTACGAGGGCGGCCGTGCCGTCGTGGAGTCTGGTCGGCATCTCTTCGTAGAGAAGCCGCCGGCTCCAGACCTCGCCCGGACGCGCCAACTCGAGAAGCTTGCGGCCGAGCGAGGTCTTCAGGTCATGGTCGGCTTCATGAAGCGTCACGCCAGTGCCTACGTCCGCGCCATGGCCATCAGCCAGCGGCCGGAGTTCGGCAAGCGGACCATTCTTAGGCTGAACTACTCGCACTATCATCTGCCGCTTCGCGATCACCTCGTGTTCATGAGCACCCACCCCCTCGATCTGGCTCGATATCTCATGGGAGACGTGGCGTCAGGCACCGTCTTCAAGCGCGGGATCGGGGACCATTTCGTGGTGGCGCTGCTCCTCCAGCACGTTGATGGCGGTGCGTCGCAGATCACTCTCTCCGCGCACGAACCGCGCGTGCAAGAGTCGGTTGAACTGGTCGGCGAATCAGCACTTGTCGAGGTACGCAATGTTACTGAACTCCGGTACCACCCGGCCGCTCCGGACATGCGTGCCGTCATGTCCACCGACGAAACCATGACCTCACTCTGGTTCCCAGAGTTCACGCTGCCGATTGGCAGCCACGACAACCACGTTCTTCAGGGCTACGCCGGCGAGCTCAACCATTTCGCCGAATCGATCAAGACAGGCTCGCGCGTCTCACCTGGAATTGCCGACGGCGTCGAGGCAATGCGGCTTGCCGAAGCCATCTACTCCGCACCGGAAGGACTCTCTGAACTTCGCTTGCCGGACTGATTCGACGCGGACGCGCCCCGATGCACCGAATGTGGTGCACCTCAGGACCTGGCGCCACGTAGGCTGCCGGCGTAGAACACGAGGTGTCAAACCTCGGCAGTAGAGCTGGGTGCCATTCGCCTTGGAGGCACGCAGCCCGCACTGCGTGTCGGTGAACACCTTGTGGGACATCAGAACCACGTCACCCATGCCGGTCCGGGTGAAGCAAGGACTAGCCCACTCGCGGCGATTGTCGAAAGCAGCCCCCTGTGCGCCACAGGTCATCGATGGCACTCTTATGCCCACTAGAGACCGAAGCATCGGAGCACTCCGGGGGCCACGGCGCGGACCAGTTGGACGCGGCATGGGAGGACAGCGCCAGGGCTGGCGTCAGTGTCCTGAACCATTGACATGACAACCGAGAACAATGTTCAGGATGTGACACATGGGCTTCGGAACAGGCCGTCCAATTCATCCCGATCAGGAACTCATAACTGACCTCCGCCATCGCCTCGATGGCCATATTGGACAAGCCATTGAGGGAGCACGAGAGGTCGCTCTCCTCAACTTCCCGAACCTCAACAAATTCTATCCTGGGCGGCTATGGAGCCCAGGCGATATGGCGATCTGGCTCGGCGCGCTCGCCTCCCTCCGGAGACTCGGCGTCAAGGTTGGCTACCAATGCGACGATCAAGACACGTTCTCCATGGACGCGCTCCGCCGCGCTGTACCCGACGGCCCGGTCTTACTGACCGGCGGCGGGGATTTCGGTGATCTGTATACAAGGCCTGACGGGCGACCGCACCTACGCGAACAGATCCTCGCTGAGATGCCCGGCATCCCGGTGATCCAGTTGCCACAGAGTGTGAACTTCCGCGATCAAATCGCAGCCGATCACACGCGGCGGCTCATCGACCGGCACGGCCGTTTCACCATGATGGTTCGCGACCGCAGGAGTCACCAGTTTGCCCAAGAGAACTTCGACGCCGATTTGCGCCTGACGCCCGACATGGCATTCGGACTCGACGACACTCCCCAGACTCGGCCGTCGGAGCGGCTGCCGCACATCGCGATCACGTGGCTCCACTGGTTCGGCAGCGATGCGGAGTACGTGGACATCGGCGGACCTCCGCGCCAACTAAGTCATCGTGAGATCGAATGGACCCGCCCTATCGAGGCCGAACCATCCTGGCGACCGAGGCAACGGGCTGTCAGGCGCATCAACGGCAAGCTGTGTCTGACACTTCAGCGGCACCCTCGACTCCGCTCACCACTTGCCGCTCTTTTCGGTTCGACGTTCGAGCCGCTTGCCACAGCGGCCCTGCTACGTGGTCTCACGATCCTGCGATCGAGCAGCGTCGTAGTCACGAATCGCCTCCACGGCCACATTCTTGCCTTGCTCGCAGGCCTGCCGCACGTCGTACTGGACAACTCCTACGGCAAGGTGCGTGGTGTCTATGATGCCTGGACGAAACCCAGCAAGCTCGCCCGCTGGGCCGACAACGGCGACGAGGCGCGCCGGATGTCGATCACGTTGGTCGACAGCGTGCGCGAGTCCGCCAAGCCCGGCTAGCCAGCCACGGCCTGGGGCGATTCGTAGCAGCGGAACTCGAAGACTGCCGCGGGCACGTCGCCGTGAGACGCCACAATATCGAGCGTCAGCCGCCGTGCCTTCAACGGATTCTCGAACACATGCTTGTTGATGGTCTGGTGGTTGTCCAGGCACTCGACTGCCAACTCTCCATCGGCCCAGATGCGATAGTGGCGAACACAAGACAACACTGACCGATCATCATGCACCCGCAGCACTGATTGCATCACGTCATCGAAATCAGTGTCGAACGAAATATCGATCTCAGCGATAGTCTTGGCCTCCCCCCATGACAGAAGTAGCTTGGGAGCGAGATCGCCCTTGGCCGCCACCCAGGCGTTCACACCCGTGGTGGGACGGCTGTACCCATTACGAACATTCTCTGCGGCACCCGGCCGCAGCGGGCGGTCGACAGAGAACGCAAGGTTCCGCCGTGGTTCACGAAGTCCGGGCCACCAGTACTCGACGTCCGGCGCACCGCGCTTCGCCGCTGCCCCCTGCTTGCCCTCGTAGAAGACGGATGTCAAGCCGGAAACGAGCTGGTCGCTCGTATGGACTGCCACGTGCTCGTTCTCGAGCAGGCAATAGAACACGTAGCGCGCCTCGTCGAGCTTGCCCTCGACGGCCACGTCCACCTTCTGCTTCACTCCCGGCAGCAGCGGCACCTCAACGACACCAAGTACAACGTCCGGCGTGTAGTCCGATGTTCCGCGACCCGTGCGCACCTCCGCCCTCAGTGTCGTCGGCTTCTCCACGTCAACCACAAAGGTCACCGAAGGGAGCTCTCCTGCCGGAAGTGGCAGCAACTGTGCCCGTGACCGGTCCAGCCGCAGCTGGGCCCCATTCGCCGGAAGACCTGTCAGGACGAGCTCACTTGAGGCCGAGATCTCACTCTTCTGGACCAGATCGTCGTCGTCCTGCAAGGCGACACCCGGAATGAACTGCCCCGACTTGAGCAGTTCTCGTTGCAGCCGGACCATCCGCGCGGGCTCGAGAAGCGCTCGTGGTGTCGCCCCAGTCGCCGTGCACACCGCCGCGGCCATACCCACCGCTTGGCCCATCTGGGCGCAAGTCGCCATCACCCGGGTCGAGCCGAACGCGACGTGCGACGAACTGGCGAGCCGGCCGGCGAGGAAAAGATTAGGCACATCCTTGCTGATCAGGCACCGGTAAGGAATCTGATATATGCCCCTTGGCACCAGAAGGTGCGCGCCAGAAATGATTTCGTCTCCATCATCATCAGCGAAGACTCCGTCGGCTGGATGCAGGTCGACGGCGAATCCTCCGTACGCCACGGCGTCATCGTGTTCCGTCTGCTCGACGATGTCGCGTTGGGTGAGCATGTAATACCCCTCGAAGCGCCTGCTCTCGCGCTTGCCCGGGATGGCCCCGACCCACTCGAGCGTCAGGTTCTCAACTCCAGTGAATGAGCCCGAGTTCTTCAGATGGTTCCAGATCCCGAAGACGATCCGCCACAATTCCCACTTGATCTGCCCCGCCTGTCGTACCGTGTCCAGACGTCCGCCGTACTCGCTCAAGAACGTCATTTCACTTCGCACCTGCGTGAACATCCGGCGGTGCCGGGGAATCCGAGAGATTTCCTCGAGCGCGTACCCTGGCGGGTTGAACGACACTCGTCGGCCGCCGTCCTTGATATAGAAAGGAATCGTGTGCCCCAGCAGCGTACCGAACTCCTCACTTGGTGCGAAATCCTCACCGAACTCCTCGCGCGCTTCCGCGCCCATGCGGAAGGCGGCGCCCGAGAGGTAAGCCAGCACACCATCACCGGATGCGTCACAGAACAACGGCGCCTCGACGTCGTAGATCGTTTGGCTCATACTGCAAAACGCACGGACGGAACGGATGGCGGCACCGCGACCCTGAACGTCGACGGCCACAGTGTCCAGTAGAAGACTGATGCCTGGTTCGGCTGTGACCATGTCCAGGAGCACCGTGTCAAAGAGCACGGCGTTACCCTCTGGATTCCGGAACCGATTCTCGACGAGTATTTCGTCGACGACCCCGCCTTCGCGAGCCCAGCGGTTGTTGTAGGTCCATCCTGCGCCACAGACCGGCACCCGGACTTCGCTCGACGCATTTCCGCCCAGCACAGGGCGGTCCTGTATCAGAACCACACTCAGCCCGGCCCGGGCCGCAGTGATAGCACAACATGTTCCCGCCATACCACCACCGACGATGACCAGATCTGCATGAAGATTTTCTGTGACGAACTCACGACGGTGGACTGGGGCACTTCTGATGAGTCGTTCCATCGCTCTCCCTCAATACGGGATCAGCACCAAGAGTTGCGCGACCCGCTCAACGCGCTGGACATACGTAATGGTTCGGCCCTACGCCCGCTTGGTGACGTTGTCCGTCCGGCAGACGTACTTCCGCCGTCGTGCCTGACGGGACGACGACCTCCAGGTGGAATCGCCCCTCCTCCAGTCGCCACGATGCTTCCACGAGCCCGTACGGCGAGTCGTGGACCGCGCGAACCCAGCTCAGACCTCCTCCAGGCATCGGCGCGATCCGGAAGTACTTGTACGCAGGGGCCTCGTCGAGGAGCTGAATCCCGGCAGTCACCTGGTGTAAGAAGGAGACGACCGCACCTTTGCTGTAGTGATTCAGCGACAGGCGGGGCCTCCCTTCTTCGTCGATTCCGTCCCACGCTTCCCAGATCGTCGTTGCGCCACGGTCGATCATGGCAAGCCACGAAGGCTCCGTATCCTGGAGAAGCAGTTGGTACGCGACGTCGATATGCCCTGTCCGCGCCAGCACGGGAAGCAGATGCGACGTACTCAGGAATCCGGTCTGTAGATGCGTCCCAGCCGCACGAATCAGCTCCACCAGGCGATTGGCGTGCCGCTGACGGTGCTTCGCAGGCGACAGGCCGAAGGCGAGCGCCCTGACATAGCCGGCCTGGGAGTCCGATTCCAGCAGCCCGTCGTCGCGGATGAACTCGTATCGCCAGGCTCGTCGTGTGCAATCGGCGATGCGTTCGTACCGTGTCGCCGCTGTCTCATGCCCTAGCACTCGGCCGATCGCGGCGAGCAACCGTGAGGAGCGATGGAGGTAAGCCGTGGCGAGCTCACCGTGATCCGCAGCGGCGAGCGCCTTCATGTTGTCCTCGATATCGCGCAGATCCCACTCGCCGGGCTCGAGCCACTCGCCGTAGTGAAAGCCGGTGTCGAGGATCCATCGATCGTGATTCGCCGGAAGGGGACGCTGGCGGGCACGCGCCGGGTGCCGCCGCGAGGCCGCTGAGCGAGCGGCGTGATCGACCCATGCGCACATCGACTCCCATTGCTCGGCGAGCAGGTCACGATCGCCGTACGCCCGATAGATCTCCCACGGCACGAGCACGGCGGCGTCACCCCATCCCGCGGAGCCATGTGCGATTCCGAGCTTTTCGTAGAGCTCGCTCGGCTGAGTGTTGGGCACACAGTCGAATACCAGGCCGTCAGCGCTCTGTTCGGCGGCGAGGTCGTGAAGCCATTTTGCCGAGAAGCCGGCCACGTCGAACAGAAAGGCCGCGGTCGGCGCGAATATCTGCCAATCACCGGTCCAACCCTGCCTCTCCCGAGTCGGACAGTCGGTGGGAATGTCGCATGCGTTTCCCCGAAAGCTCCACACAGCTGCGTCGTGCAGGCGGTTCAAACGCTCGTCGCTACACGCGAACCATCCAGTCCGCCTGAGGTCCGTATGGACGACCACCGCCCTGACGTCCTCAAGCTCCACGGGATAGGAGGCACCCTCAAGTCGTACGTACCTGAAGCCGTGCACCGTGTGCCGAGGCTCGAACGACAGAGCTTCTGCACCGGCCGGCACCGTGACACGGTCAACTTGGAACTCCGCCGTCAGCTTCGAGGAGTCGGGGATATACGCCGGTGCAGTCGGCTCGGCGGCGATGTTTGAGAGGGTGACGTCGCCATGCTGATCGAGCGCCTCACCATGGGTGAGAGTCAGCTCAGCCTCACGGTCGCCCGCGCCTCTGAGGTTGATCCAACCATTGATGTTCCGACCAAAGTCGATGACGTATTGATCGTTCTCATGTCGGGTGACCGAGATCGGCGCGAGCTCATCCACACGCCGGACCGGCGGAGCAGGCGATCCACACAAGCGCCGGAGGTCATATTCGTGGACGGCGACCCTGCGCACCCCAGGCGCAGACCTCGGAGTTCTGAGCTCAGCACGTCCCGCGCGTGCCGCCAAGCGAAGGTCGACGGTCGTACCTTGCATGAGATCGGCAGCAACGATCGGACTCACGGTAGTAGTCCATGTCCCGTCCGTTCCGATACATACAGATGAACCGTCAACCCATTGCGCTTCCAATTGAGCCAGAAGTGCCACGTCATCCCCGTACACCCGACTCATCCGGCACCCGCCAACCTGTCCTCGGAACCAGCCGTCCGAGACAATGGCGCGGAGAACGTTGGTTCCCGGTTCAAGCAGGCGGGTCACGTCGAATGTTTGCACCTGCAAGCGCGAACCGTAGCTGGTGAAGCCCGGCGTCAGTTCCATGTCGCCGACACGCCTGTCGTTGAGAAAGAGCTCGTAGACACCGTGAGCGGTGGCGTAAATGCGAGCGCGGGCCACGTATGCGGGCACGGTGAAGGCACGCTGGAGACCATGAGCGGGGCCTGGACCACGGCTGCCGTCTTCGTTCGTAGCTACCGGTCCGATCCAGCGTGCTGACCAGTCTTCTGGTGCGAGCAGCCCCATCTCGAACCATCCATGGTCGGACCACTCACTCGCGCCCTGGTCGGTCCAGGTCCTCACTCGCCAATCCAACCGTTCCCGCGACACGAGGCTGCGCCCGCGGTACGTGACGAGTACCGACTGGTCCGATTCGACCCGCCCGCTGTCCCACTCACCCACCTGCAACTGGTAGGCGTGCTGGTCGCGGCAACCAGGCGGCAGCCGCCAGGAGAACCGGGGGACGGGCGTCGTCAAACCCAGCGGCGCATCGAGGTGTTCGACACGCAGCGCCCACGGGCGAGCCATGAGCTGCCGCCTACTTCTCGAGCCGCCCAAGTTTCAGCCCCGCACACCGTCGACGACGACGCCAATACTGGGGCCGGGTCGGAAATCTTCAAGCGTGTTCGACCATCCGGTGATCTGCTTGGGCCTCATGATCGCGAGAATGGGGACTTCATCCTGGATGATGTTCAGTGCGTCGGCCAGCGCGGCTCGGTACGCATCCTCGTCAGCGGCGGCCACGGATTCGTTCAGAATACGCTCCACCTCCTCACGCTCCGAACCTGACCAGTGTGCGAGCGAATCGACGACAAACCCCGTAAAGGAGAACCTTGTCATGAATTCGAGGCCCGTTGAGAAGAAGGAGGTATCCGTAATTCCTGCCGTGATGGATAGATCGAATTCCCCGCTGGTCTGGAGGCTTGACGCGTCGTCGATCGGAATAATCCGCGGCGCGAAGCCGACATCGCGCAGATTCTGCTCGATGATCGGCGCGTCAGCAGGCGCTCCGGACACCAGCAGGTCGATGGGAACGCCAGCGTCAACGTCAAACCCGGCGTCCTCGATCAGGCCACGAGCATGGGCCGGGTCGAACCTGTACACAACGTCGGGCTCGGTGTAGTCAGGATGGTCGGGCGAGACGAATCCGGTCCACGCCGGAGCCGCCAGGCCAAGAAAGCGGGTCTGGTTGATGGCATCTCGGTCGATCGCGTATGCCACGGCTCGTCGCAGGTTCGCATTATCGAACGGAGACCGTCCGCAGTTGAATATTGCAGTCGTCCAGCCATATCCGTCGACTGCCTCTACCTTGACATCGTCGGCGCCCGAGAGTTGCTCGAATGCGCTCGGAGGAACATCCTCGACCAACTTGAACTGTCCGGCACGCAGACCTGAGATGCGCGCATTGTCGTCACTCACGACAACGAGTTCGAGTTCGTCGTATTCGATGTCTCTGGAGCCCGCGTAGCCCTCGAACCGCTCGAGGACGACACGTTCGTCTGAGGCAGCGGACACTACTCGGTACGGCCCCGACCCTATGGGCTCCAGCTCGAACGGTTCTTGGGCGGCTCTCGACCTGATGGGGAAGAGCGCGAGGCGGGCCGCAAGGAGAGTCGTTGGCGCCTGCAATGTCACCTCTAGTTCAGTGTCATTGATGGCACCAATATTCTCTATAATGTCGAGGAATGGCGCCCACAAAGAACCATTCGCCGGATCGCGAACCCACTCCACCGTGAAAACAACGTCTTCTGCAGTGAGGGGAGCGCCATCATGGAACGTGACGTCAGCCCTCAGTGGAATGCGATATGTAGTTGGAGACAATTCTTCCGGCATCGCGGTCGCCAATTCCGGAAACAGCTCGCTCCTTGGAGGGAGCGGATCCGGCCGGTACAGCCGCTCAGACCAATACCAGGAAATCGCAATGGCCGCCGCGCCGGGGATCGTTGATGTCTCGAGATTGGAGAATCCGCGGCGGAACGCAGCCGTGAAGCGGCCGCCGCGAGGAGGAGACCCGTCAGTGCCCGGCGTGCTGCTCGCGCTCCGGTCATCACCGCTGCACGCGGATAGGAGACCAGTGCCGAGCGTAAGTACGCCCGCTCCGAGGCCCGCTGCACGTAAAACCGCGCGCCTCGTGAGAGGAGTGATCGACGTGCCAGCCGCGCCGTCGGCGCCCTCAGGTGTGTCTTTCATGCCGACCTCCAAGATGGTCAGACGTTCCGGCAATCGATCAGATCGCCTCAAAAGGTTCGCCGAACACCCCTCCCCAGGCCGTGCGATAGACGTTCCAGACCGACGAAAATCGCAACTCCGACGCTCAACGCCGCCGCAGACTCCGCCCGAACGCCTCTGCCGATCTATTTAGAGCAAGTACGCTGCATAAGATGGCCAGGCCAGGAAAGATGGACACCCACCACGCCCCGGCGTGAACGATGGTGAAGCCATCCCGAATGATGTTCCCCCACGAGGGCGCCGGCGGCGGAACGCCAGCACCCAAGAACGACAGACCCGCCTCGGCCAGGATCGCGCCAGCCATGATGAGGGTGGCGTACACGAGCACTGGCAGGGCGGCATTGAGGCCGACGTGGTAGCCAACCAATCGAAAGCGTCGCGTGCCGAGCAACCGGGCGGCAAGAACATAGTCGTTGCCGTATTCCGCGAAAATGGCCCCGCGCACGACGCGCGTCATGGGAAATGTGAACAAAATGCCGAGCGCGATGATGGTCGTTGTGAGGCTGGGCCCGAGTACAGCAGCCAGCACCAGCGGTAGCAAGATGCCGGGGAAAGCAAGTCCGATGTCCACCAACCGCATCACGATCTCCTGGACCCAGCGCCGCCCCGTTGCTGCGAGCGCACCGAGCACACTTGCCATGATCAGTGCCATCAGAGTCGAGGCCACAGCCACTGCCATGCTCAGTCGCGCCCCGTGGACGACTCTTGCAAACACGTCGCGGCCGAGTTGATCCGTACCGAAGAGATGATCCGGACCTGGTGGCGCGAGCGCCGCATCCACCTCAATCGCGGTAGGCGACGCGGACATCGCAGGCGCTATCACCAACACAGTGACGAGCAGGCTGGCCGCGATGGTCAGCCAGCGCCACAATCTGCGCCTCTGTGCCGACCGCCCGTCCCCGACCTCGCCCTCGGCGTCGGTTGACTTTGCCGCGGACCGCCGATCAGACCAGGTCGCCGTCATGACTCGCTCGCCTCCGCGCTTTGAGGGCTCAGACCCAGGTACAGCAAGTCAACGATCAGGTTCGTCACGACAAAGGTAGCGGCGGCCACGATGGTCACCCCGCGAACGACGCCCAGATCCCCCTGATTCACTCCAGTGATCAGCAGGTTGCCCATTCCAGGGATATTGAAGATCGTTTCTACGAGTACGGCCCCCGACATCAGAGAACCGATAATGACGCCAAGCACGGTGATCGGGGTGATCAGCGCATTGCGCAGGACATTACGGAAGAGGACGACGGGCCAGGACACGCCGCCGCCGCGTGCAGTAACGACGTAGTCCTTCGCCAGTTCGTCGGCCATCGACGCCCTGACGATCCTCGCCAGGACTGCCATCGTTCCCAGCGCGAGAACAGTCGCCGGTCCGATCACCGAGGACAACCAAGGCCCGAACCCGTAGGAGATCGGCGTGAAGCCGCCCGACGGCAGCACGTCGAGGCCGACTGCGAACACCTGGATAAGGAGCAACCCCACCCAAAAGTCGGGCGCGGCATGAATACCGGCAACGAGACCACTGATCACACGGTCGGTAGCGCGTCCTTCCATCCAAGCAGCGAGGACACCTAGCACGAGTGCCAACACTGCAGCCATGGCAACAGATAGCAGCATGAGCTGGATCGAGATCGGCAGCGCACGTGAGATCAGCTCGCCTACCGTCTCCGAGCGAACGACCGATTCGCCGAAGTCCAGGCGGCCGACTTCCAGGAGGAACCGCCAGTAGCGGATCAGTAGCGGATCGTCGAGCCCGTGCTCTTCGGCAAACTGCTCGCGCGTCTCCGCGGAAGCGAACATGCCAAGTCGCGCGAACGACGGGTCGTTCGGCGACAGGTCCACCATGATGAAGACCGCGAGTGTTACCCCGACCAAGGTGACCGGCGCGAGCAGCAACCGCTGCAGCACGAACCCACCCAAGGGCCGACGCCCGCGCTCTCGCGTCCTGGATGTCACGCTTATCGGCGACGAGCCTGGGACTTGGACAGTCACGGAATCCACCGCATCTTCGTTGTCGAATGGTTCGACACGCAATGAATTTGAAGGGCCGGTTCAGCGGGGATGCACACCGCGGCATCGACGGGCCCAGAAAGGCTTGACTCTCCGCAACCAAAAGTGTTGCTTAACGTGAGCGCCCTCAAGAGCTATTTCGCGAAATGTAACGTCGGAGTCGCTTGGCGTCAAGCTGAACTTTGTACGTCGCTCAGCACCTTCCGAGGCCGGCCGCCCTTAAGACAAGTGACACCGATTTACTGCAGATACTACTCATAGGCGGCGACGTACGTCCACGCGTGTACTTGGCCGTTCGGGCCGCGAGCGCCTCGCTAACAAGCGCCGACGGGCCCGGCAACGGGCCCCTCGTGGATCGCGCGTATACCGGTGGACGAGATCGGACAGTCAGAGATTCGTCGTCACGCCTCGCCAGCAGAAGCGACGTGGCCTGTGCCACGCGAGTCCCCGACTGGGACGGGATTCAGAAGTGACCTCTCGCCTGAGCGAGTTCGTGGGGGCGGCCGATGTCCTGCCAGTCGTCGGGCAGGGACCAGAGGCCGATCGGCTCGCCGCGGGCGAGGCAATCCTCGAACAGGGCGGTGATCGGGTACATCTCGCCTCGCGGTACACGGGCCAGCAGCGTCGGCGACACGACGTAGATGCCGGCGTTCACGGGCCACGAGGGTCGGGGCTTCTCGACGATGCGCGCGAGGCGTCCGGATCGGGACTCCAGGACGCCGAACGGCACCTGGTGCTCGTACGTGCTCGTCGCGATCGTCGCGACGGCGCCGCTCTCGGAGTGGGCGGCCAGGAGTTCCGCGACCGGGAAGTGGGTGACGAGGTCACCGTTCATGACGAGCACCGGGGCTGCCGGTGTCTCCCCGGTGTCGCCCAGCAGCCCCAGCGCGCCGCCCGTCCCGAGAGGACGATCGCGAGCCTCACGCAGGTACGCGATGTCACAGCCGTACTTCGCGCCGTCGCCGAAGTACGATTCGATGAGGTCTCCCAGGTAATTCACCGACAGGAAGAGCCGCCGGACCCCGGACCCGACCAGATGGAGCACGATTCGCTCCAGAATGGGCCGGCCCGCCACGGGCAGCATCGGCTTCGGAATGTCGTCGGTCAGCGGCGCGAGTCGTGTCCCGCGGCCGCCGGCCATGACCACGGCCCAATTTTCCAGTGAATTCGAACCGAGTATTTCGTCGTCGCGGTGGACGCCCACGACGCGCCCGTCGCCGTCGACGATCGGGACCTCGCCCACCCCGAGGGCGCGCATCACGTCCAGGACCTCCGCGCGTCCGTCGCTGGCGGTCGATGTCGCGGCCGGCCGGTCCACGAAGGCGGCCACCGGATCGTCCAGCTCGGCGCCGCTCACCAGCGCCTTTCTGATCTCTCGCTCGCCGACGACGCCCGCCAGCCGGCCTGATTCGTCCACGACGAAGACCGTCGCCACGTCATACTTGTCGATCATCGTGAGGCACTCCCGGACGGACGATCCGAGAGTGGCGAGCATGTCTTCGAGCTGTATCTTCTGTTCACCCATCACACACTCCGCACCGTTTCACGCATAACACTCTGGTGAGGCGCGGCGGGCTTAAACCAGGGGGCGAATTCTTCGTCGACCGGTGTCCTTGCCGCCAGTGGGCCCGAGATTCGTGATGTGGACAAGTCTCGTCGCAAAATGCACCGGCCACGGGACTGATTCCGCCGTACCGTCTCCGGTGGCAACCCGTCGCGAATCCCCGGAGCGACGGCACCGAAACGAGGTGTGGCGAAGAATGAATCACGAAGTTCAGGAGAATGTCGACCTGCCTATCGGCCAGCTCATCAGGTCCGCCCGGCAGCAGCTCCACCTGAGCCAGTACGCCCTCGCCGACCGGCTCGCGGCCGTGTCCGGCAGGCCGACGATGGGCCGCGATCGAGTCGCTCGGTGGGAGCGCGGTCGCCAGATTCCCCGTCGTGAGTGGAGACAGTGGCTCTCGGCTGTGCTCCAGGTGCCGCCGGAGCGCCTGGACGCCGGCGCGGTCGCCGCCCGGCAACAGAACCGGCTGGGTCACGCCGTTGTCACCACGCAGAGTCCGCAACGCCAGACCACCCGGCGGCAGCAGGGAACACCCGCTCTGCTCCCCGTCTTCCGCTCCAGGGTCCAGGCTGGCATCCTCGCCGCCACCCTGCTCAATCCGCACCGAGCGTTCAGCCTGACCGAGCTGGCCGATCACGCGGGCGGCTCCCTTGCGTCGGTGTCCAAGGAGGCCAAACTGCTGGAGGACGCGGGCATCCTGGTCACCCGCCACGATGGCGCGATCCGGCTGATGCGCGCCGCCAGCGGCAAGGCGAGTCTCGGCCCGCTGACCGAGCTCATCCGCGTCACCTACGGCGTGCCGCAGATCATCGGCGAGGAGTTCGGCCGGGTGGCCGCCGTCGGCCGCATCTCGCTGGTCGGCTGCTGGGCCGAGCGGTTCGCCGGAGTCGTCGGCCCGGAACCCGAGTCCATCCAGGTGCGCCTCACACAACGCCCGAACGCCACGCCCGATCTCGACGCCCTGAACGCCGCGGCGGCCCGGGCCCAGCACCGCCTCCATCGTCCCGTGCGGTTCACCCTGGTGGCCGCGAACAGGCCTGCGGGCAGGCGGGCCGCCGGGGGCACGGGGCGCGTGCCCCCGCAGCGAAACGGCCCGCCGATCGTCCGGATCGCGCCGTTCGACGAGCCCACAGCGCCGGTCGGAGAATCCTGGCGGCCCGGTGGCGACGTCGTCTCGCGGCTGGTCGCCAGCGGCCAGCTCGAGCTCTTCAGCGGACCGGAGGCCGACGCCCGCCCGTACTTCGACGTGGCGACGAACCACCTCGCGGCGGCCGAGGACGTGGCGACGCGGTCGGCCGGATCCGCGTTCGTCCTGGTGTGTCATGCGGCGAACATGATCGCGTTGGGGCTCCTCGCGGCGCAGGGCCTACGGCCGGTGGCGGGCGGCACCACCGACGTCACCAGCCAGTGTGTCGTCGCCCAGTTCGGCGCTCAGTTCGGCCACGTGGAGTTGCTCCGTCAGCGCCAACTCGCGCTGAACTTCCCGGCTGGGCGAGACAACCGGATCACCACCCAGGACGTCGAGGCGGCGATACCCGCCCTCGAAGCGCTGCTGGAGACGGCGAAGGACCTCGCCCTCGAGCTCGACCTGTTCGCCTGACGTCAGCCGGACAGCTCGGCGTGCGCGCCGGGCTCACTACTTCGGCCAGCCGAGCTCGCGCGCGAGGACGTCCGAGTAGGTGTTCGGTTGAGCTCGCAACAACGCCGTCATCAGCGTGTTCTCGACCTGCTGGGCCCGGACCGGGTTGTCGATCCTGCTGCGCGGCTGATTCAGCTGCGCAGCCAAGGGGCGCAGTATTCCCCTGTGCAGCTGACGGCCCGGGCCGGCGTCGACACGCATCCTCAGGTCGAAGCGCAGCGGCTCGGTTGCCGGCCGCACGAGCAGCCGGCTCAGGTGACCGACGAGGTCCGGTGCGCGCAGCTGATACGCCGTGACGCCGCAGTCGGCTGACCATCGCGTCGTCATGCGCAGGTTCGGGGAGAGCACCAGGACCTCGCCTGGTCCGGCGACGAGTTCGTCCTCGCCGAGCCGGACCGTATAGGTACCCGACTCGACCAGCTGGATCAGGTAGAAGGCGAGTTCGCCTGGTTCCGTGCGCACGCGAGCACCGAAGGACAGGTAGCTGACCGTGATCCGGTCGATGAGGCGGCCGTGGATCCTGGCATCCACCTGGTCGAACGGATCGTCAAGCTGGATCGGATGCTCCCCCATGTGGCGCCACACCGCCGCACGGACCTCGTCGAGATCCGACGAGTGCAGGAACGGAAAGCGGTCGAGCGGCACCGGCATCGGCCCCTCCCCCGGATTCACCGGGCGAGGGTTTCCGACGGCAGCTCGCCGTACAGCATCTTGTACGACGCGGCGAACCGGCCCGGATGACCCAGACCCCATCTGGCCACGACCTTGGTGACCGTGGTGGTGTCACGCTGGGCGGCGCGCAGTTCTTCGCGGGCGCGTTGCATCCGCACGCTGGTCAGGTACGTGATGGGTGTCGTGCCGAAGTGCTGCCGGAACCCGAGCTGCAACGCTCGCACGCCCACCCCTGCTTCTCGTGCGAGGCTCGCGACGGTGTGTTCCCACTCCGGATGATTCTCGATCATCTCTCGCACGATCGTCACAGCCCGGTTGGGCGCCGGGAGAAGCTGGGTTTCCTCGAGAAGATGGGAGTAGTTGTGCGGCTGGGCCAGCAGCAGGCCTGTCATCAGGCCATCCTCGAACTCGGCCGCGGCGACCCGGTTGTTGATCATGCTGCCGTCGGTGCGGTCGAGCTCACCCACCAGCAACCGGAACGCGTCGGTCCAGCTGCGGCCGTAGCCGGTGCTGACGTTCATGCCCAGCTCGAACCGGACCGGGCCGGGTAGCGGCGCGCCGATCAGGTCGCGCAGATGCGCCTCGACGGCCGGCCGCTCCAGCCGCAGGATCAGCTGCGCGCAGTCCGCGCTCCACCGCATGCTCAACGGCACAGTGGGCGACACCACCGTCGCGACGTCCGGTGTGGAGACGATCGACTCATTGCCGTACCGGATCATGCTCTGTCCGGACAGCGGCACCTGCACGACGAAGAACGAGCCCAGCTCCCCGGGTTCGATCACGACCTCGCCGCCGTACGCGACGTAGTTGGCCGCGATCCTCGCGATTCGCCGCGTGTGCATTCGTGCATCCAGTCCCGTGGATCCGCCCACGAGGTCGAGCCGATGCGGCACGAAGACCCGCCCGACCGTTTCCCTCGCGTCGTCGAGGTCCTTGGAGTGGAACAGCTCGTAGCGCTCCAGCGGCAGTGCTGTCATCACGTCCCCCTGCGGAGACTTGCCCGATGGTGAATCGACGTGCGACACGGCACCCTCGTGGCGCCCACAGGCGTGCATCCACGGCGCACACCCGCCCGCAGCCCCAATGCTGGGCAAGATCATCCAAATGTTAGCGCTTACCAGTTCGCTCGTCACTGCTGGTCGCCGTCACAGATCGGGCCCTGTTGTCACAAGATCACCGAGCGGCGAAATTGGCCCCTACCTGCGGCGGGGCTGTGCCCACAGACTTGATGACATCGAGTCGCACGTCGGGAAGGGGACGCGCCGGTGCCCGTGTTCATGGAGCCGTTCAGGATCAAGGCCGTCGAGCCGATCCCGTTCCCCACGCCGGAGCAGCGCGACGCCGCGCTGACGAAGGCCGGGTACAACCTGTTCCGGGTGCCGTCCCGGGCCATCACCGTCGACCTGTTGACCGACTCCGGCACCAGTGCGATGTCCGCCGCGCAGTGGTCCGCGTTGCTCTCCGGCGACGAGTCCTACGCCGGCGCCACGTCGTTCGAGCGCTTCGAAGCGGTGGTGCGGCATCTCACCGGTTACGACGAGATCATCCCCGTGCACCAGGGCCGGGCGGCCGAACGCATCCTGTTCGCGACCCTGCTGCGGCCCGGCGACGTCTCTGTCGCCAACACTCACTTCGACACCACCCGGGCCAGTGTCGAGGCCGTCGGTGGTCACGCCGTCGACCTTCCGGTCGGCGCGGGTCTTGGTTCGCAACCCTCGCCGTTCGGCGGCGACATCGATCTCGACGCCCTCCACTCCCTCCTGGACGGTCAGGGCGGCGCCTCCGTCCGCTGCGTCGTCCTGACCATCACCAACAACGCCGGCGGGGGCCAGCCGGTCTCCATGGCCAACATCGCGGGCACCCGGGCACTGTGCAACGCCTACGACGTGCCGCTGCTGTTGGACGCGTCCCGCTTCGCCGAGAACGCCTATCTGATCACCGAACGCGACCCCGATCACGCGCACTACACCCCGCGCGAGGTCGCCCAGCTGACGTTCTCGCTGGCGGACGGCTGCTGGGCGAGTCTCAAGAAGGACGGCATCGGCAACATCGGCGGGATGATCGCACTGCGCGACGCCGGCCTCGCGCGTCGCTGCCGGGACCGGCTCATCGCGGTCGAAGGGTTCCCGACGTACGGCGGCCTGGCCGGCCGGGACCTCGAAGCGCTGGCTCAGGGCCTGCAGGAGGTGACCGACCCGGCGTATCTGCGCTACCGCGCCCAGACCGCACGCTGGTTCGGCGAGCGCCTGCAGGAGGCCGGCCTGCCGGTTCTGCAGCCGACCGGGTGTCACGCGGTGTACGTCGACGCAGCGCAGCTCCTCCCCCACGTGGCGCCCCAGCGGCTACCGGCCACCGCGCTGGCCAACGCGCTCTACCTGGCCGGAGCCGTGCGGGTGTCCGAACTGGGCACCCTGGTATTCGGCCGGGCCGACCCCGACGGTGGGCCGGACCTGCCGGCCCCGCGCGAGCTGGTTCGTCTCGCCCTGCCGCGGCGGGTCTACACGAAGAGCCACCTCGAGTACGTGGCCGAGACCGCTGCCACCGCCGTGGCGAAAGCCGCCGAGATCCCCGGGTACCGGATCGTCGAACAGGCGGACACGTTGCGGCACTTCAGCGCGGTGCTCTCACCAGTCGAGTGAACGGCGACGGACCGTCGGCACGGGCGTGGCGGGTCACTCTGGCGGCTGCGACCAATTCCCCCGTCGGTATGTGCAGGACCCGGCTCAGCCACTGCCGCCAGTACGGCCCGGGAATCCTCTTGCCGCGTTCCCACCGGGCCACTTCCTCCCGGGTGAGCGACGGGTTCCCTGACACGCGGGCGAGCTCGCCGGCGAACTCGTACTGGCTGTAGCCGAGACGGCCGCGGGCGCGCCGGATCACCTCCCCGACGGGCTCCTGACCGTTCACCACACCACCTCGTCGTCGCTGCCGGGCCTCCCGCCAACAGCCTGCTGACCAGGCCCCACCGCGGCCAGGACGCTCCGCGAATGATCTTGTCCACTTTGCGAACGCATCGGGACATCCGGACGATCTTGGCCCCTGCCCAGCGACTCGGCCGGCTGCGAGCCTGAAAGGGTGCATAGCAACACCGTCACGTTGGTGAATCCCAACCTCGTCCACCCGCCCATCACCCCGTACGCGCTGGACATCCTGACCACGTCGCTGGAGGCCGCCGGCTTCGAGGTCGAGGTGCTGGACCTCACCCTGGACCGGGAGCACTGGCGCGCCGCCGTCGCCCGCTACTTCGCCCGGCGCGATCCGCTGCTCGTCGGTGTCACCATCCGCAACACCGACACGATCTATCCGCAGGAACAGCGGGTCTTCCTGGACTCGCACCGCGAGATCATCCGCGCGATCCGGCGGGGCACGACGGCGCCGGTGGTCGGCGGCGGCGTGGGGTTCTCCTCGATGCCCTTCGCACTGGTCGACTACTTCGGTATCGACTTCGGCGTCAAGGGCCCCGGTGAGGTCACCCTGGTCGAGTTGGCCATGGCTCTGGCGAAGGGCAAGGCGACCGACGACGTGCCGGGCCTCATCGTCCGCGACCAGGACGGTTCGGTGCGCCAGGTGCCGCACCTGAGCCGGCAGATCTCGATCGGCCGCGCTGCCCTGGTGAACCGCACGACGGCGTACCTGCGCCGCTCCGGCACCCCCGGCAAGGTGGACAACCTCGCCTACTATCGCCGCGGCGGGCTGGGCAACATCCTCACCAAGAACGGGTGCACGTTCGCCTGCGCCCACTGTGTCGAGCCGGACGCGAAGGGCGGGCAGTTCGCCCGCCGGGCGGAGGCCGCCGTCGTCGACGAGATGGAGGCGCTGACCGGTCAGGGCGTGCACGACCTGCACACCACGGACAGCGAGTTCAACCTCAACATCGCACACAGCAAGGCGGTGCTGCGCGAGATCGTCCGCCGCAAGCGGGCCGACACGTCCTCGCCGCTGCACCGGCTGCGGCTGTGGATCTACGTCCAGCCGGCTCCGTTCGACGACGAGTACGCCGAGTTGCTGGCGGAGGCCGGCTGCGCGGGCATCAACGTCGCGCCCGACCACGTCCGCGACGAGGTCCTGGACGGCTGGAAGATCACCGGTAAGGGCACCCGGTTCTACACCTACGACGACGTGCGGCGCCTGTGCCAGCTGGCCCGGCGGCACGGAATGCTGACCATGGTGGAGGCACTGCTCGGGATGCCCGGTGAGACGGCTGAAACCATGCGGGCCTGCGTCGACGGGCTGCTCGCACTGGACGCCACCGTCGTGGGCTACACGCTGGGCATCCGCGCGTTCCCGTACTCCCCGCTGGGCCGCGACCTGGCCACCCGCAGCGGTGGCGAGCGCCCGGTGCCTGGGGTGCAGTCGAACACCGCGACCGGGCCGATCCTGCTCAAGCCGCTGGCACTGTGCGACGGCCGGGTCGAGTACGAGCGGCAGTTCATGTTCGGCCCGGACGGCGAACTGCGTCCGGTCTACTACTTCTCCCCCGACCTGCCCGAGGGCCGGACACACCAGCGGCCCGGCGATCGCTGGCTGACGAGCCTGGAACTGCTCTGGGAGTGGGTGCCGCCGGCCGAGCGGCACCGGGTGATGCTCCCGACGGCACCCGGCCTGACGCCAGAGGACAACAACTATGCCGACAACCCGTTCCTGCTGCGCCTGACCGAGCTGGGGTACAAGGGTGCGTACTGGTCGCACTGGCCGCTCCGGGAACGGATCATGAGCGGCCAGCCGGTGCCCTGAGGCGCCGAGCCGGCAGGCGGAAATGCGGAAGCGGCCGCACCGTCACCGGTGCGGCCGCTTCGGCGAGGACGATCAGATGGGGCGGACGTTCTCCGCCTGCGGCCCCTTCTGGCCCTGCGTCACGTCGAACTCGACGCGCTGGTTCTCGTCCAACGAGCGGTAGCCCTCAGCGGCAATGGCCGAGTAGTGCACGAACACGTCCGCGCCGCCACCGTCCTGCGCGATGAAGCCGAAGCCCTTTTCGCCGTTGAACCACTTCACGGTTCCCTGTGCCATGTCTGCTCCTTGTGTGGGGACGAGGGGGTCGAACCGGCAGATTCGCCGATCCGGATTGCGCGGTGCTCGTCGTCCCACAGCCGGACACCGATGATCAGGGCCGTCACGTACTGAGAACGTGCCAGAAACCACTCATGCAACCACGGAGCAACCTACCACGCCCCGTCGGTCAGGTTCGGCGTTCGCGGGCTCGACGCTTCCCTTCGTGCATGGCCTGCACCCGAGCGACGGGGATCGTGTGCCCCTCGGCGACGAGATCGGCGGGCAGCAACTGCGGCTGCGGCATCCGCTCGGCCCACGGGTCGGCATCGCCGAGCAGCCCGGGCACCGTGCGGACGGTGAAGTCGGCTGGCGCGACCGTGTCCAGGTCGTCCCAGCCGACCGGGAACGACACCGGGACACCTGGCCGCGCGCGCGGGCTGTAGGCCGCCGCCACGGTGGCGCCGCCGGAGCGGGTGGAGTCGAGGAACACCTTCCCACCGCGGTCCTGCTTGATGTAGGCGGTGGTGGCCAGCTCGGGGTCGAGGCGCTCGGCCCGGGCCGCCAGCGCCCGGGTGGCGGCGGCGACGTCCTCGTGCGACTGCGGCGCCAGCGGGACGAACACGTGCACGCCCTTGGCGCCGCTCGTCTTCACCACGCCGGTCAGGCCGTCGTTGGCCAGGGCCCGCCGCACCAGCCGGGCGGCGCCGACGACGTCGGCGAACGGGCCGCCTTCCGGCGGGTCGATGTCGAGGATCAGATGCGTGACGTGCTCCCAGTCGCCGGCCGTGACCAGCGTCGGGTGGTACTCGACGGCGCGCTGGTTGGCGAACCACAGCAGGGTGCGGCGGTCGTTGCACAGCGCGTAGGCGACGTCACGCTTGGAGGCCTGAGCCCACACCGACACGCTGGGGATCCACGACGGCGCGTACTTGGGCAGGTTCTTCTGCATGAACGGCGGCTGCCCGGGCCGCACCCGCTTGACGGTGAGGGGCCGGTCGGCGAGTTCGGGCAGGATGCGCCCGCTCATCGCGTCCACATAGTCGACGAGGTCGCGCTTGGTGGCCTCGGCGCCGTCGAACAGCGGCTGGTCGAGGTTGGTCAGCTCGATGCCTTCGCGTTCCTCGCCGCTCACGTGCTGCTCCTCTCATCCGATGCCGTGTTTGCAGACTAGGGGGTGTCTCGTCCCGACGTCGGCGGCTTGTTGGCTCGCAGTGACGTCCCTCGGCCCGATTTCGCCGTTCCGCGTTGCGTACGGCCATGACGGGACGCGGGACCAGGAAGCTGAGCCGCCGCGGTCAGACCCTTCGGGTAGCGTGCACAGCATGCCTGCGAGCCACCCCGAGAACCCCTTCTTCGCCGCGAGCGACCTTCCGTACCAGCTCCCGCCGTTCCAGCTCATCCGGACCGAGCACTACCGCCCGGCGTTCGAACGCGGCATGGCCGAGCAGCTCGCCGAGGTCGAGGCCATTGCCGCCGATCCGGCGCCGCCGACGTTCGAGAACACCATCGTGGCGCTGGAGCGGTCCGGGCAGATCCTCCAGCGGGTGGCGGCGGTGTTCTTCAACCAGGCGTCGTCGGACACGAATGCGGAGATCCAGACCATTCAGTCAGAGATCTCGCCGCGGCTGGCCGCGCACAGCGACGCCATCCACCTGGACTCGCGTCTGTTTGCCCGCATCACCGCCCTGCTCGACGACGCCGACGGGCTCGACCCGGAGTCGCGGCGGTTGCTGGAGCGCTACCACCTCGACTTCGTCCGGGCCGGCGCCGGCCTCTCCGAGGAGCAGCAGGCCCGGCTGCGCGAGATCAACGGGGAGCTCTCCGCGCTGTCCACCACGTTCCAGAACAACCTGCTCGAGGACACCAACGCCTCCGCCGTCGTCGTCGACGACGCCGCTCAGCTCGACGGCCTGTCCGCGGACGCGGTGGCCGCGGCGGCCCAGACGGCGGCGGAGCGAGGGCTGGAGGGCAAGTATGTCCTGACCCTCGTGCTGCCCAGCGGCCAGCCGGCGCTGGCCTCGCTGACCGACCGGTCCCTGCGCGAGCGCCTGTACCGTGCGTCCGTCCAGCGCGGCGCCAACGGCAACGAGCACGACAACCACGTCATCGCGGCCCGCATCGCAGCGCTGCGGGCCGAGCGGGCCGCACTGTTCGGTCACCCCGATCACGCCACCTACGTGCTGGAAGACCGCACCGCCAAGACGCCCGCCGCGGTGCACGACATGCTCGGGAAGCTGACCCCCACCGCCGTCACGAACGCGCAGGCCGAGGCCGCCAAGCTGCAGGAAGCCATCGGCGACGCGTTCGAGTTGCGGGCGTGGGACTGGTCGTTCTATTCCGAGCAGGTCCGCCGGGCCACCTACGACGTCGACGCCGCCGAGCTGCGCCCGTACTTCGAGCTGGAGCGGGTGCTGCGCGACGGCGTCTTCTTCGCCGCCGGAAAGCTCTACGGGCTGTCCTTCACCGAGCGGCCCGACCTCGTCGCCTACCACCCCGACGCGCGCGTGTTCGAGGTGTTCGACGAGGACGGCTCCGCGGTCGGGCTGTACATCGGCGACTTCTTCACCCGCGACTCCAAGCGCGGCGGTGCCTGGATGAACTCGCTGGTCGATCAGTCCGCGCTCATGGACACCAAGCCCGTGGTGCTCAACAACCTCAACCTGGTGAAGCCGCCGGCCGGCGAGCCCGCGCTGATGACCTTCGACGAGGTCAACACCCTGTTCCACGAGTTCGGCCACGCCCTGCACGGGCTGTTCTCCCGGGTCACGTACCCGACGTTCAGCGGCACCAGCGTGCTACGCGACTTCGTCGAGTTCCCCTCCCAGGTCAACGAGATGTGGGCGGTCTGGCCCGAGGTGCTGGCGAACTACGCCGTCCACCACCAGACCGGTGAGCCGCTCGCGCAGGAGACCGTCCAGCGGCTGCTCGACTCGCAGATCTGGGGTGAGGGCTTCGCGACGACGGAGTACCTTGCGGCCACCCTGCTCGACCTCGCCTGGCACGAGCTGTCCCCCGGTACCACGGTCGACGATGTCGCCGAGTTCGAGGCGCGGGCCCTCGAGCGCGCCGGTGTCGCACTGGAGACCATTCCGCCGCGGTATCGCACCACCTACTTCGCCCACATCTTCGCCGGCGGATACGGCGCGGGGTACTACTCCTACATCTGGAGCGAGGTCCTCGACGCCGACACCGTCGAGTGGTTCAAGGAGAACGGCGGGCTGACCCGTCAGAACGGCGACCACTTCCGCAGCACTCTGCTGTCCCGCGGCGGCAGCGTCGACCCCATGGAAGCGTTCCGCACCTTCCGTGGCCGCGACCCGCAGATCGAGCCGCTCCTGGAGCGCCGCGGCCTCACCCAGTAACCATCCAGCCACCCCAGATGCGGCCCTCCGACCCGATTCGTGGCGGGATCGGGTGGGCGCGGTCACGGTGGTACTCGCGGGCCAACCGGTCGTTCGAGTAGGAGCCGGCGAGGGTCTGGGCTCGAGCGGTCCGACCGCGATGGCGAAGATGCCTGGTTCTTGCCGGCCTTCGTCGGCGCCCCGCCGTGCTGTCCGGCCGACTGACACTGACCGCAATAGCAGGCAGCGGCCCTCAATAGCCGCAACCGCGTCAGCGGGCGGATTCCGTCCCTCCGCCCCGAATCGCGCTATTGAAGTCGGGCGCTGCGATCAAAGCCCGGCCAGCCCGGCTCCGGACTGTGCCCGCAGCTGCGGGTGTTCACCATGGGGGTGAAGCGGAACACCCACACCGACCGTGGTCAATCACGTGGACCATGGGTCCTCCTGCTGCACCACCCATGCTTGCTCCCAGGAGGGCAGGGCAAGACCGGTGCTGAGACGGGGGCCGGAGGCCTCCTCTCAGCGCCGGTGCCCGACGCGGGTTCAGCAAGCAGTCTGTGACGCGCCCGGCCCGACGACCATTGACACTGGTGAAGCAGGAACACTCCTGGGCGAGGCCCGCCAGACGGTTCTAGACAGATCAGTACAGAACCCGGTACGGTGAGCCGGTGCCGCGCCCGAAAGAGTTCGACCCGGACCACGTCGTCGACGCGGCCCTGGACGTCTTCTGGGCCGGCGGATACGCCTCCACCTCCACGCAGGACCTCTGCGAGCGGACCGGGCTGGGACGCAGCAGCCTCTACAACACGTTCAAGAGCAAGCACGAGCTGTACGAGCACGCGCTGCGCCGGTACGCCGAGCGCACCCGGGCCGACCAGGTGGACCTGCTCGCCCGGACCGGCCCGGCGCGCACCGTCATCCGCGACTTCCTGCTGGCGGCCGTGGACCGGCAGCTCGCCGATCCGGACCGCCGCGGTTGCCTGGCGCTCAACGCCGCGGTCGAGATCGGACCGGGCGACGACGTCGTCGCCGGCCTCACCCGGGCGGACTTCGACGCCATCGTCGCGACCATGCGCGTCATCATCGAGCGCGGCCAGCGCGACGGCGAGATCGCGGCCGACCGCGACGCCGAGGCGCTGGCCCGGCTGGTGCACGGCGCACTGACCGCCATCCACGTCGTCGGCCGGGTCGCCCAGGACCGCGAGCGACTCACCGACATCGTCGACGCCCTGGTCGACAGCCTCTGACCATGTCTGGCAGCAACGACGCGCCGGCTCCTACCAGCATTCTGAACTGATCAGTCCATAAGGAGAGCACAGTGCGCGTCCCACCGGCCGTCTACGTCCTCGGCTCCAGCATCTTCGTGCTCGGCACGACGGAGTTCATGATCGCCGGACTGCTGCCGACCATCGCGACAGACCTGGACGTCTCGATCCCGGACGCCGGTCTGCTCATCTCCGGGTTCGCGATCGGGATGACGATCGGCGCGCCGGTGATGGCGGTCGCGACGCTGCGCCTGCCGCGCAAGGCGACCCTGCTCGCGGCCGCGGCGGTGTTCCTGGCCGGTCACGTCGTGGCGGCGCTGGCGCCCACGTACGAGTTGCTGATGGCCGCCCGCGTGGTGACGGCCGTCGCCACCGGAGCCTTCTGGGCTGTGGCCGCGGTGGTGACGGTGCGGATCTCGCCGCCGGGGACCACGGCGCGGGCCTTGGCGGTGCTGGTCGGCGGGCTGACGCTGTCGAACGTGCTCGGAGTGCCGGCCGGCACCTGGGTCGGCCAGCAGCTCGGGTGGCGAGCGGCGTTCTGGGCGGTGGCCGGGCTGGCGGTGCTGACCACGCTGGCCGTGGTCGCGCTGGTGCCGAAGAGCGCCGGCGCCGCGTCGGAGCCGCCGCGGGTCCGAGACGAACTGCGGGTGTTCCGGGGCCGGCGCATCTGGTTGGCCCTGGCGACAACGGCGACCTTCCAGGCGGCCATGTTCGCCGCGTTCTCGTACTTCGCCCCGCTGCTCACCGATGTCGCCGGGCTGGACGAGGCGGACGTACCGCTGGTGCTGGCGCTGTTCGGGCTGGGCAGCTTCATCGGCATCACCATCGGCGGGCGGATCGCCGACCGTGGGCTGTTCCTCAACATCTTCGGCAGCCTCGTGGCGTTGGCGGTGACGATGTCGGTACTGGCGCTGGTGTCGGGCAGCACGGCCGGAGCGGTCGCGGCGGTGTTCGCGGTCGGTGTCGCCGGGTTCTCGATCGCGCCAGGGCTCAACGCCCGCGTGTTCGTCGTCGCCGGTGACGCGCCGACGCTGGCGTCGTCGGTCAACACGTCGGCGTTCAACGTCGGCAACACCGTGGGTCCGTGGCTCGGCGGCGCGGCCATCTCGGCCGGCTGGGGCTACGTGGCGCCGGTGTGGCTGGCGGCCGGGCTGGCACTCGCGGGGCTGGTGCTGGCCCTGACGGCGTGGGCGCACGAGCAGCGCCACGAGCGGGCGTTGGCGGCGGCAGCGCAACCGCGCACGGCACCGGCGCCGGTGGGAGCCGCCGCGTCCACGCCGCCGGTGGCCTGCGACGCGTGACGTCGTAGGGTCGGGATCATGCGGAGTGTTCAGCTGGTGGATCAGTGGCCGGTCGATCACGCGGCGACAGCGGTCGTCGGCGCCGACGGCGGTTTGCTCGGTACCCACGGTGACCAGGACCGGCCGTTCAGCCTGGCGTCGGTGACGAAGCCGCTCACCGCCTACGCCACCCTGATCGCCGTCGAGGAAGGCGCCATCGGCCTGGACGACCCCGCCGGACCCGAGGGCTCAACCGTCCGGCACCTGCTGGCACACACCTCCGGGCTGGCCTTCGACGAGCACAAGGTGGCGTGGGAGCCGGGCGCGCGGCGGCTGTACTCCAACGCCGGCTTCGAGCAGCTGGCCGACGCCGTCGCCAAACGGTCGGGCATCCCGTTCGCCGACTACGTCCGCGACGGCCTGCTCACCCCGCTGGGCATGACCGGCACGACGTTCGAGGGCTCACCCGCGTCCGGGGCCACCTCCACGGTGCGCGACCTCGCCCGGTTCGCCGCCGAGCTGCAGTCCCCCGCCCTGCTCGACCCGGCAACCGTTCAGGCCGCGACGACGGTGGCGTTTCCCGGGCTGTCCGGGGTGCTGCCGGGGTATGGGCGGCAGGACCCGAACGACTGGGGTCTGGGGTTCGAGATCCGCGCCGACAAGTCGCCGCACTGGACCGGCTCGGCCAACTCGCCGCGCACGTTCGGACACTTCGGTCAGGCCGGCACGTTCCTGTGGGTCGACCCCGAGCTCGGCGCGGCCTGCGTGGCCCTGGCCGACCGCGATTTCGGCCCCTGGGCGGTCGAGGCCTGGCCGCCGTTCAGCGACGCGGTCGTCGCCGAACTGACCTCGAAATGATCACGTGCACCATGGGTGCTCCCGCTTCACCATGAATGCTTGCCCCCAGGAGGGCCGGGCAAGACCGGTGCTGAGACGGGGGCCGGAGGCCTCCTCTCAGCGCCGGTGCCCGACGCGGGTTCAGCAAGCAGTCTGTGACGTGCCCGGCCCGACGACCATTGACACTGGGGAGGCGAACACGATCCTGGTGATGGGCCCCGCGGTCGACGCGCCGCGGACGCGCGGGGAGTCAGCTCAGCCCGGCTCGGCTGCTACGGCAGAATGCCTCCGGTGCGCATCGGGATCCTTGGACCGTTGGAGGTCCACAACGACGATGCGCCGGTTTACGTGGCCGGCGCGCGGTTGCGCACACTGCTGATCACCTTCGCGCTGGAGCCCGGCCGCCTCATACCGGTGGGTCAGCTGGTCGACGGCGTCTGGGGTGACGACCCGCCGGCCGGTGCCGCCAACGCTCTGCAGGCCCTCGTGTCCCGGCTGCGCCGGGCGCTGCCGGGCCTGGCCATCGAGTCGCACCCGGCGGGCTACCGGCTGGCGCTGGCGCCGGACGCCGTCGACGCCACGCGGTTCGAGCGGGAGGTCGTGGCCGCGCGGTCCGCGTCCGACGATGCCGCGGTGGAGGACGGGCTACGAGCCGCACTTGCGCTGTGGCGCGGGCCGGCACTGCTGGACGTCGCGGAGTCGGGGTTCTTCACGGCGCCGCGGGCGCGACTGGAGGAGCTGCGGCTGACGGCGACGGAGGACCGCGTCGACGCCGCGCTGCGGCTGGGCCGCGGCGCCGGTCTGACCACCGAGCTGACCACGCTGGTCGCCGAGCACCCGCTGCGCGAACGGCTGGTCGGGCAGCTCATGCGGGCGCTGGTCGCGGCCGGGCGGCCCGCCGCGGCGCTGGCGGCGTACGAGCGGACCCGGGAGGCGCTGGCCGAGGAGCTGGGCACCGACCCGTCCGCGGCGCTGTCCGACCTGCACACGGCGATCCTGCGCGGTGAACTGACGCACCCGGCCTCGCCGCCGCCGCGGGAGGCAGAGCCGGCGGCCCGGGCCGCCATCCCCCGCACCAACCTGCGCGCTGGCCTGACCAGCTTCGTCGGCCGCGACACCGACGTCGCCCGCGTGCGCGACCTGATCGACGAGTACCGGCTGACGACACTCACCGGGCCGGGCGGGTCAGGCAAGACCCGGCTGGCGAACGAAGCCTCGAGCACGCTGACAAGCCAATTGCCCGACGGCGTCTGGCTGGTCGAGCTGGCCCCGGTCGCTGCCGGCGCCGACGTGCCGGCCGCCGCCCTCGCGGCCCTGGACCTGCGCGACCAAGCGTTCGGCGCGACCACCGAGGACGCCACCGGGCGGCTGGTCGCGGCCCTACGGTCCCGGACCGCATTGCTCGTGATGGACAACTGTGAGCACGTCATCGACGCTGCCGCAGCACTGGCTGACCGGCTGCTCGGCGAATGCCCTGACCTGCGCATTCTCGCAACCAGCCGCGAGCCGCTCGGCATCACCGGCGAGGCGGTCTGGCCGGTCGAGCCGCTGGCACTCCCGACGGGGCACGACGGCGCCGATGATCTGCTGCGCTTCGACGCCGTCCGGCTGTTCGTCGACCGTGCCCGCGCCGCCCGCCCGGGCTTCACCGTCACCGACACCGACGCGCCCACCGTCGCCCGCATCTGCCGCGCCCTCGACGGCATGCCGCTGGCCATCGAGCTGGCCGCCGCCCGGCTGCGCGCCATGTCCGTGGAGCAGCTGGCCGCCCGCCTGGACGACAGATTCAGGCTGCTCACCGGTGGCAGCCGTACCGCGCTGCCTCGGCACCAGACGCTACGCGCCGTCGTCGACTGGAGCTGGAGCCTGCTGCCCGAACCCGAACGGGTCGTGCTGCGCCGGCTCGCGGTGTTCGCCAGCGGTGCGACGGCCGAAGCCGCGGCCCGGGTGTGCTGCGACGGCGCCGACGTCCTCGACGAGCTCAGCTCGCTCAGCGACAAGTCACTGCTGGCGGTCGACAACGACGGTGAAGCGCCCCGGTACCGACTGCTCGAGACGATCAAGGCCTACGGTCTGGAACGGATGGGCGAGGTGGGCGAGCTCGACGCCGTCCGGCGCGCGCACATCGGCTACCTGATCGAGCTGGCCGAGACCGCCGAACCCCACCTGCACCGCCACGAGCAACTCAGCTGGCTGCGGCGGCTGCGCGCCGAGCACGACGACATCACGGCGGCTCTGCGCGGCGCGGCCGCGGCCGGCGACGCGCGGAACGCGGTCCGGCTAGTGGCAGCCTGCGGCTGGTACTGGTGGCTCAGCGGCCACAAGAGCGAGGGAATCGAGCTGGCGACCCAGGCGCTGGCCGTTCCCGGCCCGACCGACCGCGAAGCACGGGCCACCGCATGCGCCGTCGTCACCTTCCTGATCACCACCGGGGTGGGCGACCTCAAGGACGCCGCGGAATGGGTGCGCCAGGCCCGCGAGCTGTCCGCCGGCATCGAGAATCCCGGGCCGTTCCTGCGGTTCATGCCCCCGTTGAGCGTGATCCTCGGAGCCGGCGACGAACCCCTGACAAGCCTCGCTGACGCCCTGGCGCCGCTGCTGGAGGACCCCGACCCGTGGTTCCGCGCCCAGGCTCGGCTGAACCGGGCGCAGATGCTGTCCGCCCGGGATCGGGAGGCCGACGTCACGCAGGCGCTTGCCGAGTTCCGCGCCGTCGGCGAGCGGTGGGGAATCTCGTACGCCCTCACCACGCTGGCAGACCTGCACGCCCGGCGCGGCGAGCTGGAGCGGGCGATCGAGCACTACGACGAGGCCATCGTGGCGCTCGCCGAGATCGGCACCGTCGACGACGTCGTCATGATGCGCAGCCGGCTCGCCCAACTGCGGTGGCTGACAGGCGACCGCGCCGGCAGCGCCGCCGAGGTCGAGCGAGCCGAGCACGACGCCGAACAGGTCGCCTGGCCCGACGGCCTGGCCATCATGGCGCTCAACCGCGCCACCCTCGCCATCTGGGCCGGCGACACCACCACCGCCGCGCAACAGCTGGCTCGGGCGCAGGCGCTGCTGAGAGACGTCCCCGTCCATCCGGTGTTCCGGGCCGTCATGCTCGGGATCCGGGCCTGGATGGACGCCGGGAACGGGAGTTTGGACGCCGCGGCCGCCGCCCGTGCGCAGGCGCTGGAGGCCGTCCTGAGCAGCGATGACGGCGACGAGGAGACGGTCGGGGCAGTGCTGGTCGGCATCGCCGACCAGGCGTTGCGCCAGGACCGGCCGGCCGACGCCGTGCGGGTGCTGGCCGCGGTGGAGGTGCTGGCCGGCGGCCTGGACCGGTCGTCACCCTGGGGCGCACACGCAGATGAGGCCGCCCGCGCCGCACTGGGCGACGAGGCGGCCTCGGAACTGCTGGCCGAGACGAAGCGGGAGCTCGCCGGTCTGGATGGCGATTCGGCCGAATCGTGGCTGCGCGAGCTGGCGTCGTCGGTCCTGGCCCCTTCCCCTGAACCTTCCCCATGATCATCAAGACTTGACCCGGCCCCGCCCGGGTCAAGTCTTGATGATCATGGGGAAGGGTGAAGTCAGCGGACCGGGGGCCGGCGGAACAGCTTGAGCGCCCAGAAGTAGCCGAGCAGGCCGAGCACGGCTGTCCAGGCGAGCGCCAGGACGGCGTTGTTGCCGATCTCGGTTCCCAGCAACAGGCCGCGCACTGTCTCGATCACGGGGCTGAACGGCTGGTATTCGGCGAACCACGCCAGACCAGCCGGCATCGAGTCGACGGGGACGAACCCGCTGCCCAGGAACGGCAGCAGCACCAGCAGCGTCGGCGTGTTGCTGGCCGTCTCCACACTCTTCGCCTGCAGGCCCATGGCGACGGCCAGCCAGGTCAGCGCGATGGCGAAGAGACACAGCAGGCCGATCGTGGCCGTCCACTCCACCAGGTTCGCATTCGTCCGGAACCCGATCAGGAAGGCCACCCCGATGACGATCGCGATGCCGACCAGGGTCTGCAGAAAGCTGCCGATCACGTGACCGGTGAGCACCGCGCCGCGGGAGATCGCCATGGTGCGGAACCGGGCGATGATGCCTTCGTGCATGTCCATGGCGACGGAGATCGCCGTCCCCTGGATCGACGCGGACACGGTCATCAGGATGATGCCGGGGACGAGGTAGTCGATGTAGTCGCCCCTACCGGCGGACGAGCCGCCGAGGCCGGCGCCGAGGGTCTCGCCGAAGACGAAGACGAACATCAGCAGCATGATCACCGGGAGTGCGATCAGCTGCACGGTCATCGCCGGATAGCGCGCCCACCGGCGCATGCTCCGGCGCAGCATGGTGCGCGAGTCGTGGGCAGCAAGGGTGAGAGTGCTCATCGGGCGGTCTCCTTGGTCATCGAGCCGGGTGCGGTGTCGGTCGCCTCGGCGGCGTCGGCGTGTGCGACAGCCGGGCGGCCGGTCAGCGCCAGGAACACGTCGTCGAGGTCGGGGGTGTGCACGGTGAGGTTCGTGACCTCGATCGACGCGACGTCGAGGTGATCGAGGACGGCGCGCAGCGACTGGACGTCGCCGTCGCTCGGGACCTGCAGAGCCAGCGCGGCGTCGTCGCGGGTAGAACCGGCGAACGCACGGGCGGCCTGGTCGAGTTCGTCCGGGTCGGCGAACTCGAGCCGGATGTGGCCGCCGGGGATGAGCCGCTTCAGCTCCGCTGAGGTGCCCTCGGCGACGATCCGGCCATGGTCGAGCAGCGCGATCCGATCGGCCAGCTCATCGGCCTCCTCGAGATACTGCGTGGTGAGGAAGATCGTCACGCCGCCGGCCACCAGCCCGCGGATGGCGTCCCACATGATGCGCCGGGTCCGCGGGTCCAGACCGGTCGTCGGCTCGTCGAGGAAGATCACCTTCGGGTCGCCCACCAGCGTCATCGCGAGGTCGAGCTTGCGCCGCATGCCGCCGGAATAAGTCGTCGGGTTCTTGTCCGCGGCGTCCACCAGGTCGAAGCGCTGCAGCAGCTCGGCCGTGCGGCGCCGGCCCTCGTCCCGGGGAAGGTGGTTGAGGTCGGCCATGAGGAGCAGGTTCTCCTCGCCGGTGAGCAGGTTGTCGACGGCGGAGAACTGACCTGTGACGCCGATGGAGCGGCGGATGCCGTCCGCGTCCGTCGCGAGGTCGTGGCCGGCGACTCGCACGCTGCCGCCGTCGGATTCGATGAGCGTCGAGAGGATCTGGACGGTGGTGGTCTTGCCGGCGCCGTTCGGGCCGAGCAGCGAGAAGACCGTGCCTTCGGGAACGACGATGTCGACGCCGTCGAGGACGGTCTGCTCGCCGTAGGCCTTGCGGAGCCCGGCCGCGCTGATCGCGGTAGGTCGGTCGGTGGTCATGGGGTGCCTCGTCTCGGTGTCGCGGTTTCGATGCGACAACCGTCGCCGGTACCGCTGACACCGCCGTGACATGTCGCTGACGCGGTCGCTGACACGGCTGACGCCGGCCCTGCGGCTCGTGTGATCACCGATGGTGGATAGGCTCGCCGGGTGGCCGTCGTCCCCGATTCGAAGACCACACTGTCCCGGTGGCGGCGCGCCGTACAGGTCTGCGCGCTGGCGGCCGGTGCTCTGGCGTTCGCCGCGCCCGTCGCGCCGGCAGCGGCCGCGCCTGCCGACCTCCCGCCCGGCGGCACCGTCGCACAGCTCATCGAGGAGTTGCGGGCCGACCCCGTGCTCGTGCGGCCGTCCATGGCGATGGGTGACTCGCGACGCGCCCACGACGTGCTCACCGATGCCGCCGCCGACGTCGACGTCCCGGTTTACGTAGTTCTCGCCGAGACCCCTCCCGACCTGGCGAACGCGGAACGCGCTGCCGAGCAGGCGGCCGTCCTGTTCCGCGAAGAGCTCGGCGACGGGCTGTATCACATCGAATTCCTGGAGGGGATCTCCTACACCCAAGCCTGGGGCGACGGCCTGGACGAGTTCACCGTCCGGCCGGCGGCCGACGCCATCCGGCGGGCCGAAGCGAACGCACCGGGCGAGTACCCGCGGGCATCGGCGCTGCTGGAGGCCGTCTACACGGTCCGGTCCGCCGTCGACCCCGGCGCCGCGCTGCCGGACGCCGTCGTCGACGAGTACGCGGCCCAGCCCTGGGCGATCCTCCCGGAGCCGGACTCCGACCGGGCGGACGCCGCCGCTGCGCGCTGGGTGGCTGTCCTCGCCACCGCGTCCGGCATCGTCGTCGCGGGCCTCATCGTCACCCTGGTCGTCGCTCGGGCGAAGCCGCTGTCGCGCAAGGACGGCCGGGACCGAACCGGCCACGCACCGATACCGGCCGGCGTCCGCGCCCAGGCCGAGCGCCGGCTCGACGACGCCCGCCGCCGTCTGGCCGGGTTGCCCGCCCACACGCTGTCCGCCCCGCACGCCGCGGCGGCCGCGCTCGCCATCGAGGCCGCCGACCAGGTGCTGACCACCGGCGACGACGCCGATGACCTCGACGCCGTCGGAGCTCTGGTGCTGGCGCGGATCGCGGACCGGGAGCTGGAGCGACAGTCCGAGCCGAAGCTGGCCGCGTACCGACCGTGCTTCGTGAACCCCGCCCACGGCGAGGCCCGGGACACCGTCCGGGTGGGCGGGTCGTCGATCGACGCACCGGTCTGCCGGTCCTGCGCCCGCGACCGCGCCGAAGGGCGGTTCCTGTCGGTACGCCGGCGGCTGCGTGGCTGGACCCCGTACGTCGAGACACCCACGGTGTGGGCCCGCACGGGGTTCGGGGCCCTGGTCGGCGACCTCGCCGCCCAGGTGCTCGAGGATCGGAGCGCCCGCCGATGAGTCGCCACGCCCGAGGTCTGCTGATCACGCTGGTCTGTGCGCTGGCCGGGGCCGCGATCGCCTGGTGGGCCGCCACGCCCGGGGTACCGGCCGAGCCCGACGTCACGGAGCGCGCCCGGGCGGCCGCCGACGAACTGCGGGACTCGCACCTCTACGTGGAGCCGAGCGCCGACGGTGCCTTCACCGAGGAGGAACTGAGCCGGCTCGAGGCCGCGGCAGCCGCCGCCGACCCGCAAGTCTTCGTCGTCGTGTGGCCGGAGAGCTACGAGGCGGGGTACCGCTTCAGCTCGGACGTACTGCGTCAGATCGGCCGGCTGACCGGCCGGCCCGGCCTCTACCTCGAGGTCAGCCCCGGGGGCGACCTGTCCAGCGCCGACATCGGCATCACCGGCGAGTACTTCTCCGCCTACGGCACCCTCGACGGCGAATGGACCAGCGCCCGCGAGACCACCCGGGTGCTGGAGGAGATCGAGGCCAACGACGGCCGCGAGTACGAGCTGGGCGAGGACACCGGCAGCCACTACTGGGGCGGCACCGGCGGCACCATCGCGGCCGGGCTGCTCATCGGCGTCTTCAGCGGCGGTGTGGCCGGGCCGTTGATCCTCGGCGGCTGGTTCGCGGTGCGACGACGGAGGGCGAGGACGTGATCAGGCAGGATGACGTAGAACAGCCGGCGTATGTGCCCGACCCGGCGGCCATCGCAGCCGATCTGGCCGACGACGGCGTCCACCTCGACCCGTCGCTCGCCGAGGCCGTCACCCCCGCTCAGCTGGACGACATCACGTCACTGGTCGCCGATGCCGGCCACCGCGTGTTCGTGCTGGCCGTGCCGTTGGACTACGGCAGCGACATCTCGTCCAACCAGCTCGCCGCCCTCGTACGCCGCGAGCTGCCCGAGGACGGTGTCTACTTCGTCTCGGCGGGCTCGGACCGCTGGCGCATCGACACCACGACCTACGGTGTCTCGACCGACAACGAGAACGCTCTGGCCACCTCCGTGGCGATGGACCGCTACCCGACCGATCTCGGCGAACAGCTGGTGGAAACGCTCGAGATCTACACCGGCGGCAACGTCCGTCAGGTGTACGAGGAGCAGTTCCCGGAACGGCAGGACTCCAGCACCACTCAGAGCGACCCGGGCGAGCCGGCCCAGATCCTCGGCATGGACGCTCCGGTGGCCGCCGGGCTGGGCGCCGCGCTGGTCGCCGTCGTCGTCCTCGGCTGGCTGCTCGCCCGGCGGCGGTCCCCGCGGGCGGACGTGACGTTGAAGCGGCGGGCGCTGCAGCGGATCTCGTCCGCGCAGACCCGCGAGTGGCGCCGGCGCGCCGAGACGGAGAGCGCCGCGCTCGGTGAGCGCATTCGGCAGCTCGAGATCGGCCACGGTGCCGACAGCGCGGCCTGGGCCGCGGCGCTCGACCACTACCAGGCCGCGACCGCCGTGCTGGACCGATCCGCCGACGCCGCCGACTCGATCGGCGCCATCGTGCTCACCCGTCGCGGCGACGACGCCCTCGACCACGCGGTGGCCGGGAAGGCGTGGACCCCCACCGTGGTGTGCTTCTTCAACCCGCTGCACGGTCCGGCGACGACGACGTCGCCGTGGGCCACGTCGGCCGGCACCCGGAAGGTGCCGTGCTGCGCCGACTGCCGTCGCGACCTGCGCAAGCGCCGGGAGCCGGAGATCCTCGACCTGCCCACGGAGACCACGGTGGTGCACTACATGGACTCCGCCGCCGAGCCGTGGGCGTCGACCGGCTTCGGGGCGTTGGCGCCGGACCTGCTGGACCGGCTGCAGGAGCGCTGACGGCGGCGGCCGCCCGGCGGACACCACCAGGCGTTCTCCCGCTTCACCAGGCGTAGCTCCCTGGTGAAGCGGGTGGACGCTGTGTTTCCAAGAACTGGCTGCTCGCATAGCGCGGGCCCGCTTCACGTGATCATTTTGCGAGCGGGCGGCGGCGTTCGTCAGGTGGTCGTGAGCGTCAGCTCGAAGGTGTACATGGACGCGCGGTAGAGGTGGGACCCGTATTCCACGGCACGGCCGGTGTCGTCGTAGGCGATGCGGGTCATGGTCAGCAGCGGCGCACCGGCGTTCTCGGCGAGCAATCGCGCTTCCGCCGCCCGGGCCGCCCGGCCGCCGATGGTCTGGGTGGCGATCTTCAGGTTGACGCCGGCGTTGCGGATCAGCGCGTACAGACCGTTCTCCGCCAACGATGCCGCGTCGAGCCGGAGCAGCTCGGTCGGGACGAAGTTGCTCATGATCGACAGTGGTTCGTCGCCGGTGTAGCGCAGCCGGCGGATGGCGTAGACCTCGCCGCCCGTGGTCAACCCGAGTGCCTCGGCCACCACCTCGCTGGGCTCCTGGACCTCGAAGGAGAGGATCTCGGTGCGTGGCTCCTTGCCGGCCGCGCGCAGGTCGTCGTAGAGACTGGACAGCTCCACCGGACGGCGAACCTTTGGCTGAACGACCTGGGTGCCGACGCCGCGCTTGCGGACCAACAGCCCGCGGTCGACCAGGTACTCGATGGCGCGGCGCATGGTGGGCCGCGACAGTCCGAGCTGGTCGGCCAGCATGATCTCGTTGTCGAGCCGGGTACCGGGCGGGTAGGCGCCGGATTCGATGAGCTGCTCGAGGTGCTGAGCCACCTGGAAGTACAGCGGAACCGGGCTGGTGCGGTCGACGACCAGCTGCGGGATTCCCTCGGCCACCCCGACCCCCTCACCTCTCACCTATAGACGTCAGTATGTTAAGACATTTGGAAGACCATCGATCAACCGGACCGTCGTCCAGGTCGCGGTTGGGTCACTTGTTACGGCGATGTCTGGCCTTCGTCAACAGGTCATGACAATCTGACAGCCGAACATCGAGGTTCGGCTCAGGAGGATCGATGAGGCTCAACTCCCGGCTCGGCGGTACGGCCGCCGGCTTCCTCGCCACGGCGCTCGTCCTGGCCGCGTGCGGGAACGACGACGATGGCGGCTCCGGCGGCGATCCCGAACAGAACGCCGACGCCACCGAGGTCACACTGACCATCACCGACAACTCGATCGTCGGCGGCAAGAACTCCGAAGGCGCCGAGTGGATCACCAACTGGGTGATCCCCGAGTTCACCGCCATGCAGGCGGAGCAGGGCGTCGACGTCACCGTCGAGTTCGAGGAGAACGGCGTCGACGACGAGGACTACAAGACCAAGATCGCCCTCGATCTGCAGTCCGGGGGCGGCGGCGACATCATCAGCATCGACGGCATCTGGACCGGCGAGTTCGCCGAGGCCGGCTACATCACTCCGCTGACCGACGTCGCCGGCGACGCCGTCGAGGAATGGGACGGCTGGGACCAGATCCCGGAGGCCGTCCAGCAGGCCATGACGTTCGACGACGAGGCGTACGGCATCCCCGTCGGCACCGACGGCCGCGTCATCTTCTACAACCGGGACCTGTTCGCCCAGGCCGGACTGCCGGCCGACTGGCAGCCGACCAGCTGGGACGAGATCCTGCAGGCGGCCGAGGCGCTCAAGCAACTCGAGGGCGTCACCCCGCTGCAGATCAACGCCGGTGTCCCGATGGGCGAAGCCACCACCATGCAGGGCTTCCTGCCGCTGCTGGCCGGAACCGGCGAGGAGATCTGGGCCGACGACACCTGGACCGGCGCAACCGACGGGGTCGAGCAGGTGCTCGAGTTCTACGGCCAGGTGTACGGCGAGGACGCCTACGGTGACCCCCTGCTGCAGCAGGAGGCCCAGGGCCGCGACACGTCGTTCCAGCTGTTCGCCGGCGGTCAGCTCGGCATGCTCATCGAGAGCGACTACTTCTGGCGCTCGGTGGTCAACCCCGACGGCGGCATCGCACCGATGGCGAACCGCGACGAGGTCGTCGGCTGGGCGAAGATCCCCGCGCGCGAACCCGGCGCCGGGCTGAACGGCCAGGACTTCGTCAGCATGTCCGGCGGCACCGGCCGCGTCATCAACCCGAACACGGAGTTCCCGCAGCAGGCGTGGGAGCTGATGATGTTCATGAACTCCCCCGAGGCCTTCGAGGCACAGCTCGCCGGCGTCCCGCGCATCACCCCGCGCGACGACGTCAACGCCACCGCTCTGGCCGGCGACCCGATGCTGAGCTTCATCGCCGAGGAGGTGCTGCCGATCACGGCCTACCGCCCGGCGCTGGCGCTCTACCCGGAGGTGTCGGTCGCCCTGCAGGAGGCCACCGCCGCCGTCGCCAGCGGCACACCGGCCGCGGACGCCGCGGCCGCGTACCAGAGCGAACTGGAGGACCTCGTCGGTGACGACGGTTCCATCGCCGACTGATCACGATCCGGCGGGCGCTCCCCCTCCTGGGGACGCCCGCCGGGTCCCCAGCAAACGACGTTCCCGCCGCCGGGGCGTCGACGACGGCGACGCCGCCGGCCTCGGCCGATGGCGCGCGACCGGATTCGTCGCGCCGGCCATGCTGGTCATCGCCATCTTCCTGCTGTTCCCGGCCATCTGGACGCTGTACCTGGGGCTGACGAACTGGCGGCTGACCGGCCTCGCGGCCCGCGAGCCGGAGTTCGTCGGGCTGGAGAACTACACCGACGCGCTCACCGACCCGGACTTCCGCAACTCGCTGGTCCTGACGCTGGCGTTCGTGTTCTTCTCCGCCATCGTCGGGCAGTCGATCCTCGGGTTCGCGCTGGCGTGGACGGCGCGCAAGCTGCGTCCGGCGTTGCGCTCCGTCGTCGAGACCGTGGTGCTGCTGGCCTGGATCATCCCGGCCTCGGTGGTGGCGTTCCTGTGGCTGGCCCTGTTGGACCGGCGCGAAGGAACCCTCAACGCGCTGCTCGGCACCGACGGCACCGCGTGGTTGCTCGAGTACCCGATGCAGTCCATCATCGTCTTCAACATCTGGAACGGCACCGCGTTCTCGATGCTGCTGTTCAGCTCGGCGCTGGCGTCGGTGCCGCCGTCGCAGTTCGAGACCGCCCGCATGGCCGGTGCCGGCACGTTCGCCACCCTGCGCGACGTCGTGCTGCCCAACATCCGCGGGCACATCCTGACCAACACGCTGCTGATCACGCTGTGGACGTTCAACGTGTTCGCGCCGTACCTGATCACGGCCGGCGGACCGCAGGGGCGCACCGAGATCCTCGGCGTGTACATCTACCGGGTGGCGCTGCGTGACGGCGCGCTCGGACAGGGCGCCGCGCTGTCGCTCATCATGATCATCATCAACCTGGTGGTGGCGTCGGTGTACCTGCGACTGTTGAGGGAGCGCCGGTCATGAGTGTTCGGGCTGCCTTGGGCGTCATCGGCCGGTACGTGTTCGCCGGTTTCGTGCTCGTGTTCTTCGCGCTGCCGCTGCTGTGGCTGCTGACGGCTCCGTTCGACACCGCGCCGTCGGTGCAGGTGTCGGTGCCGGACTTCACGCTGGAGAACTTCCGCACCCTGTGGGACAACCCGTACGCGATGCGCTCGCTCGGCAACTCGGTGATCATCGCGGCCGGCACCATGGTCATCACCCTGGTGCTGGCGGCGCTGGCGTCGTACGCGCTGTCCCGGGTGCGCATCCCCGGCCGAGACACCCTGCTCTACCTGCTGCTCCTGCTGTCGTCGATCGTCACCGGGACGGCGGCCATGGTGCCGACGTTCCTGCTGATGACCGAACTGGGGCTGATCGACCGGCAGCTCGGCGTGGTGCTGGTGCTGACCGGCGGGCTGCTGCCGACGGCCATCTTCATCCTCAAGGACTTCATGGACTCCACGCCGCGCTCCTACGAGGAGTCGGCGCGGGTGTTCGGGGCGTCGTCGCTGCAGATCCTGCGGCACGTCGTGGTGCCGATCGCCCGGCCCGGGCTGGCGACCATCGCGGTCTGGGCCGTGGTGCAGGTGTGGGGCAACTTCCTGGTCCCGTTCATCCTGCTGCGCTCCCCCGACCAGCAGCCGGCCGCCGTCGTCATGTTCACCTTCTACACCGAGGGCGGCCAGCCCAACCTGGGCCTCATCTCCACGTTCTCCCTGCTCTTCTCCATCCCGGTAGTGGCCATGTACCTGTTCGTGAACCGCCGCTACGGCTTCCGCTTCCACGGAGGGATCAAGCGCTGATGGCGGCGATCACCACACACCAGCTGGTCAAGGAGTACCCGGGCGGGGTCCGCGCCGTCGACGGCCTGGACCTCACCGTCGAGGACGGCGAGTTCTTCGCCCTGCTCGGCCCGTCCGGCTGCGGCAAGACGACCCTGCTGCGGACCATCGCCGGGCTGGAGACGGCCACGGACGGACGGCTGTCCATCGGCGACCGCGACGTGACCGACCTGCCACCGGGACAACGCCGGGTCGCGATGGTCTTCCAGGACTACGCGCTGTTCCCGCACATGTCCGTCGTCGACAACATCGCCTACCCGCTGAAGATCCAGAAGGTGGACAAGTCGTCCCGGCACACGTCGGCCGAGGAGGTTGGCGACGGCCTGTCGCTGGCCGGCCTGATGGCGCGCCGGCCGGGGCAACTGTCCGGCGGGCAGCAGCAGCGCGTTGCGCTGGCCCGGGCGGTCGCCAGCAACCCCGAGGTGTTCCTGTTCGACGAGCCGCTGTCCAACCTCGACGCCCGGCTGCGGCTGGAGGCGCGCACGTTCCTCAAGCGGCTGCAGCGCGACCTCGGCGTCACCACCGTGTTCGTCACCCACGACCAGGCCGAGGCGCTGGCCCTCGCCGACCGCATGGCCATCATGCGCAGCGGTCAGATCCAGCAGATCGGCAGCCCGCGGGAGGTCTTCTCCCGCCCGTCCAACACGTTCGTCGCCGGCTTCGTCGGGTCCACCCCGATGAACCTGCACCCAGGCATCGTCGCCACCGGCGACCGGGTCGAGGTGGCCGGAGCCTCGCTGCCGCTGCCGTCCACGGCCGCGGGCTCGGTGAGCGACGGGCAGAAGGTCATCTGGGGCGGCCGTCCGGAGTACCTGCGCTGGTCGGCGACTGAGGTCCCGGACGCGATCGCCGGCACCGTCACCGTCATCGAGAACCTCGGCGCGTCGGTGCTGGTCACCATCGAGGCCGACGACGTCCTCGTCCAGGTCGTCGTCGACGAGGACGAGGAGCCGGCACCGGGCACCCGCGGCTGGGTCGCCGTCCGTGCCGACCGGACGCTGCTGTTCGACTCGGACAGCGAGGAACTGCTCGGCGCCGCGGCGCCGGTCGCATGACGGTGTCGTCGGCGCGGTTCGACCGGCGGATCGGACCGGACGACCGCGCGGAGTCGCCGTACCTCGAGCTGCCGTTCGAGGTGCGGCCGGGGACGTCGTCCGTACACGTGACGCTGCAGTACGACAGCGCGGCAGGCGTGATCGACATGGGGTGCGTAGGCCCCGGCGGATGGCGAGGCTGGTCCGGCGGGGCGCGGTCGCGCTTCACCATCACGCCGGACGCGGCCACGCCCGGCTACCTGCCCGGCGAGCCCGAGCCCGGCGTCTGGGCGGTGGTGCTCGGGCTGCACCGGGTTCCCGCGGCCAGGCTGTCGGTGTCGGTGACCGTGACGCTGGACGACCCCGCGGCACCGCTGGACCCCGAACCGGCCCCGCCGCCCGTACCCCAGCGCCCGCCCCGCCGCGCCCTGCCGGCCGATACCGGACTGACCTGGTTGGCCTGCGACTTCCATGCACACACCCTGCACTCCGACGGGTCGCTGGGGGTGGCGGAACTGGCGGCGACGGCCGTCTCCGCCGGACTGGACGTACTGGCGGTCACCGACCACAACACCGTCAGCCACCATGCCTCGCTGCCGTCTGTGGGTTCGCGGTACGGGGTGACGCTGCTGCCCGGGCAGGAGGTGACGACCGACCGCGGCCATGCCAACGCCTTCGGCCCCATCCCGTGGGTGGACTTCCGCCAGCCGGCGGCGTCGTGGGTTCCCTTTGTCGCCGCGAACGACGGCCTGCTCTCGATCAACCACCCTCTCGCCGCCGACTGCGCCTGGCACCACCCGCTCGACCAGCGCCCACCGCTCGCGGAGATCTTCCACTGGTCGTGGCTGGACCGCACCTGGACCGGACCGCTGGCCTGGTGGACGGCGTGGGGGCTGTCGACCGTGCCGATCGGCGGCTCCGACTTCCACACCCCCGCCGAGAACCGGCCCCTGGGCGCCCCGCTGACGTGGGTGGCTTCGCGCTCACCGGACGTGGCCGACGTGCTGGACGCGCTACGGGCCGGCCGGACGGCGGTGGCCTGGGCCGCGGACGCCCCCGTACTGCTGCGGGTGGACGGCGAACTGGTCGCCGTCGGTGCCGACGGCCTGCTGCTCGCCGACGTCTGGGGCCGGCGGCGCCCGGTCCACGGCGACCTGGCCCGCTTCCCCGCCGCCGACGGCCCGCACCGCCTGGAAACCCCCTTGGCCGCCGTCGTGGCACTCACTCCGTAGGGCCGCCGCCCTCAGCACTCCCCTCCCCTCCCCCGTTGATCTTGGAGTAATGGCGGAATCTACCGGACATTTCGGCGCCCGATTCCGCACTTACTCCAAGATCAACGCGCGTCGACGGCGGCAGCCAGGCCGCGTTCCACGCGGGCTGCGCAGCGCCTGGGCTTCGACCTCGTCCGGCCCATCACCCTGCTGGGCGTCACGGCCCTCGGCGAACCCGATCTGCTGATCGAGGTCGAGGCCGTCGCCGTCCTGCCCTGACGCGGAAGAACCTCGGCCGCTGGCCATGCCGCGCCACCGATCGATTAGGCGTGCAAGCGTCCGCCGAGCCGAGGTGATCGGCCCGCCGACCGAGGGTCAGGCATCCCGTGATCGGGTGCGGACTCCCCTGGCGAAACCGCCGCGCGCGGAGGACCATTGTTTCGTCGGCCTCCCGAGAGGAGCCAGCCATGACCACCTCGCCCGGCGACCCGGACCCAGGCATTGCCGCTGCCGTCAACACCCAAGTCCTCGAGGATCAGGTCGCTGCCATCAACGAGCGGGATGCCACTCGGTTCGCTGCCTTCTACAGTGAAGATGCCGTCGTCCGCGACCCCCAGTACCCAGAACCGCTGGTAGGGCGGGCCGCGGTGGCGAACGATTCCAAGATCTTCTTCACCGCGTTCCCGGACTTGCGGGCCGAGGTGACGTGCATGGTCGCCAGCGGAGCCACCCTTGCGGCAGAGATGACCATCGAGGGCACCCACACCGGCCCGCTGACATTGCCTTCCGGGGAAGTCCCACCCACCGGCAGGCTCCTGAAGTTCGCGATGGCGTTCTTCGCACGTATCGACAACCAGGGCCTGATCGTCGACGAGCGGCGCTACTACGACGTCGCGGACCAGCTCGAACAGCTCGGGCTCGGCACGTAGCGCCGCCCGGGCCTCGCGGCCAGCATCGCCCGACAGGCGCTCAAGGGCGGGGCGAGAGGCCGTAGCGGAAGGTGCGGACGGCGAGCTCGGCGGCCTTGTGGCGCGGCATCCGGCCCGAGGCGGCGGCCTCGGCGGCGACGTAGACCAGCGAGTACACGACGCCGACGGCGAACTCGGCGTCGACGTCCGGGTCGACGGTGCCGTCCCCCTGGGCCGCGCGCACGAGGTCGACCATGTCGTCATCGGAGTCGTCGGTGCGCCAGTTCGGGTTTCCGGCGAACCGGCCGGGATCGGTGAAGAGGAAGACGATGCGGTCGGCCTCCCCGGCGATGGCCATCATGATGTTCTCGATCGATTCGATGGGCGACGCGGAGGCTGCGGTGGCGTCGACCCATAGCCGGTCCAGGACGTCCTGGGCGTCGATCAGCAGCGCGTCCACCAGCGCCTGCCGCTCCGGGAAGTAGCGGTGCAAGGTGCTGCGGCTGACCTCGGCACGGTCGGCGATGTCGCCCAGCGAGGTCGACCAGTCGCGGGCCCACGCAGCGGCCGCCGCGTCGAGGATGGCCCGCCGGGTGCGTTGGCGCACACCGGAATCCGCCTGCGTCGTCATGGGCCGTCATGTTACTAAGCGCTTCCATAAAAGGACAATCGCACTTGAAAATGGGACATCGATGTGTCATTCTGGCGCCGACAGGTCCCATCCACTCGAGGAGCGCCGATGGACCGGCCGCCCGCCAACACCCCGAGCCAGCCGTCGCCCGCGGTCCCCTACCATCAGCCCGGCCAGCCGCCGGACCCTGGCCAGACTCCCGACCTGCCCATGTCCGCCAAGGTCAGGCTGCTGTGGCGCTACGCCCGGCCGCACCGTGCGGTGCTGGTGGTCGGCATCGTGCTCGGCCTGCTCGGCACCGGTGCCGAGCTGGTAACGCCCATGGTCACCAAGAGCGTGCTCGACGGCCTGGAGGTGTCGGCGTCGCTGCGCGGGCCGGTCACCCTGCTGGCGGTTCTGCTGGTGGCGGGCGCCGTCATCGGGCTCGTGCAGGCGATCATGCTCGGCCAGCTCGCCGAGCGGATCATCCTGGCCGCCCGCACCGGCATGGTCCGGCACCTGCTGCGCACCAGGGTCACCGAGCTGGGCAACCGCAGCCCGGGCGAGATGGTCACCCGCGTCACGTCGGACACCATGCTGATCCGCGAGGCCACCACGTCCAGCATCGTCAACGCCGTCAACGGGCTGGTCGGCCTGGTCGGCGCGCTGGTATTCATGGCCTACCTGGACTGGGTGCTCCTGGCGACGACCCTCGGCGTCATCGTCGTCGTCGGCGGGTTGGCCGGCGCCTTGATGCCACGGCTGGCCAAGGCCCAGCAGGAGGCACAGGAGGAGGTCGGAGCGCTGGGCGGCCGCCTGGAGGGCGTGCTGCGGGCGCTGCGCACGGTCAAGGCCGCCCGGGCCGAGGACCGCGAGACCGACCGCATCTCCGGCCACGCCCGCCGCTCGGCCGAGAAGAGCATCCGCGCGGTCAAGATCGAAGCGTGGGCCTGGACCATCACCGGCGGGGGCATCAACCTTGCGGTCATGCTGATCCTCGGCATCGGCGCATACCGCGTGTCGGCCGGCGAGATGACGGTGACGGCGCTGGTGGCGTTCCTGCTCTACGCGTTCCAGCTGATGATGCCAGTGATGTTGCTGACCATGAGCCTGACGGCCATCCAGTCCGGTCTCGCGGCCGCCGCACGCATCGCCGAGATCGACGGCCTCGCCGTCGAGACCGACCCGCCGACGACGACGGCGTCCGCGCCGACCCGTGGCGGGCCCACCGACGCCGCCCCGACGACGCTCGAACTCCACGACGTCGTCTACCGGTACGCGCCCGACGCCGACCCCGCGCTCGACGGCGTTTCGCTCAGCATTCCGCGCCGCGGGCACACCGCCATCATCGGGCCGTCCGGTGCCGGCAAGACGACGGTGTTCTCGCTGCTGCTGAAGTTCCTGCAGCCACAGCGCGGCGAGATCCTGCTCGACGGCCGGCCGTTCGCCGACTGGACCCTCGCCGACCTGCGCGGCCGCATCGCCTACGTCGAACAGGACACCCCGCTGGTCCCGGGCACGCTGCGCGAGAACCTGACCTACGCCGCCCCCGGCGCCGGCGACGACACCGTCTGGGCCGCGCTCGACGTGGTCCGGCTGGCCGACCGGGTCCGCGCGCTCGAGCACGGCCTGGACACCGAGGTGTCACCCACCACCATGTCCGGCGGGGAACGGCAGCGGGTGGCGCTGGCCAGGGCCTTGGTGTCCGACGCCGAGCTGCTGCTGCTCGACGAGGCCACCGCCCAGTTGGACGGGCTCAGCGAGGCGGCCGTGGCCGAGGGCATCCGGCGGCAGGCCGAGAAGGGCGCCGTCGTCACCATTGCGCACCGGCTGTCCACCGTGGTCGACGCCGACCAGATCGTGCTCATGGAGGCCGGCCGGGTCCGCGCCGTCGGCACCCACCCGCAGCTGCTGGAGGCCGACGAGCTCTACCGCGAGCTGGTGGCGGCGCTGCGGATCAACGTCGCGGCGGCCGAGCCACCGGTCGAGGAGCCCAGCGCCGTCTGACCGCCGCCTGATCAGGACCGGCGGGTGGCTGAACGGCAGCACGGCGCGCGCCCACCCCGCCCCGTTGATCTTGGAGTAACTGCCGAATCGCCGTCCGCTTTGTCCGATGGATTCCGCGGTTACTCCAAGATCAACGGGACGTTGGGGACCGTGACCCGCTCAGCTGAGGCGCAGCGTCGCGATCTCCCAGGGTCCGAGCGCGACGTCGAGGTGCCCGCCGGTGACGGTCAACGGCTCCAAGGCGCGGCCGAGCAGGTCGGTGCGGGTGGCGGCGGTGAACGGGCCGGCCACCATCGCCGTCGTCGGCGCGGCGGACATCGCGACCATCCGCACCTCGATCTCGCCGTCGCGGCTGCGGATCGACGACGTCACCACGCCCGGCCCACCGACGGAGATCCCCGCTGACGACGGCGGCAGCGCACCACCCGCCGGCGCCGTCCCCGCGACGGTGAGCGGGTCGTGCCGGAACTCCTCCGCCAGCCGCGGAGCCCGCGCCGGTCCCCAGCCGCCGGCGCGCGGCACGACCGCCAGCCGGGCGCGCACCTGTTCGCCCACGTACTGGGCGCCCGGCACCTCGAACTGCGAGCCTGCCGGCTCGTCGCGCAGCGGGTGCAGGTTGACGCTCATCCAGCCGACGGCCCGCAGCAGTGTCAGCGCGAGGTCGGTTCCGTCGCCGGTGAGCTCGTACTCGGTGACGTGGTCGAGCAGCACGGTCGCGGCACCCGCGGACACGAACGCCGAGGCCGGGAACGTCGGAAGGGGATACTCGCCCCAGCCGCCCTCCGACGTCAGGCCGCGGGCGGTGACCGCGAACTGCCCGTCGGCCGCCGACTCAGTCACGGGCTCCGGCAGCGGCACGTGCAACCGCACCCGGTGGTCGCGGGCCGGGTTGACGAAGGACACGTCGAGCCGGACGAACGGCTCACCCGCACGTAGTTCCACCAGCGTCGTGACCTCGACCGGCACGGTGGCCGCCGACCGGGCGTCGGCGTCCTCGGACAGCGACGACGGCCAGTCGTAGCGGCGCACCACGCGCAGCACACCGCGGAGCGGGCCGGGCTCGTCCACGGTCACGCGCACCGACGACGGCGTGTCCACGAGAACGTCGCCGGCCGGCGGGCCGTAGTTGTAGCTGTCGCCACGGTCGCCGCCGGACACCAGCCGGCCCACTCCGCTCAAGGTGGTGCCGTCGGGGCCGCGAACCTCCAGCGTGCCGTCCTCGGCGACCTCGACCCGCACGTCCGCGGACTCCAGGACATGGCCATTGACGACGGCAACGCTCTCAGCCGGCCGCGACTCCCCCGTGGCCGCGGCCTCCTGCGTCACCCGCACCGCCGTCTGCCCGGACGCGTCCAGTGGGACCGCGACCAACACCCGGCGGCGTTGCTCGGCGACCGTGCGCACCCGCCAGCCGCCCGGCTCGGCCTCGGCCGCGGCGGACAGCTCCGAGCGCAGCGCGGCGAGGTCGAAATCGGGCGTCGACGGCACCGTCGCGACGGCGAAGTCCAGTGCGCCGGGCCGCACCGTGTAGTGCTCGATCTGCTGGCCGAACAGCTCGCGACCGTGGATGCGGCGCAGCACCTTCTCCAGGTCGCCCGCGGCCAGCTTTTCGTCGCCGAGCGTCGTCTCCGAGCGCCCGAGTTCCTGCACCGCAACCGCGGTGCCGCCCGCCGTGACCGCCGTCACCGGCGCCGCCGGATCAGGTGCGGCGACGTCGAGCTCCACCAGCACGGTGCGCGGCCACGGGACGGTGTTGACCACCAGGTGCGCGTCCGACGGCACCGTGGTCGCCATCGTGCTCAGCACGCCGCTGCGGACCGCCCGGCCGATCTGGGCGGCCTCGGCCAGTCGCGCCGCCACCTGGTCGGCGGTCTCGTCGACGCCGCAACCGGTGACGGAGTCGTGCGCGGTGCACTCGACGATGCGCCGCCAGGCCAGGTCGAAGAACCGGTAGCGCTCCCCCGGCGTCGCGGCGTCGTACTGGGCGGCCAGCGCTTCGGCCTCGCCGACCACCCGCTCGGCCCGCGCCATCGCCTGCTTCAGGCCGACCCGGATGGAGATGACCCCGGGCAGGATGTTGCCGCGGGCGTGGCTGCGCAGTTCGCCGACGACCACCGGCAGGCTCGGGTCGTCGGGCCGGAACCGGGTGACGTACTCGGCCAGGCCGGCCACGGCGAGCCCACGTCCACCCGGCCCACGCACCAGGTCCATCAGGTCCGGGCGGGGCGCGGAATGGTCCGTGCCCAGCATGCCGAGCACCGGGTGGTCGCCGTACCAGGACCGGGTCTCCTCGCGGTACGCCGCCACCGCCTCACCCAGCCGCTCCGGCAGCGCGAACACGTCCAGCGCATTGCCGTATCCGTCGAACAGGTACTCCACCCGCACGGCGCTGCCGTCGGGCGCCTCCCAGCGGAAGCCGTGAGTGGCCAGGGCACCTGGAGCGCCGCGCCACAGGGCCGCGTGCTGGATCCCGGCGCGGGCCAGGATCTGCGGCATCTGTGCCGTATGGCCGAACATGTCCGGCAGGTACCCCACCGGCATGGCCCCGCCGAGGGCCGTCGCCCCCTGCCAGCCCAGCTCGAGGTTGCGCACGATGGTCTCGCCGGAGCAGAGGAACTCATCGAGCAGGATGAGCCATGGCCCGACGCTCAGCTGCCCGCTCGCCACCAGAGCGGCGACCCGGGACCGGTTTTCCGGCCGGATCGCCAGGTAGTCCTCGACCGCGGCGAACTGCCCGTCCAGCGTGAACCGGAACGCAGGATCCGCCTCGGCCCGGGCGATGACGTCGTCGACGACGTCCACCAGTTTGAACCGGAACACCTGGAACGGCTCGTACCATTCGCGGTCCCAGTGGGTGTGCGGGACCAGGACGATGTCGGGCTCCGTCATGACTTCGCCGCCTCCCCGGTCAGGGTGTCGTCGCCGGCCAGGGCGCGCAGGATGCGCTGGCTGGTGAGGATGTCGGCGCGGCCCTCGGCGACCCCGGCTCGCGGCCGCTGACCTTCGGTCACCATGCGGTGGAAGTCGACCAGTTCGTTCTCGAACGACTCGTCGGTGGAGACGAACTCGGACCGCACGACCCCGCCCGCCGCGGCGTTCTCCGGCCGCGACACCGCCTCCAGCCGGGTCGGGTTGTTGACCACGTACGGCGTGCCGAACGTCAGCCGCAGCGAGCCGCCGGCGTGGTGCACCACCAGAGACTCCTCATACGCCGGGTAGTCGGGCAGGTAGTGCCAGCTCATCCGGGCCCGCACGGTGCCGGGCAGCCAGCCGTCGACCTCGACCGACGGCGGGAACGCGTCGTCGGGCCAGGCGCGGGCGCCGTCGACGGCGACCAGCCCGCCGAACAGCGTCCGCAGCAGGGACGTGTCGTGCACCAGGCTGCCCAGGACGACGTTCGCGTACAGGTCGCGCAACCGCTGCGGGGTGCCGGCGCCGATCGCGGTGTCCAGCAGCCCTTCGGAGTCCGCCCGGACCCGTGCCAGCGCCTTTGGGTCGACGTCGGCCGGTGCCGGCCGCAGGTTGGCGAAGTCCAGCTGCGATGCGCCGGTCGGGTGCAGCACGCACACCTCGACCGCGCGGACGCCGTCGACGCCGGCCAGCAGGTCGGCCAGCCGCCAGACGGCTTCGTCGTGCTCCTTCATGTACGCCAGCAGCAGCGCAGGGCGGCCCAGCGCGGCTTCGGCCTCGGCCAGCACGTCGGCCTCGGCGAGGGTGTAAGCCAGCGGCTTCTCGCAGAAGACGGCGACACCGTGGCTCAGGGCCCGCAGTGCGGCGTCGCCGTGCGAGCCGGACGTGAGCAGCACGACGCCGTCGATCTCGGCCTCGGCGAGCATGGTGCCGACGTCGGCGTACCGGCGCTCGGCGGGGACGCCGTACTGGTCGCCGACCGCGTCGCGCAGCGACGGCGACAGGTCACAGACCGCGGCCAGCTCGAACAGATCCCACCGGCGGGTGATGAGCGGCAGGTGCACGGATTGCGCGACGGCGCCGAGGCCGGCGACGGCGATCCGCACCCGCTCGGTCACGGGAACCACCGCCGCAGCGCCTCGCGGTTCGCCCGCTGGTCCTCGATCACCCGGCCGGGCGGGTCGGACGGCGACGGCATCACGTCCTGCTCGACGACCAGCCAGCCGTCGAAGCCGCTGTCCTGGACGGCTCCCATGAAGCCGTCGACGTCGAGGTCACCGGCGCCGAGCTCGACGAATGCGCGCCGTTCCCAAACGGCCCGCATGCCGGCCTTCTCGCGCACCACCTGGTCGAGCACGTCGGTGCGGGCGTCCTTGAGATGCAGGTGGTTGATCCGCTTGCCCCAGCGCCGCCAGCCCTCGACCGGGTCGCCGCCACCGATGAGCAGGTGGCCGCTGTCGAACGTGAGGCCCACGTCCGTGCGGGCCAGGAACTCGTCGATCTCCGCCGGCGTCTCGACATAGGTGCAGGCGTGGTGGTGGAAGGTGGGCTCCAGTCCGGCGTCACGGACCCGGCGGGCCGCGGTGGCGACGTTCGCCGTGAGCCGGTCCCAGCCCTTCTCGTCCAGGCTGAGGCCGGGCGCCGCACCGCCCGGGTTGGCCCGGCGGCGCTCGTCGCCGGCGTCGGCGAGGGTGGGCAGCGGCGGACGCGACGGGTCGACCTCGGCGGCCGCCACGAACACCTCGAGCGCGTCGTCGAGCACCGGCAGCGCGGCACGGAACGCGTCGTCGTCGGTGAACGGCAGGTCCACCCAGCCGCCGACGAGGGTGAGGCCGTACGTCGTCAGCCGGCGCCGCAGCTCGTCACCTCGGCCCAGCCAGCCGACCGGGCCGAGGTCCACGCCGTCGTACCCGAGGTCGCGCAGCGGCGCGAGGATCTCCTCCGGTTCCGGGAGCGGTTGGTCCGCTGTCAGCTCGAAGACCCCGAAGCTCACCGGAGCGCCCGCAATCCCCTTCATCGCCACACCATTTCCCATTCGTCCTCGAGCCCGACCCCGCCGAGCCCGCGCGACTTTGTCATGACAACAGTACGTACGGTCAGCCTGCCATGTACCGGTGGGTCTCGAAAACGGACGGGCCGGTATCGTTACCGGAGCGGCACGGTCCCTTATCACGAAACCCGGCATCTGAACACTTCTCCCGGGAATCTTCCCTCCGTCTCGTGCGTTGAGAACGTATGTTCGCTGATCGTGCGGGTACGGTCCGGACACCGACTCGACCTCGAGGGGGACAACACTGATGGCAGCTGCTGCACCCAAGGCCGGTAACGCGAGCACGTCGCGGCGCAGGCAGGCGCGCTCCGATGGCGAGCCTGACCTGGTCGGTCGGTACCTGGCGCAGCTCGGTTCCACCCCGCTGCTGTCCGCGGCCGAAGAGGTCGAGCTGGCCAAGCGCATCGAGGTCGGCGTCTACGCCGAGCAGCTCCTGGCCGGCACCGTGCCCACCAAGCGCAAGCTCACCGGGAAGCACCGCGCCCAGCTCGAGGCCCTGGTCCGTGACGGCCAGTCCGCCCGCGACCACATGATCCGCGCCAACCTGCGCCTGGTCGTGTCGGTCGCACGAAAGCTGTCCGGCCGCGGGCTGCCCTTCCTCGACGTCATCCAGGAAGGGAACCTGGGGCTTATCCGCGCGGTCGAGAAGTTCGACTACGCCAAGGGATTCAAGTTCTCCACCTACGCCACGTGGTGGATCCGGCAGGCCATCCAGCGCGGCCTGGCCGAGCAGACCCGCACCGTGCGGCTGCCGGTGCACGTGTCCGAGACAGTCGCCAAGCTGCACCGCATCGACCGCGACCTGCAGCGGCTGCTGGGCCGCGACCCGACGGTCGAGGAGGTCGCCGAGGAGGCCGGACTGCCGCCCGAGAAGGTGGTCGAACTGCGCCGGGTCTCCCGCGACCCGCTCAGCCTCGACACCCCCATCGGCGACGACGGCGAGTCCAGCATCGGCGAGCTGATCGAGGACGACGACGCCGTCCAGGCCAGCGACCTGGTCGAGCGGCGGGCGCTGAGCGAGCAGCTGCGTAGCGTCCTGGACTCCCTGCCCACCCGCGAGGCGAAGATCATCGGGATGCGGTACGGACTGGTCGACGGGCACGAGCACACCCTGCAGGACGTCGCCGACGAGGTCGGCGTGTCCCGCGAGCGGGTGCGGCAGCTGGAGAAGCACGCGCTGATGCTGCTGCGCGACCCGCGGCGCAACGAGGCGCTGATGGCCTGGGCCAGCTGACCCTGGCCCAGCTTCCATGATCATCAAGAGTTGGCCCGGTGATGGCCGGATCAACTCTTGATGATCATCGGGCGGGGGTCAGCGGCGCAGCTCGTGAGCCAGCGTGCCCAGCTCGTCGCCGCCGGCCATCTCCTGCGTTAGCTGGTCCAAGGTGATCTCCGAGCGGCGGCAGTCCAGGTTCATCCGGCCCCGTTTCAGCACGATGAAGTGGTCGCCGACGAGGAACGCGTGGTGCGGGTTGTGGGTGATGAACACCACGCCCAGACCGGCGTCGCGGGCCCGCGCGGTGTACTTGAGCACCACCCCGGACTGCTTGACGCCCAGCGCGGCGGTCGGCTCGTCGAGGATCAGCACCCGGGCGCCGAAGTAGACCGCCCTGGCGATCGCCACGCACTGGCGCTGCCCGCCGGAGAGCTCACCGATCGGCTGGTCGATGTCGGCCAGCTCGATGCCCATCTTGGCCAGCTCCTCGCGGGCGGTGCGCCGCATACCGTCGGTGTCGAGCATCTTGACCGGCCCGATGCCGCGGCGGATCTCGGAGCCGAGGAAGAAGTTGCGCCACACCTCCATCAGCGACACGACCGCGAGGTCCTGGTAGACCGTCGCGATGCCGCGGTCCAGAGCCTCGCGGGGCGAGCCGAACACCGTCTCCTCGCCGTCGACCCGCATCACCCCGGCGGTGTGCTGGTGCAGCCCTGACATGATCTTGATCAGCGTCGACTTGCCCGCGCCGTTGTCGCCCAGCACGCAGGTGATCTCGCCGGCACGCACGGTCATCGACACGTCGGTCAGCGCCTGGATGGCGCCGTAGTGCTTGCCGACCTTGTCCATCTCGATGAGCGGGGTCTCCACGTCGGCCATCGCTACCTCCGAGCCGCGAGCTTCTTGACGTACAGGTTTGTCAGGGTCGCGAGGATCAGCATCGCGCCGAGGAACGTCATGTACCAGTCGGGATTCCAGCCGGCGTAGACGATGCCCTGCCGTGTCATGCCGAAGATGAACGCGCCGATGGCTGCCCCGACCGCCGACCCGTAGCCGCCGGTCAGCAGGCAGCCGCCGATGACCGCGGCGATGATGTACTGGAACTCGTTGCCGACGCCCTCGCCGGCCTGCACGGTCTGCAGCGAGAACAGCAGGTGCATGCCGACGAACCAGGCGGCGAACCCGACGCCCATGTACAACCCGATCTTCACCTTCGCCACCGGCACGCCAACGGCGCGGGCGCTGGCCTGGTTGCCGCCGACGGCGAAGATCCAGTTGCCGACGCGGGTGCGCAGCAGCACCCAGGTGGCGACGGCGACGAACAGCAGCCACCACAGGATGATGGTGCGGAACCGGACCCCGCCGATGTCCCATTCCGAAGCGAACACGGCCTGCAGCGACCCGAACCCGTCCATGTCGGAGATGCGCTGGGTCGAGACGGTGCCGGTGATCAGCCGGGTCACCGCGAGGTTGACGCCCTGGAGCATGAGGAACGTACCCAGTGTCACCAGGAAGCTGGGTAGTCCGGTCCGCACCACCAGGAAGCCGTTGAGCAGGCCGATGCCCAGCGAGACCGCGAGGGCCGCGAACACGCCCACCCACACGTTGAGCGTCAGCTGGTAGCTCAGCTCCGCAGCGGTGATGGCCGACGTCGTCACCGCGACACCAGCGGACAGGTCGAACTCCCCGCCGATCATGAGCAGGGCCACCGCGACGGCCATGATGCCCAGCACCGAGGCCTCGTAGGTGATGGTGGCGAACGAGTCCACCCGCCGGAACGGGCCGGCCAGCGCGAAGAAGAACACGAAGATGACGACCGCGCCCACCAGCGAGCCGGTCTCGGGGCGCAGGAACAGCTGTCGCAGCAGGGACCGCCGCGGACGCTGGCCGGTGCTGCCGGGTCCGGCGTCCGCCGGCCCCGGGCGGGCTTCGACGACGTCGCTCATCGCAGCGTCACCTCGTCCCGCGCTGCGCGTACTCGGCGACCTCGGCGATGTTCTCGCTGGTGATGAACGAGGGCCCGGTGAGCACGGCCTCGCCGCCGCCGATGTCGTTGCCGTTGGTGATCTGCAGCCAGAGGCCGGTCACGGCCAGATACCCCTGCAGGTAGGGCTGCTGGTCGACGGCCCAGAGAACGTCGCCGGCCTCGATGGCGGCCACCAGGTCGGCGTTGGTGTCGAACGTGACCACCTGCGCGGACGCGCCGGCGTCGGCGACGGACTGGACGGCGGTGACGGCGAACGGCGCGCCGAGCGTCAGCACCCGTTCGATGTCCGGGTCCTCGGCCAGCTTGGCCTGGATGGTGGAACGGACCGACGGCATGTTCGTGCCGTCGACGTAGAGCTTCTCCATGGTGCCGGTGAACGTCGACGCGGCGCCGTCGCAGCGCGCCTCCAGCGAAACGCTGCCCTGCTCGTGCAGGACGCACAGGACGCTGCCGACGCCCTCCTCGCTGAGCCGCTCCCCCGCGGCCTGGCCGGCGATGGCTTCGTCCTGGCCGTAGAACATGATGGCGCCGGCGGCCTCCCAGGCGTCCATGCCGGAGTTGACGCCGACGACGGGGATGCCGGCCTGGACGGCCTGCTGGACGCTCGGGGTCATCGCGTCCGGCTTATTCATCGTCACCGCGATGCCGTCCACCTGAGAGTCGACGGCGTTCTGCACGAGGTTCGCCTGCCGCAGGCCCTCGGGGTCGTTGGAGTAGACCAGTTCGATGTTGTGCCGGGCGGCTGCCTCCTCCGCGCCGGCCCGGACGATGGTCCAGAACGTGTCGCCCGGGGCTTCGTGGGTGACGAAGGCGACGGTGAACTGCGGCGGTCCGGCATTTCCGGCGGCCGCCGCCCGTTCGCGTTCCTCCTCGGCCTCGCGTCCGCCGGAGCTGCTACAGGCCGCCGTCGTCAGAGCGAGGACGGCGGCCAGCGCGGCCCCGGCGGCCGCCCTGCGGGGTCTCATGGGTCGGTATCGTCGCATCGTTGCGATCTCCTCACCTGACGGTGCGGAGCCCCGCGACCGGCAGGCGGCGGGGTCCCGCGCGGCGGGAATCGGGGGACCCCCCGCGGCCGGGCCCGCCCGCCGACGCGACCCCGGCCGATCACTCGGCGGCTACTGGACTATCACGAGAACGATCAGGACGTGGTCGGGAAGTGGTAGCTGGCCCCGATGGCGTGTTCGACCCGCGGCCAGCGGGACGTCACCACCTTGGCCCGGGTGTAGAACGCGACCCCTTCCGGGCCGTGGATGTGCGACTGGCCGAACAGCGAGTCCTTCCAGCCGCCGAACGAGTAATAGGCCATCGGCACCGGGATCGGGACGTTCACGCCGATCATCCCGACCTTCACGCCGCGCTGGAACCGGCGGGCCGCCTCGCCGTTGCTGGTGAAGATGGCCGTGCCGTTGCCGTACGGGTTGGCGTTGATCAGCTCGATCGCGGCGTCGACGTCGTCGGTGCGCACCACGGACAGCACCGGGCCGAAGATCTCGTCGCGGTAGACGTCCATCTCCGGTGTCACCCGGTCCAGCACCGTGGGGCCGACGAAGAAACCGTCGTGTCCCGGGACGGTGAGGCCGCGGCCGTCGACGGCGAGGGTGGCGCCCTGCTTTTCACCGGAGTCGATGTAACCGAGGATGCGGTCGCGGGCCGCCGCCGTGATGACCGGGCCCATCTCGCTGGACTCGTCGCGCCCCGGGCCGACCTTGACCGCGGCGGCCTTCGCGGCCACCGCCTCGACCAGCTCGTCGGCGCCGCGGCCCACCGCGACCGCCGCGGAGATGGCCATGCACCGCTCCCCCGCCGACCCCATGGCCGCGGCGACCAGGTGGTCGGAGGCGAAGTCGACGTCCGCGTCGGGCAGCACGACGGCGTGGTTCTTCGCGCCGCCCAGCGCCTGCACCCGCTTGCCGTTGGCGCTGGCCTTGCCATGGATGTACCGCGCGATCGGGGTGGAGCCGACGAACGACACCGCGGCCACGTCCGGGTGGTCGAGCAGCGCGTCCACGGCGGTCTTGTCGCCGTTCACGACGTTGAAGACGCCGTCGGGCAGGCCGGCCTCCGACCACAGCTTCGCCACCAGCATCGACGCCGACGGGTCCCGCTCGCTGGGCTTCAGCACGAACGCGTTGCCGCAGGCGATCGCCACCGGGTGCATCCACATCGGGACCATGACGGGGAAGTTGAACGGCGTGATGCCGGCGACCACACCCAGCGGCTCGCGGAAGCTGAACACGTCGACGCCGGTGGACACCTGGTCGGAGTACTCACCCTTGAGCAGCTGCGGGATGCCGCAGGCGAACTCCACGACCTCCAGGCCGCGCTGCACCTCGCCGAGGGCGTCGGAGACCACCTTGCCGTGCTCGTCGGCGATGATCTCTGCCAGCTCGCGGGCATGCCGGGAGACCAGCTCGCGGAACGCGAACAGCACCTTCGTCCGCTTCGTCAGCGACGCCTGGGACCAGCTCTCGAACGCGGTCTTGGCGGCAGCAACTGCAACACCGATGTCCGCGGTCTCCGCCAACAGCACCTCGGCCTGCTGCTCACCGCTGGCCGGGTTCCACACCGGGGCGGTGCGGGTCGACCCGGCCCGGGTGGTGCCGCCGCCGATCCAGTGCTCGATGGTCCTCATGCGTCGCTCTCCTTCGTCCGCTCCGGGCCGATCAACGGCCGTTGCGCCTTCTTGTGCCGCTCGTACTCCGCACGGGCGGCGCGGGTGGTGTCCAGCGCCGCCGTCTCGCTCACCGGCACGTCCCACCAGGAGTCGCTGTCCGGTGCGCCGCCCAGCGGATCGGTCTCGACGTGGACCAGCACCGGGCCGCCGTCGGCCGGCGCCTGCTTGGCGTCACGCAGTGCGGCCTTCAGCTCGTCGACCGTGTCCACCCGCATGACGCGCACGCCAAGGCTGGCCGCGTTGGCCGCCAGGTCGACCGGCAGCACGTCGCCGTCGAGCCGGCCGGACCCGCCGGAGCGGTACCGGTACGAGGTGCCGAACCGCTGCGACCCCAGCGACTCCGACAGCGAGCCGATGGATGCGAAGCCGTGGTTCTGCACCAGCACCACGATGATTTTGATGCGCTCCTGAACGGCGGTGACCAGCTCCTGCGCCATCATCAGGTAGGAACCGTCGCCCACCAGCACGAACACGTCGCGGTCCGGGTCCTGGGCGAGGATGGCCATGCGGACCCCGACTCCGGCGGCGATCTCGTAGCCCATGGTCGAGTAGCCGTACTCGACGTGATAGCCCTTCGGGTCGCGGGTGCGCCACAGCTTGTGCAGCTCGCCCGGCATCGATCCGGCCGCGTTGATGACGACGTCGCGCGGGGCGCTGACCTCGTTGACCGCGCCGATGACCTCGGTCTGCGCCGGCAGCGTCGGCCGAGACGCGTCTGGGTGACCGCGCCCCGCCGTGTAGGCGGCCTCGACGACGGCGTCCCAGTCGGCGTTCAGCGTGGCGGCCAGCTCGCGGTAGCCGCCGCCGGTCTGCCAGCCGGCAAGTGCCGCCGTCATGGCCTCCAACGCGGCCCGGGCGTCGGCGACCACCGGCAGACCGGCATGCTTGACGCCGTCGAAGCCGGCGATGTTGACGTTGACGAACCGCACGCCGGGGTCCTGGAACGCGGTCCGGGACGCCGTGGTGAAGTCGCTGTAGCGGGTGCCGATGCCGATGACGACGTCGGCCTCGCGCGCGAACCGGTTGGCCGCTGTCGTGCCGGTGGCCCCGACCGCGCCGAGCGACAGCGGGTGGTCGTACGGCAGGCTGCCCTTGCCGGCCTGGGTTTCCGCGACCGGGATGCCGGTGGCCTCGGCGAACGCCCGCAGCGCTTCGGTGGCCTCGCTGTAGATGACACCGCCGCCGGCCACGACGAGCGGCCGCTTGGCGGCCCGGATGACGTCGACGGCGCGGCCCAGCGCGGCCGGCTCGGGTACCGGCCGGGCGACGTGCCAGACCCGCTTCGCGAACAGCTCGGCGGGCCAGTCGTAGGCCTGCGCCTGCACGTCCTGCGGCAGCGCGACGGTCACCGCGCCGGTCTCGGCCGGGTCGGTCAGGACGCGCATCGCACCCAGCAGCGCCGCAGGCAGCTGCTCGGGCCGCCACACCCGGTCGAAGTACCGCGACACCGGCCGGAACGTGTCGTTGACCGTCACGTCGGGTGCGTGCGGCAGCTCCAGCTGCTGCAGCACCGGGTCCGCGACCCTGGTCGCGAACACGTCGCCGGGCAGGAGCAGCACCGGCAGCCGGTTGATGGTGGCCAGCGCCGCGCCGGTCACCATGTTCGTCGCACCCGGCCCGATGGACGACGTGCAGGCCAGCGTGGAGAGCCGGTTGCGCATCCGGGCGAACCCGACCGCCGCGTGCACCATGCCCTGCTCGTTGCGCGCCTGGTAGTACGGCAGCGCGGCGGGGTCGTCCAGCTCCGCTTCCAGCAGTGCCTGCCCGATGCCGGCGACGTTGCCGTGCCCGAAGATGCCGAAGCACCCTTCGAAGAGCCGGTGCTCGACGCCGTCGCGCTCGGTGTGCTGGGCGGCCAGGAACCGGACGGTGGCCTGCCCGACCGTCAGCCTCATGATCTCTCCTTTCCCGTGATCATCGGCTTTCGACCCCGTCATGGCGGGGTGGATCGCCGACGATCATGGGCAGTCTCGGGTCCGGGGCCTGTTCCGCCCACTCGTCGCGGACCCAGGCGTGCGCCGGGTCGTCGCTGATCAGCCACTCGCGGGTGGCGCCCGGGCCGGCCATCACGTTCAGGTAGTACAGGTGATAGCCGGGCGCGGCGACCGACGGCCCGTGCCAGCCGTGCGGCACCAGCACGACGTCGCCGGTGCGCACCTCCGCCAGCACATCGATGGGGCGGTCGTCGGTGCCGTAGACGCGGTGGTAGCCGAAGCCGCGCTCGTCGCTGACCTCGAAGTAGTAGATCTCCTCCAGCTCCGACTCCTCGCCGGGCCGGTCCTCGTCGTGCTTGTGCGGCGGATACGACGACCAGTTGCCCGCCGGCGTGATCACCTCGACTGCGATCAGCCGGTCGGCCTCGAAGGTGTCCGCGGAGCCGAAGTTGTGCACCTCGCGGGTGGAGTTGCCGGCGCCGCGGATCTCGACGACGACGTCCTGCGCGGGCAGGTACCGCGTGGACAGCCGGTTGGCGCACGGCGCCGCGGGCAGGGCGATCCGGGTGCCGTCGCCGTCCGTCCCGATCACGACGGAGACGTCGCGCGGCACGTACACGGTGTCGGTCGGTCCGCTGAACACGTTCGGACGCCCGGTCAGCTCGAACCGCTCGCCGTCGACGGTGACCGTGCACCCGCCGGACAGCGGCAGCACGAACAGTTCCTCGTCACGGCTGCTGAACTCGTGCTTCTGCCCGGCGTCGAGCGACAGCACCCGCAGCGACGTCCACCGCCAGCCGCCGACGGTGCCCGGCGTCAGCTCGGTCGCGTACGGGCCGCGGGCCGCGCTGCCGGCCGGCCAGTAGTGCTTCATGTCATGCTCCCTCGCCACCATGTCGACTGCTCCGCCACCTCACAACAGGCTCACCGCGGTGTCGACCGCCGCCGCCACGTCACCGTCCGGCGGGTAGAGCAGCGTGCGGCCGACCACCAGGCCCATCGCCGTCGGCAGCCGCAGCACCTTCTCCCATTGCCGGAACGCCGCGTCCGGGTCCTCCGGGACCTCACCGCCCAGCAGTACCGCCGGCAACGTGGACGCCGACAGCACCCGCTCCATGCCGTCCGGGTCGTCGTCGACCACCGGCAGCTTCAGCCAGGTGTACGCCGACGTGGTGCCCAGGCCCGCGGCCACCGTCACCGACCGGACCACCGCCTCGGTGGACAGGTCGTTGCGCAGCCGGCCGTCGACGCGGTGCGAGATGAACGGCTCGACCAGCGCGATCCTCCGGCGGGCGGCGAGCGAGTCGACGGCCTGCGCACACGCCTGCATGGTGGCCGGGGTGGCAGGGTCCTCGGGGTCGATGCGAAGCAGCATCTTGCCCATCTCGAAGCCCATCGTCTCGATGGCGGCGGCGTCATAGCCGGTGAACCGGTCGTCGATCTCGAAGACGGTGCCGGCGAGCCCGGCCCGGTTCATCGAGCCGACCACCACCTTGTCGTCGAGCGCGCCGAGCAGCAACAAGTCCTCGAGCACGTCCGCGGTGCCGAGCACGCCATTCACGCCGGGCCGGCCGAGCGCCACGACGAGCCGGTCCAGCAGCTCGGCGCGGTCGGCCATGGCCAGTGGGTCCTTCCCGGCACGCAGCGCGCCGCGAGCCGGATGGTCCGCAGCGATCACCATGAGTTTGCCGGTCGGCCCGAGCAGGCTGTCCGGGCGCGAGCGCCGCGCGGCCGCCTCGGCGACGGCGTCCGGCCGGTGGATGCGCGTGTCCACGAGAGTGCGCAGGCGGTCAGCGGACATCGGCATCCTCGATCAACCCCTCCGATGTCGGGTGATGCGAACAGCGCAAACCGTTCATTTCAGCCTCGATCCCTGGACCGAGGACTCCGGGAGACCTTCGGCCCCCCATCGCCCATCGGTGTCGTATCACCCGACAGGAATGCGGTGACCTCGGCCGTCGTCGGCATCGCCTCGGAGCAGGCCAGCCGGGTGGCGACGATGGCGCCGGCGGCGTTCGCGAAGCGCACGCATTCGTCCAGCGGGCGCTCGTCGAGCAGGGTGTGGCACAGCGCGCCGCCGAACGCGTCGCCCGCGCCCAGGCCGTTGAGGACGTCGACGGGAATCGGCGGGACGTCGTAGGCGCCGGTGTCGTCGACCGCGAGCACGCCCTTCGGGCCCTGCTTGACGACGGCGGTGGCGACGCCGTGGTCCTCGCGCAGCGCCCGGGCGGCCGCGGCCGGTTCGCGGGTGCCGACGGCCGTCTCGCATTCGTCCAGGTTTCCGACGGCGACGGTGACGTGCCGCAGCGCCTGCTGGACGACCTCGCGAGCGGCTTCTCTCGACGGCCAGAACATCGGCCGGTAGTCCAGGTCGAGAACGGTGATGCCGCGTTTTCCGCGTGCTTCGAGCGCGGCGAGCGTCGCGGACCGGCTGGGCTCCTGGCACAGGCCGGTGACGGTGGCCCAGAAGATGTCGGCGTCCCGGACGGCGTCGAGGTCGAGCTCGTCGGCGCGGATCTGCAGATCCGGCGCTGTGGGGGTGCGCCCGTAGAAGTAGATCGGGAAGTCGTCCGGCGGGAAGATCTCGCACAGCGTCACCGGCGTGGCCAGATCGTCCACAGCGGTGACGAAGCGGTCGTCGACGCCGTACCCGGTGAGGGCCCGGTGCACGAACCGGCCCAGCGGGTCGTCGCCGGTCCGGGTGACGACGGCGGAGCGCCGGCCGTGCCGGGCCGCCGCGACCGCGACGTTCGTGGCCGAGCCGCCCAGGTACTTGGTGAACGTGGTGACGTCCTCCAGCCCCACCCCGGCCTGGTTCGGGTAGATGTCGACACCCACCCGCCCGATGGTCAGCACTTCGAAAGTCATACCTTCACCTCAGTGAGCCTGACGACGCGGCCTTCGTTGCGCGACAGGGTGGCGGCCTCGGCGACGTAGAAGCTCTCCAGCGCGTCGGCGACGGTGCACGGGCTCTCACGCTCGCCGCGGGCGACGTCGACGAAGGCGCTGATCTCGGCCTCGTAGGCGGGCCGGAACCGGCTCCAGAACTCACGGAAGGGGTCGCCGGCCGGGAACGTCACACCGGGCTCGGCCGACACCAGCGCGGCGTGGTCGTCCAGCCCGACGGCGTGGGTCGCGGACGTTCCGGCGACCTCCATGCGCACGTCGTAGCCGCCGCCGTTGTAGCGCGAACCCTGCAGAGTGGCCAGTGTGCCGTCGTCGAGGGTGAGAACCGCGGCGGACTCGTCGACGTCGCCGCTGGTGGCGAAGACCTCGGCGCCGCGGTTCGCGCCGACCGCGTACACGGACACGACCTCGCGGCCGGTGACCCAGCGCAGGATGTCGAAGTCGTGGATGTGGCAGTCGCGGAAGATGCCGCCGGAGGTCGGCACGTACGAGGGGTGCGGCGGCTCGGCGTCGGCGGTGATCAGGTGCACGCGGCGCAGCTCACCGATCGTCTTGTCCTGGACGGCCTGCCGCGCCGCCACGTAGCCGGCATCGAACCGGCGCTGGAAGCCGATCTGGTTGGGCACGCCCGCCGACTCGACCGCGGCCAGCACCTCGAGCGTCCCGGCGATGTCCGCGGCGACCGGCTTCTCGCAGAACACTGGCAACCCGGCCCGCGCCGCGGCGATCATCAGCTCCGCGTGTGCGGCGGTCGCGGCGGCGATGACGACGGCGTCGACGTCACGGAAGGCCTCGTCCGCGCCGGCGGCCGCCTCGACTCCGAGTTCGTCGGCGACTTTGCGGGCCCGTGCGGAATCGGCATCGGCGACCCGCACCGACGTCACCGCGGGATGATCCCGGACCACCTGGGCGTGAGCCGCACCGATGCGTCCCACGCCGACGAAACCGACCCGCATGCCGCGCCCTCCCGGAGCCGTCGAGTTTGTCCTGACAATTTAACATGCTGTCTAACGGTGGGACAGTACGGTTCGGGCGCTCCGGACGCGACGCCGGCCCGCCAACCGCACCGGACGCCCGGCAGCGGTCTATCGTGGAAGACGCATTCCACCGTGGACAGGAGAACCATGGCCGAGCAACAGCGCGGTTCGGTCACGCTCATGGAGGTCGCGGCCCGGGCCGGGGTTTCGCTCGCGACCGCCTCGCGCGCCTTGAACGGCAGCACCCGCAAGGTCGGCGACGACCTCCGCGAACGGGTGCTCGCGGCCGCGCGCAGCCTCAACTACGCCCCCAACGCGCAGGCGCAGGCCATGGCGCGCGGGCAGACCAACGTCGTCGGGCTGGTGGTCCAGGACATCGCCGACCCCTACTTCTCCTCCATCGCCGCCGGCGTCATGGGCGCCGCCGAGGGCCACCAGGTGCTGGTCACGCTCGGCAGCACGCTGCGCCGGTCCGAGCGCGAAGTCGACTACCTGGTCGCCGCCCGCGGCCAGCGCAGCCGCGCGGTCATCCTCGCCGGCAGCCGCATCGACGGCGACGAGTGCGCCCAGGCGCTGCGCCGCGAGGTCGAGATCTTCGAGAACGCCGGCGGAACCGTCGTCGCCATCTCGCAGAAGCAGCTACCGGTCGACACGGTCGTCATCGAGAACCGTCTCGGCGCCCGCGACCTCGCCGGTGAGCTGGTCGCACTCGGCTACCGCAGGTTCGGCGTGCTCGCCGGCCCCGACCCGATGCTCACCGCCCGCGACCGGGTGCACGGCTTCCGCGACGGGCTCGGGCGGCACGGCCTCGACCTCGACCCGGCGTACGTCGTGCCCGGCGCGTTCACCCGCGACGGCGGCTACGAGGCGATGCAGACGCTCCTGGCCCGCGAAAGCGAGCTGGACTGCGTCTTCGCCGTCAACGACGTGATGGCCGTCGGCGCCATGGCGGCCTGCCGCGAGCGCGGCCTGAGCGTCCCCGGCGACCTCGGCCTGGCCGGGTTCGACGACATCAGCACGCTGCGCGACGTCTACCCCGCACTGACCACGGTCCGGCTGCCGCTGGAGAAGGTCGGCGCGACGGCATTCGACCTCGTCCTGAGCGCGCCCGAGCGCACTAAGCCCCGCACGCGGCGCATCAAGGGCGAGGTCGTCCTGCGCCAGAGCACCCGCCGCGTGACCTGACCCCGCACCCGCCGGCCCCGGGTCCGCCCCGGGTCCGCCCCTTCCAAATGATCACGTTCGGCAGGGGTGTTCCCGCCGCACCATGGATGCTTGCCTGCCGGAGCGGGAGTTCGCCTGCCGTTGGCCGCCTGGCCGCCTGGCTGCCTGGCCGCGTGCGACGGTTGCCCGGCTGGAGGGTTGCCGTTGGAAGACGCGTGCCGCCTGGGCACGGATACGGGCTGCGCGGACCGATCACGCGGCTCGCGCCTTGGTACGCGATATCGCTCCCCGAACCGGGACAAACTGGACTCTCGAGCGATGAGTTCGCGTACCAAGGCGCCGATATCGCGTGCCAAGGTGCACGAGCGACTCCGCCCCAGGGCACAGGGGTCGCCTGCAGGAGTCCGCGGCCAGCCGGCCACCGCCCACATGTGTCGTCGCCGGGTCACGTAGCGGGCCTTCAGGTCACGTCACTCGCCTCGGAGGCCGTACCGGACGGTGAAAACGCCAGAGTCCGACCGCGTGGCGAGTGACGTGACCCGAAACGCTGCACAGTAGGCGCGGCAACCTGGCCTGTGAGCCACCACCGGGAACGACGATGTGAAGCTCGCTGGGTGTGCGACGAGACAGGGTCTCGCCTGGGGTCGTGAGGCGTCGCGGCGAACGGTGTTCTCGTCGCGGTGAACGACCTGATCGCTGCTCGCCACGATGTGACAGCACTGTCGTCCCCACGACAGCGACGCCGCATCGTTCCACGCAGCGATCTCACACCCCTTTCCTTCCGACCTCGCCCCTTCCCACCGATCCCCGGACGTGACCACCCCACGGATGCGCCAAGAGCGCCCCAAACGATCACGTTCGGCATGGGTGTTCCCGCTTCACCAGGCATGCTTGCCGCGTGACCCTGGAGGACGCCCGATGACGTCCGCGGCCGCCCGACACCCCCCAGATTTAGGCGGGCCGGCCGACAAATTCACTACCTCGCAACATCACCGACACGCCGGAGCTTGCCAGGCTGAGCCGACCTCCCTTACGGTTAATGGGCAAGCGCTTTCCCACAGGAGGTGGCATGGCAGTCAAGTCGCTCGGTGTCGTGATGAACGGCGTCACCGGCCGGATGGGATACCGGCAGCATCTGGTCCGGTCGATCATCGCGATCAACGAGCAGGGTGGGGTCGAGCTGTCCGACGGCTCGCGGGTCACCCTCGCACCGGTACTCGTCGGGCGTAACGCGGAGAAGCTGCGCGAGATCGCCGACCGACACGGCCTCGACCAGTGGACCACCGACCTCGACGCGGCCCTCGGTGACTCGGCGAACGAGGTGTACTTCGACGCCCAGCTGACGTCGGTGCGAGAGAAGTCGATCGTCAAGGCGATCGACGCCGGCAAGCACATCTACACCGAGAAGCCGGTGTCGGAGACGGTCGACGGCGCGCTCGCCCTGGCCAAGCAGGCCAAGGCCGCCGGGGTGAAGAACGGCGTCGTCCACGACAAGCTGTTTCTGCCGGGCCTGCTCAAGCTGCGCCGCCTGGTCGACAGCGGCTTCTTCGGCCGCATCCTCTCCGTCCGCGGCGAGTTCGGGTACTGGGTCTTCGAGGGCGACTGGCAGGAGGCGCAGCGGCCCAGCTGGAACTACCGCGCCGAGGACGGGGGCGGCATCGTCGTCGACATGTTCTGCCACTGGGACTACGTCCTGACGAACCTGTTCGGACGGATCGAGGCGGTGACGGCGCGCGCGGTCACCCACATCCCGCAGCGCTGGGACGAGAAGGGCGAGCCCTACGAGGCCACCGCCGACGATGCCGCCTATGCCATCTTCGAGCTGGCCGACGGCGTGATCGCCCAGTTCAACTCGTCCTGGACGGTTCGGGTGCATCGCGACGAACTGCTGGAACTGCAGGTCGACGGCACGCACGGCAGCGCCGTCGCGGGGCTGCACCACTGCGTCGTCCAGCCGCGTATCTCGACCCCACGGCCCACCTGGAACCCGGATCTCGCGGACCCGCAGCCCTATCGCGACCAGTGGCAGGACGTCCCCGACAACGTCACTCCGGAGAACGGGTTCAAGGCCCAGTGGGAGCAGTTCGTCCGGCACGTCGTCGAGGACGCACCCCACTCGTACGACTTCCTGGCCGGTGCCCGCGGTGTGCGGCTCGCCCAGGCGGGGCTGGAGTCGTCGGCGCAGGGGCGGCGGATCGAACTGCCGGAGCTGTCGCTGTGAGCGGCGGGGTTTCGGTGCGGCTGCCCGGGCCGGACGGCGCGCTGCGTGAGCACGTCCTGTCCGCGCCGCGGGACTGGACCCGGCCGGCCGAACCGTTCCGGTCGCGGGTGGCGTTCGCCGCCGCGCACGTCGTCGCCGACCCCCTCGGCGAGAACGTGCCGGGCGCTCCCGCCGTCGTCGATTGGGACCACACCCTGGGGTTCCGGCGGCACCTGTGGTCGTACGGCCTGGGTGTGGCCGAGGCCATGGACACCGCGCAGCGCGGCATGGGTCTCGACTGGGCCGCCACGCAGGAGTTGATCCGGCGCAGTTCGGCCGAGGCACGCGCCGCAGGCGGCCGGATCGCAGCCGGTGTCGGCACCGACCACCTGACCGAACCGGCTCGCGACCTCGACGAGGTGGCGGCCGCGTACGAGACCCAGCTCGAGGTGGTCGACGACGCCGGCGCCCAGGTCATCCTGATGGCCAGCCGCCAGCTCGCAGCCGTCGCCGGCGGACCGGACGACTATCGCAAGGTCTACGACCGCCTGCTCACGCAGGCGCCGTCGCCGGTCATCCTGCACTGGCTGGGCCCCATGTTCGACCCGGCGTTGGCCGGCTACTGGGGCGCCGACGACGTCGAGGTGGCCACCGAGCACGTCGTCGGGCTGATCCGCGACCACACGGCGACGGTCGACGGCATCAAGGTGTCGCTGCTCGACGCGGACCTGGAGCGCCGGGTACGCGCGCAGCTCCCGGACGGCGTCCGCCTCTACACCGGCGACGACTTCAACTATCCGGAACTCATCCGCGGCGACGACGACGGCCGCTCCAGCGATGCGCTGCTCGGAATCTTCGCCGCGATCGCTCCGGCCGCGTCGGGCGCGTTGCAGGCGCTGGACCGCGGCGACCTGGCCGCGTACGAGGCGGCGTTCGCGCCGACCGTACCGCTGGCCCGTCAGGTCTTCGGGGCGCCCACCTATTACTACAAGGCCGGCATCGCGTTCCTGGCCTGGCTGTCCGGGCTGCAGCCGGGGTTCACGATGGTCGGCGGGCTGCAGAGCGCCCGGTCCCTCCCCCACCTGGTGACGACGTTCGAGCTGGCCGACGCCGCCGGACTGCTGCCGGACCCGGAGCTGGCCGCCGCCCGGATGACGGCACTGCTGACCACGTACGGAGTGATGTGACGATGCGGCGGCTGGCACTGAACCAGAAGACGACGAACCGGTGGTCGGTCCAGGAAGCCGTCGACGGGTGCGTCCGGGCCGGCCTGGAATGGATCGGCCTGTGGCGGGAGCCGGTGCACGAAGCCGGGCTCGCGACTTCAGCCCAGCTGGTCGCGGACGCCGGGCTGAAGGTTTCGTCGCTGTGCCGGGGCGGATTCATCACCGCGCTGCCCGGGCCGGAACGCGACGCCGCGCTGGCCGACAACCGGCGCGCCATCGACGAAGCGGCAGCCTTGGGTACCGACTGCCTGGTCATGGTGGTCGGCGGGCTCCCGGACGGGTCGCGGAACCTGCCAGGCGCCCGGGCCCGGGTGGCCGACGGCATCGCGGACCTGGTGCCGCACGCCCAGCAGGCCGGGGTCCGGCTGGCACTGGAGCCCATGCACCCCATCTACTGCGCCGACCGCGGCGTCCTGTCGACGCTGGACGAGGCGCTCGACATGGCGTCTCCCTTCCCGGCCGACGCGGTGGGCGTCGTCGTCGACACCTTCCACGTCTGGTGGGACCCCCGGGTCGAGGCCGCGATCGCGCGGGCCGGCGAGCGGATCGCCAGCTTCCAGGTGTGCGACTGGATCACCCCGCTCCCACCGGACGCGCTGCTCGCACGCGGCATGATGGGTGACGGCCACATCGACTTCCAGGCCCTGCGCCGCCACGTCGAGGCCGCCGGCTACGACGGCCCCATCGAGGTCGAGATCTTCAACGCCGACGTCTGGGCCGCCGACCCCGACGAGGTCGTCGCGCTGATGCGCAAGCGGTACGAAGAGCACGTCCTGGACTGATCGTTCCCAGGCTGCCAGGCCCTCCGAACCGATTGGGAACGAGGGCCCTTCTCCTGGTAAGGTTCAGCGTCGGCTGGGGCGTTCAGTTCCACCCGATCCCGCATAGCTCAATTGGCAGAGCATCTGACTGTTAATCAGAGGGTTCCTGGTTCGAGTCCAGGTGCGGGAGCCAAACCCCAAGCTCACAGGCCACAGGCCCATTAGGCCGGCACCGGGTGGCCACAACTTACCCACAGTTTTCCTCCCCGGCCGCTACGCCGAGCACACGTTCCAGCGCCTCGGCCGCAGCGGGGTTCAGCACGCGCCGGCCCATGTACACGTCCTGAGTCATCGACGGTCGGGCGTGGCCGAGCTGGTCGGCGACCTGCCGCGCCGAGTGGCCTGCATCGTCCAGGACGGTGGCCGTCGTCTTCCGGTAGGCGTGCGAGGTGATCCACGACATGACCTCCTCTCCCCTGGCGTCCCGGATGGCCCGGCTCGTGTTGGACGGGTCACGGAACCCACCCTGGGTGTCCGGGAACACCGGCTTGTCGAGCTGCGTGCCGGGCACAAAGCGACGGCGCAACATCGCGACCCCGAGCGGCGGCAGGAGCAACAGTCGCTCGTTGCGGTTCTTCGTCCACTTGCGCAACAGGCCCTCACCGCGCACGCGGATGATCGTGTGCGTGATCTCGACCGTCCCCGCCGCCAGGTCTACCTGACTCCACAGCACCGCCAATGCCTCACCGATACGGCAGCCGGTCGACAGCATGAACACCGTCAGGTCGACCAGATCACGCCGCACAGCCCGCTCGTCGCCTCTGAGCGCCGTCAACCATGCTCCGACCTCACCGTCATTCAGCGCCCGCGCCTGCTTCGAGCGGGTCTCGATCTGTTCGACCTCGCGGACCGGATTCGCGAAGACAGCACCTCGGCGCACGGCCAGGCCCATGATCCCGGAGATGACGCTCCGGCAGGTCTTGGCCGTCGGTCCACCGGCATCGGTCGCGATCTTGCCGATGACGCGGTCCAGCAGCGGCGTGGTGACCTCCCCGAGACGGACCTCAGCCAGAGCCGGCAGCACGTGGTTCTTCAAGTGCTTCCGGTACGTGTCCAGCGAGCCCGGCGAGCGCTTGTCGGCCTCGACCTGCTTGCGGAACCGCTCCAACCACAGATCCGCAGCGTCGGAGAACCGGTGCGTGGCCGTCAGCTCTCCCCCACGGCCACCCTTGGCACGTTCGGTCAGCTTCGTCCGCAGAGCGTTCGTCGCGGCCGTCTTGGTCTTGCCGTGCGCTTCAACCGGACGCGTTCGGCCGTCGAAGTCCCGATAGAGCGTCCGGGCCACGTGACGGACCGGTTTACCGGCGTCATCGGGTGTGTCTGATTAACGGTGGATCCGGTCTTGGCATCGGCTAGTTTCCGGTTGGTGTGATGCGGCCTTCGAACGTGATCGCGAACGCGTTGAGGGCCGGTTTCCACCTCATGGCCCATCGTGCCCGGCCTCGGCCGGTCGGGTCCAGCGACCGGGTCACCAGGTAGAGGCACTTCAGGGCGGCCTGTTCGGTGGGGAAGTGTCCGCGGGCGCGGATCGCGCGTCGGTAGCGGGCGTTGATCGACTCGATCGCGTTGGTCGAGCAGATCACCCGCCGGATCTCCTGGTCGTAGTCCAGGAACGGCACAAACTCCGACCAGGCGTTCTCCCACAACCGCACGATGGCCGGGTACTGCTGCCCCCAGCTGGCGGCGAACTCGTTCCAGCGTTCTTTGGCCGCGGCCTCCGAAGGTGCGGTGTAGACCGGTTTGAGCTCGCGTGACATCTGGTCCCAGTACCGGCGGGAGGCGTACCGGAACGTGTTGCGCAGCAGGTGGATGATGCAGGTCTGCACGATCGCGAGCTCCCACACGGTGGTGATCGCCTCGGGAAGCCCCTTCAAGCCGTCGCACACCACGATGCACACGTCCTGGGTGCCGCGGTTCTTGATCTCGGTCAGCACCTGCAGCCAGAACTTCGCGCCTTCACCGCCGTCGCCGGCCCACAGCCCGAGGATGTCCCGCTCGCCGGTCACGGTGACGCCGATGGCGACGTAGATCGGGCGGCTGGTGACCTGACCATCGCGGATCTTCACGTGAATGGCGTCGATGAACATCACCGGATATACGCGTTCCAGTGGCCGGGCGCACCACTCGGTCATCTCGCCGACGACCTTGTCGGTGATCCTGGAGATCGTGTCCTTGGACACCTTCGCGCCGTAGACCTCGTCGAAGTGCGCGGCGACCTCACCGGTGGTCAGGCCTTTGGCAGTCAGCGACAACACGATCTCATCGATCCCGTTCAGGCGGCGCTGCCGCTTCTTCACGATCTGCGGTTCGAACGAGGACTCGGTGTCGCGGGGGACCTCGATCTCGACCGGCCCGATCTCAGTCAGCACCGTCTTCGTGCGGGTCCCGTTGCGCGAGTTCCCGCTGTCCCGCCCGGCCCGGTCGTGCTTCTCATAGCCCAAGTGCTCGCTCATCTCCGCCTCCAGAGCGGTCTCGAGCACGTTCTTCGTCAACTGGTTGAGCAGCCCGTTCGGACCCACCAGATCGACGCCCTGCTCCTTGGCCTGCGCCAGCAACTGCTCGGCCAGCGCTTGCTGATCCACCTCGTCCGCCACGGGCTCCAGTGTCTCGGTCAAGATCAATCCTTTCCGCCAAGCACCCCTGCTCGGCGTGTCAGACCAAGACCAAGATCCACCGTTTTTCAGACAGTCCCGCGTCATCAACCTTGGCGACGTAGGTGCGGACTTTGCCCCACGTGCCGATCGGGAGCGGTGCGCGGCCCATCACGCGGCCGTCTTCTGTGCCTGGAACCAGGCCACCACGTCTGCGACCTCGTACCGGAGGCCGCGACCGACCTTCGCCGCCGGCGGACCGTAGTTCTTCCAGCGCCATTGGTAGAGGGTCGCCTTGGGCACGCGCAGGTACGCGGCGACCTCGTCCGGCGTCCAGGTCGGTTCGACCGTCTCAGTCATGGGCTTACTCCTTGTCGTTACCGGAAGATCTCCTGTTTCGGCGCCTCGAGCAGCTGCGCCGGCCTGGAAGATTTACGGCTGGGGTCGGATGCGGGTGAGGGTGTGGGTGCGGACGGCCTGGGCGGCGTCGTGGTCGGTGAGGTAGCCGCGACCGGCGTAGGTCCAGGATCCGAGCGTGATCACGGCGTCGTCGTCATCGATGGCCGCGGGGTCGAGGTCGAGCACATCCCGGACGACAGCGGTCGCGTGGAGGCGGGCGCGGCGGCGTCGCCAGGTGCGGCGGGCTTCGCGGCGGGAGCCGAAGGTGACGCCGTAAGCGCGGGACTTGGTGATCGGGTGGCCCCGGTAGCCGAGCGTGGCCAGACGCCGAGCGATCGGCCGGTAGTCCTCCGACACCGTTACCAGACGGGCGGCAGCGGCAACGATCCGGCAGGCATGGTCGGTGGCCCCGGCGTGGCGGGCGTCGGTCGCGGAGCGGATCCGCTCGGTGGCGGGGAGCCCGAACTCGGCGGTGGACTTGGTGAGGTACTTGGCCAGGTACGCGCCGATCATCGCCGGATGCGCCGGGCCGGTGCTGTTGTCGCGGCCAGCGCCGAGGGTGATGGTGCGGGCGTCGAGCTGGGCGCCCCACCGCAGCCGCAGCGTGTCCCCGCGGGGGGTGTCGGCGTCGACGAACACGTGAGCGGCGGCAGCGCGAACGGGGACGGTGATGTCGTCGGCGTCCAGGTCGAGCTGTGGGAGGCTGTCGGGTCCGGTCGGGCCGTCGAGCCTGACGACGGCGTGGAAGTGCACGACGCCCCTGGCTTGGAACTCGCACACCTTCGTGTAGGAGAGCCGAGCGCGGGCGTGAAAGTCCTTCACGGTGAGCCCGGCGGCGCGGGCGAGCTGGCGACGCAGCGCCATCGTGAAGCGCCGCCACAGCTCGGGGGCGTGCCACTGCCAGATGACGTGAGCGGTGTAGTCGTAGCAGTCCCGGCACAACGGTTGGCCCACGAACCGGTCATCCTGGTCGTGGCGGCGGGTGCACGACAGCGGCCGGCCGTGCGGACAGACGGGGCGGTCTCGGCGTGCCCGACAGGGCGTCTTGCCCTTGCCGCCCTTCTTGCCGGTTGCCCGGTGCACGGGGCCGAAGCTGGGTGCAGTGAGGGTCACGAACACCGACGGGTGCTGGCTCACCGACTCGGGGACGCCGAGCCCGCCCAGTAGCCCGGACATCAGCACGTGCCAGGCGTCGCCCTTGTACTCCCGCGAGCACGACGCACAGACCTCGGCGCGCCGGTTGCCGCAGCGCACATAGGTGTGACCGTCGTGCTCGTCGTCGGAGCTGTAGGTGCCGACGACCTCACCCGTCGCCGCGTCCACGTGCACGGACGAGCCCGTGAGGCGGATCGGGTTGGAGCACCCCCGCGTGGCCCGCTCGGCGTCCGACTGCGAGAGCCGCGCGGCGAGCTGGTCCACGTCGAGGGCGTCCAGACTTGCGGTCGAGGTCACGAAGTCAGTCCTCTTCGCAGTCGGCGCAGGTGATCTGGCCGGGCGGCACGGCGGGCTCCCACGGCATGAACAGCGTGCCGAGGGTGCCGCAGACCGCGATCGGGCCGTGGGCGGAGCGATGCCAGGCCGGATCGTTGGCGATCACGGAGCGGAACCACTGGCCGGTCATGCCGCCACCGCCTGCGGAGCATCGCCCTCGTCACCGACGTCGTCGCCGTCGTCGTTGGTGTCGGGGACGGCTTCGAGCTGCGCGGCCGGCGGGGCCGGCGGCGGGGTCGGGTGCTGCCAGGTCAGCGCGCGCACGTCGTCGTCGGTGAGGTAGGAGAACCGGACTCGGCGCGGTGTGGGGTCGCCGTCGATGAGCACGTACCCGACGCCGGGCAGTCCCCTGGGGATGGCCTCGCAGTGCCCGCCGCGTTCCCACCCGGTCTGGCCGAGCACCATCTGTGACTCTGACGCGCTGTCGAGCCGCAGCCCGATCTTGACCGGGAACAGCGACCGCTCGGGGACGGTGTCCTTGCGGGGGTCTTGGAGCAGGCCAACGATGGTGACGCCCACGGCGCGACCCTGCGTGAGGACGGTGGCTATCGCCTGGGCGAACGTCTTCTTGAGGGTCGGGAACGGCATGTACTTCGTCAGGTAGGCCAGCTCGTCGACCACGAGCACGATGAACGGCTCATCGGCGCTGGGCGTGAACTTGCGCAGCTTCCCGGCGTAGCGGGCAGCCCTGGCGGCGGACACGTCGGCGAGGTCTTCCATCACCCGCACGAGGTCGGCGGCGCGTTCCTCCCCCGGACGGTCGTCGCCCTTGTCGTAGGCCAGGCGGTGGAACAGCGCCTTGCCGAGCGCGAGCTCCATGCCGCCCTTGGGGTCGATGCCGTAAAGCTGCACCAGTCCGGCGGGGATGCCGGGGGCGAGCCCGTTGACGATCGACCACAGCACGCTGCCCTTGCCCGAGCCGGTGGCGCCGGCCACCAGGACGTGGGTGTAGAGCAGCGGCAGCCGGTAGGCGTCGATGGTCGAGTCCAGCCGCGCCACAGGCAGCGCTTGCAGGTCGAGCCGATCGACCGGGATCGGCGCGAACGGTGGCACGTCGCGGCGCAGCGGGTCCGCTCGGGGGAAGGTGATGGTGACCATGCCGGAGCGGTCGCAGTGCGCGGTCACGCGGTCGATGTATTCGGGGTGGGAGTGCCCGACGCGAAAGGCGTGCGCCAAGTGCACCACGCGGGCCAGGTACACGTCGGGAGTCTGACCGGGCAGCATCCGCACCCGCAGCTCATCCCGACCCGGCTTCGACATCACCCGGACCAGGCGCGGGGTGATGATCTCGCCGTCCTTGTCGCGGATGCCGAGGCCGCAGGCGATCGCGTGGTGACGCCACCGCCACCGATACACCAGCCCGCAGCGCAGGCAGCCGAGCAGCCACGCACCGACCGGCGCGAACGACCGGGCATGCAGGGTCCGCCACAGCGCGAGTACGACGACCGGGGCCACCACGGCGGCGGCGATCAGGGTCCAGCCGGCCACCAGGTAGTCGGCCGCGTAGACCGCACCCGTGGCGATGGTCAGGGCGGCGATGAGGATCGGGAACTTCCACACCAGCACCAGCGGCCACGCCAACAGCAGCACTGCCATCCGGGCGAGCTGGCGGGGGAACGAGTCAGGATCGGCCAGGCCCTTGGCGAACGTCGCGGCCTGGGCCGGCGTGATCGGATTGACGGGAGCAGGCATCGGGTCACACCACCCTCACGAGGTCATCGGGCGGGAACGCCCGCTTGCAGTCGTCGCAGTAGAAGAAGGCCGTGAGCGTGTGCTGCCAGAGCGGATCGCAACCGGTCCGGCCGCACACGTCACAGGCGTGGTCACCGGGCAGGTGACGCACGTAGGACTTGGTCATCAGGGGTTCTCCGAAGAGGTCAGAGCCGCGACGGGTCCGGCAAGGACCACGGCTCGGACTGGTCGGGCAGACAGTCCGGGCACCGGGCATTACCGGCGACGGATCCGGCGTCGATGAAGACGAACCAGCCGCCGGCCTGGCCGGTGTCCAAGGTGGACGCGGAGCAGGAGTCGCAGCACAGGACGCGATACATGCCGTTCACCACTCCCCGGTGCCGGTGAGCGTGCAGCACTCCCGGCAGATCAGGCCGTCATAGTCGGCGGGGCCGTAGTGGTTCTCGTCGCGGTCGCGCGAGGTGTAGACACCGCACTCGCCGCACATCTGCAACACCCGCTCGGCGGGCGGGCCGAACTCGGGCAGGCGCGTCACGACTCTGCCCCCCTGGCCCGGGCGGCGGCAGTGGCCGGCACAGGCGAACACCTGCGAGCCGGTGTGGGAGACGCCGACGGGGACGTCTCGCGCCCGGCTGGTCAGGTAGGACCCCCCGCACACCACATAGGCCAGCCCGTCCGCCTGATCCGGGGTCAGGTCACCGAGCACGGGACTTCACCACCCGACGCCGCGACGACTTCGTGGGGTTGGCCGACTTGGCGCAGGCCGCGCAGACGGCGTCGGGCTCGGTGGCGGCATGGCGACCGCAAACCGTGCACGCGAACCCGTAGACGGTCGCACTGTCGGGAGGGGCGAGCGCGGAGAATAGGACCGGGTCGCCGTTCACCACAACCACCCCGCCGAGTTCGGGTCGCTGTGGCAGGTGCACGAGCAGCGCCACACGTGCGACGGCTCCACCACGGCGACCGGCCCGTTGGGGACCAGGCCGGCGGGACCGATGAGGTAGGTCTCCGGGAACCAGACACCGTCCTCCTGCGGGCCACCGATCCGGTGGGCGCACTGGTCGTGTCGGCCCTCGCCGCAGTGACCAGACGAGGCCGGGTCGCACGGGGCCTGGCGGGCGGCAGCCTCAGCGGCAGCCCTGGCAGCGGCGGCGGTCATCACGACCACGCACCCATCGCCGACACGACAGTTCCGGCGACGCCGGCCACCAGAAGCAGCGCGGCAAGCAGCAGCGGGAATGCCCACGAGGTCGCGCGGGCAGTACGGTTGAACATGCTGATCCCCTCCATCCTTGGGGGTGGGTTGGAAGCCGCCCAGGAGCCGAAGGTTTGGATGCCAGTCCGGCTCCTGGGCGGTGCTCATCGAGGGGCGGTCGCGCCGCCCGTGGCCTTCGCCGATCCGGTGGGACGGCGAGGCGTGCGCCCCGCGTCGAAGGCCCTGCCGAGCTTGGTCAGGCCCTCCCCCAGCCGCTTCGCGTTCATCGGGGTGAGCTGGACCAGCAGCGGAGCCGACTGGCGCGGAATGTGGCTCAGGACCAGGCGAACGCCGTCGCCCGCTGTTCCCTCGGCCTCCACGAGGGTGATCGCGCCGTCCCCGACCACGGCGGCCCCGTAGAGCCGACACGGGCCGGTGTGGCCGCGTTCCTGGTCCTCACACCAGCGCTGGTGCTCTGCTGGTGTGGTGTCGTGAGGCGCGGACATGAGGGTCAGGCCGCCTTGTCGTGCTGGTCGACCTTCGGTGCCTGACCGCGCTGGATCTTGTCCAGCTCACGGGCACGCCACCGCTCGAAGAACCCACCGGAGCGCGTCGTACCGCAGTCCACCGTGAGGCCCTTGAAGGTGATCGGCGTTAGGGGCTGGATCACCGGCATGTCCGGCGCGGAGACCGTCACCTTCGCGGTGGCGGTGCTCTGCCGGCCGAACGACTCAGTGATGTACATAACCTCGACGCCCCAGAGCGGCCAGCCGGTGCCGCCGTCCTCCGGCTTCGCGTCGTGATCCTGGGAATCCTTGCTCGGACGGCGCTTGCCGTCGGGACCATCGATCCACGCCATCACCGGTTCCACGATCCCCGTCGCGGTCATCGCCTGACGGGTGCTCTCCACTGCGTAGGTCGCCATGACCTTCTCCTTTCTCCGTGAGGCCCCTAGCCTCGATATCTAGCTAGCTTTAAGTAGCTAGCTAGCTTTGTCAAGAGGTAGCTAGACATCTCAGCTACCCTTGGGTCATGAGCCTCAGCGACGGCGCGCGCACCGGCTACGAGCAGGTCGCAAACACGGTTCGACAAGCGATAGCCACAGGTGAGTACGCAGTGGGCTCGCACCTGCCGTCCATCCAGCAGCTCGCTGACGACCACGGCGTGTCGCACATGACCGTCAAGCGAGCATTGGATGTGCTCAGGAACGATGGACTCATCGCGTCGCGTGCAGGCGTACGAGCGATCGTTACGGCCACGCCAGACGACACGACGCCGCCCGTGCAGGAGCAGATCGACTCGCTCCGCTCGACCGTCGAGGAACTGACTGAGCGGCTCGCTCACGTTGAAGCTCATGTCGGCAAGTCAACGCACGCTAGCGAGCGCGAACCATGAATCTTGACCTGCAACTCCCCTGCAATTGCGATCGGTGGCAGGGGCCGCGATGACGGATGAGCGGATGATCTGGACTCCGGAACGCGTGCTTGCCTTCCAGGCGGCCTTCCGTGACCACGATCCGCTCATGACCGACGAGAGGTTCGCCCAGGACATCCTTCGCATCGCGCCAAGGTCGCTCTACCTCTGGAAGCGACGGCCAGACATGCGCCTGCGGCCGGGAACGCAACAAGCGTTGAACGACGCGCTCCAAGCCGCGCCAGAACCCGTGGTGGCGCGGCTCCGGGAGTTGACCAGTTCCGCCGACGCCGAGCCCCCGGCGCGCCACGCAGTCGTCGGATACCGACTCCAACTTGCCGACACACTCTCAGCGCTCGATGATGCCGCAACCGATGGACCTGAACTGGCTTACGAGCCGAGCAGTCTGGCGGCCGCGGTTCTGGACTGGATCTCTACGCCGAGACTCGCCGACCCCCGCAACCTGTCCGTCGGCGCACAGGACGTTGAGCACATCCGGGCAACAACGCAGGCACTCGACGCCCTCGAGCGCACGATGGGCGGTCCTGGCTGCCGACAAACGGCCACAAGCTTCCTTCACGACGTGGCCATGCCAATGTTGGCTGCGCACCAGGAGGCCGGCGTTCACGCCGAGTTGTTCTCAGCGGTCGCGGAGCTGTGCGAGGTTGTCGGCTGGATGGCGTATGACGCAGGCGAGCACGGCACCGCACAGGCGTACTTCACACACGCCTTGCGGCTGACGAGGGAAGCCGGGGACGACGCGCTAGCCGCTTATCTGATGACCAGCCTGACCCACCAAGCGATGTTCCTGGGGCATCCCCGCGATGCGCTCCGAATCGCACGAACGGCGACCGAGGTCGCTAACTCCGCTCAGGAGTTGCAGGTAGTGGCCGAGGGCGAGCTGTTGTCGGCCAGGGCGCTCGCACACCTAGGAGATGCACATGAAGGCGCGGCGGCGCTCACACGGGCTGAGAACGCGTTCGAGCGTCGCTCGCAAAAGCCTCTACGCACATGGGCAGCGCACTGGGATGACGTGATCTTCTCTAGCCACGCAGGAACGACCTGGCTACAGCTCGGCGACACTAGCAAGGCTAGGCGGCTCATGCGGCGCGTCTGGGACGCCTCGTCCCGCCATCCACGCCGTCGGATCTATGCCGGGGCTGAGCTGGGCATTGCCGCCGCTCGCTCCGGAGACATCGATGAAGCGACGAGCATGGCACAGCAAATTTTGCCGCTCGTATCGCAGCTCGACTCACGACGCGCGCAACATCATCTGCGGCGACTTGCGGACGAGTTGAAAGAGCACTCTTCCGCTACCCTCGTAAAGGACGTGCTCAATGAGATTGCAAACCTACGCACGAAGGGATCGCAGGCATTATGACCAGGGTGAGCCTCGAAGAGGACGTGAGGGCGGACGGTGCGCCCGAAAAGGAGTTCAACCCAGGCATAGCCGACAGGATCCCGCGCAAGACGGTTGCCGGCGGCGCGCTGATTCGAAATGAGGAGGGGCTGATCCTCTTCATTAAGCCGATCTACAAGCCGACGTTGGAAATCCCAGGTGGCATTGCCGACCCGAACGAGTCTCCACGACAAGCTTGCGAACGAGAGATTCTTGAAGAGATAGGGCTCGACATCAAGATCACGAATACACTTGTGGTCGATTGGATCCCGCAGAGCGGACCATGGCATGACGGCGTGATGTTCATCTTTGACGGCGGAATCCTCGACACCGAGGCCGTCCAGCGCATCCGCATAGATAATGCGGAGGCACGCGACTGGGAGTTTATGACGCTCGACTCAGCTCGCCCCCGCATGCGCCCATCAATGGCTAGGCGCCTGAGTTCCGCACAAAACGCGCTCAAGATCGGCCGCCAGGTCTACGCAGAATTTGGCCGGCCTGTCTAATCTAATGGCTTTGAGGTGCAAAACGGTCCCGGAAATCACATCCCTGGCGGCAGCCGAGTAGACGTGTCGGTACGTGCGCGGCGAAGTCGCTCGGCCAGTTGAGGCGAGACGTCCTCATCACCTTCGATCTGTGTGCCTCGCAGGTCGGCCCCTTCTAGTTGCACACCCTCAAGTCGGTTGGCATAGAGATGTTCATCTCGGAGATTAGCTCGGCGCAGATTTGCACCCATCAGGTACGCACGGTCGATCGAGGATTTGCGAAGATCAACACCTTCCAACGTCGCGCCGCTGAACCTCGCCTTGAACGGATCGGCGCCGCGTAATACAACACCAGTCATCCGCGCTTCCTGGAACTTTGCCCCACGAAGCGAGGCATCACTCATGTCGGCGTCAGTTATTTCCGCCGCCACCAATTGAGCGAAATTCAGCAATGCGCCGACGAGCGAACTCTTCGACAGATCCGATCCGTTCAGCAATGCCTCGCTCAGATCTGCACGGTCGAAGCGGGCTCCCCGCAGATCCGCTCCCCTCAAATCAGTCTCAGCTAGGTCAAGCCTGTGGCTCTCATGGCGGACTGGTCGACGACCTAGAACCGTAAGTACGGACTGGACGTCAGTAGGGAGACGCGAGATTTCTGGCTCTTGGGACTCCTCCTGCTGCATCACAGGCGCTTCCGACCCACCCGCCGAGACATTCCGATAGCTAGCATTCTCGCGCACAAAGGCAGCAAGGACGTCTACAGCGGCCTCATGCTCCTGTTTAGATTCCCGCATCAATTGCTCGAGGGCGTAGACACCGCCCAACCGAACGGCCAATTGCCCTGACGCCAGTTGCTCGACACTCCTGGCCAGACGATCCGTCAATTGAGCCCGACGATTGAGCAGGTATGTCCGCGCCGTGAACGCGACGCCTATGAGTAGGCCGAGGCCACCTAATCCGGTCAGAATCGCCTGACGCGTATCAGCAAGGGCGGCCACGCTCTCGGATGGCGTCAAACCACGGGTTGCCGTAAGTGCATTTGCCAGCGGCCCCAGCACGAGCCACAACGCACCAAGGCCCACGATCGCGACAGGGACCGCCGCCGCGATCGTCCTGAGGGTGGTCTTCATGGCGCGGAATCTACTCGATATCACCCTCGGCGTCGCTGGCTTGACGTGGCGCCCCGCACGTGACTGCTAGCGCGTGCACCCGCGCCGTTCGTTGCGCAGCCCCTGATGGAACTCAACAGCGCCGGTGAGAGCAGGCGGAGACGCTGTCGATCGCGACCGGGCTGGCGCTGGCAACGAGGGGCCAACTATGCAACCTCGGAGACGCCCTCCGCGGCGACTGACGGCGCGCCACTCACATCAAGTCCCGAGCAGGAACGACAGGTGCTCGCGCACGGTGGCCAGCTCGTAATCAGTCAACTCACCACGCTTGTCTGTGAGCCAGTTCCGCGGGTGCGCCAGAAGCCGATCCGGTAGAACGATGCCGCCGTCTGTCATCACGGCAAATGGCTGAAACGAGTTCGACTCAGGAACCACGGCGCACGTCACGACCGTGTTGGCTCTGGAGGCGTTGTAGGTAGCATGCGACAGGACGAGGCGGGTCGTGCCATCCTCCAAGCGCCACAGGTCGCCGGGGTTCACGCCTCAGCCTGCCACCGCAGTACGTCACGCGCCCGGTCCTCTTCGGCGGTGGTCCACGCCGGCCCCTCGACCTGATCGAGCAGCCTCCGATAGTGCGCCTCACGGGCGATCCGCTCGACGTACTCCGACCGGTTCAGGCCGGAGCTGCGCGCGTCGGCGTCGAGGTTGGCAAGCACCTGCCCCGACATGGTCACCGTTACCTTCTCCTTCGCCATACAGCCATCCTATCATCCGCCATACGGACTACCCGAAATCTCCTCGACCCTCAGCTAAACCACGACGATGCTCGTGGAACCTCGCCAGGCTCTCCGCCTCGCGGATGGACCGCTCGGCAGCGAACCGGCCTTCGTCGACCCAGTGCACCAGGTCGAGGTCCTCCCCCGAGTCTGCCCCGAGCGCCATGACCAGGAACCCCGCACCTATCAGTGCCGCTCCGCCGTCGTACCGCGCTTTCACCGACCAGATGCCGGCCATCTTCCCAGCCTCCTGGGCGATCAGGTCGAAGCGGCCACCGGCGACCGCACGCAGCTCGGATGCAGCGTCGGGCGGCGTCGCCCCAGCGAAGGCCAGCCTCGTTGCCGTTGCGTTGAGCTGAGCCGCCAAGAGCCGGTCAGGATCTGCTCTACGTCCAGGTGCCATGCAGCCTAGTCTCGAACACGCGTTCGATGATCGCAAGTAGGGCGGGATAAGTCCGCCTGGTCCAGTACAGTCCGCGAATGACCTGGGAACTACTCGTAGCTATCGGCGCGGCCGCCGTCGGCACGGCTGGTGCTGCAGGGCTGGTGACCGCCCTGCTCGAGCTAACGAAACCCGCTCGGCTGCGCCGCCAGATTGACGGCTTGGTCAAGACTCGTGAGGAAGTTCGTGCCAGCGGCACGAAGGATCGACTTACAGGTGTCATCGACGAGCTTGCAGAGGAACTAGCCGCGCACGTCCGATTACGTAAACGGCGACCCCGGGCACTCCTTAGCGCCTTCAAGTTGGCCGTGGGGGCCGGCATAATAGCCGTGCTTACCGCCGCCCTCGGAACTTGGATCGATCCCGGAGACAACCTGTTCGGTCACACAGGGGTCTTTTGGACCTACGTCATTGGCGTCGTAGCCCTGGGCTGGGTGCTCGGGTTCGAGCTTGTTATGCATCGCAAGCGCGCGCATCGGTGGATGATGACATCAACGATCCCGCCGCTTCGAAAAGCCATGGTCCGGCTGTATCTCTGGGGGGTCAAGCTCGAAAAGCGCAAGGAGAATAGGCCTCCTAGCTTAGTCGACCGATTCTACGCCTGGACGTGGGAGCCAGAATCACCGGATGCTCCCTACGAACCATTCAGAGATGAAGTGCAACCACCAGCGATGCGGGCTGGCGATCAGGAGCGGGATCAGTAAGACGGATCAGGGAACCCCCTTACCCTCGGACGAAACTGCGAACGGGCTGTAATGATTGACCAAACCTCGCATTTAACAGCATCAGCTACGACCGGCGCTGAGGTGGCAACAGACTTGGCGCCGGTCGTCGTCGGCGGTCTTCTTGTATGGCTTGGGTCCTTCCTACAGCATGTCTGGACGACAAGAAAGGAAGACCGTCGCTTACGAGAGTCCGAGAAGGCCACCCGAGTTCAGCACGACCGAGACGTGATTGCCGACCTGCTGACCGCGCTCTCGCGGTGGGCCTCGGCGGTCGCTAACCTCTCCTTGGCCTACGAGGCAGCCCAGAACGGGCGGCAACTAGACAGCGAACGCCAGCGAGAATTTCTCCAAGATGGCGATGCATTTTGGGCTTCGCTAACTCGGGCGCGTCTCTCCGTCCGCAATCCTGCGGCGCGGCCCGCGCTGGATGCGCTGCAAGAGCAATTCATTCGAATGACGAATCACATGAACCTCGCTGCATTCAAGCAAACATCACCCAAGTTCATTGCGGACTTCCAGGATTATCGCGTGATCATCGGAAATGCGAAGGCCGCACTAGAGCAAGCTGCACTCAATTGGGACGGAGAGCTAAAATAGCGGTGCGCGCGGATGATTTGAGCCTTTAGAGCCGCACGAACTACTTACAAATTCGTCACTAGGTTTCGACTGGTTCTTGCCACCACTCCTACGCCCGGGATGGTTCCTATGACCTCGCTTATCTGAGCCGCCGTCATTGGACTCTCAAAGTTCAGCAGCACAAATGCTGTCGCCGGCATCTCATCTTCCGATGATTGCATTCGCAAGATTCGAACCGATGCCGATAACTGCTCAAGGGTTTCCGGCCAAGCCGCATAGAAGACGGCTTCATCCTCGACTGTGAAGCGCAATGAAACTTCGAGTTCGGCTGGGACGTCGGTCCAGCTAACCTCAACCTCAGGGCCGCTTTGGGCAACCCATTGGCAGTCAGTTCGATGCACGACTACTTTTCGGCCTCGTGCTGTCCGGCCGACGATCTCGTCGCCAGGGATCGGAGTGCAGCACCGAGCCAGTCGAACTCGTTTCGGCTCGTCTGAGAGGCCGTGAACCACTATTGGCGGCGCCGAGCCGTACTCTTGTCCTTGTTCGGATGCTGAGGCTTCTTCCACGGTCCCGGGGCTCACGGCGACATCGAGAGCTTCACGCGAAAGCTCAAGGAACTTCGCGGGCTGCATCATGTACGGCCTCACCCCGCAGTCGCGCAACATCTCTTCGACAAGTTCTCTCCGCGGCCTCTCGGTTCTTCCCCGCTCTCGCCCAACCCAATCGGCCTTGTCATCGCTAGTTACAAACAGGATCGGCTTTCCACGTCGCGCGACTTCAACTTTGAGTTCATTCCAGATGAGATAATCGTTGGCGGCGCGCGCGATGGGTTTGCGCTTCGCGTCACTATCGCCAGGCAGCACCTCGGTGCGATTTTCGGAGCCGAATAGTTCCCTGTGCGCTTGTTCGGCGGCCGGATTCAGAGGCCGACCGACCTTGCCATTAAAGATTGGCTCAAGGCTTTTTCGAATTGGATCAGAGTCGATTAGCCCTTCAGGGTCTAGGTCATAGTCACTCGCGAGCGCGGCGACCCGCCTCTCAGCCGCTCTGAATGCTGAGTCAAGGCGCGACAATTCTAACTCGAATTCATCGCGCCTAAACGATCTACGCTTTGCGAGGAAGTTCAGGGCTGAGACGGCGCGCTCGCGGGCTGCCTCAAGATGGCCCCTGGCGTCATCGTACTCACCGAGGTGATCCAAGACCGCGCCGAGCCGGCCCTCCTGGTACTCCTTGGCCACTGTATAGGGGATGAAGAGCCGTTCGCCGAATGCCGAGAACAAGTTTATAAGCTCGGCCCTTGCGCTTGGTGTGTACCTGTATAGATCGAGAAGAACGTTGGTGTCGACGCTAATGATTCCGTCAAGAAGCACATCGCGAAGCTCTTGCCGAGTAGGTGAATAGTACGACAAGAAGAGCTCCCGAAGGCTGGACAGACTGTTCTCATCCACCATGCTTCCCCCCACCAGACGCCGACGACATCGAGGTCACGGGCCTGCGAACTCGTACGGTCTCGCTGGTCTCGGATCTGCCATGCGGAAATACTGCCACTCCGTCCGGACAGATCCTGTTCGCCCGCCTCCGCGTCGGCCAGCGCGCAGGGCGTGAACTGGTCCGGCGCGTCTCACCACCTCACCCCGCCGCGGCCCGGCGACGACTGGGCGTGGTGAGAACTTTCTTTACTCCGTCAAGGCGGCTCGCTGCGCTCGCCGCAGCCGCCCTCCCGGCTGCGCCGGGCGTGCGGCCTAGCGGCCGTTCCGGGCGCACCGTACGGGCGGCGCAAGACGACCAGGCCGGTGACGAAGCGAGACCGTATCTCGCCTGTCACCGGCCTGGTGATCCGCAAAGCGCAAGAGCGATGATCAGTGGTGCTGTTGTCGGCTGCTCGGACGATCGGCGTACCCACGGAGCAGCCTTCGCGCCCTGCGCCGTACGAAGAACGACCCGCGCAAGACGGCCCGCTCAAGACCCGCGCGGTGGCGATGAACCAGGGCCCGATCGACCACGTCCATCAGCCGGGCAAGCGCATACAACACAACGGCCAAGGCGAAGAGCAAACGTACGAGCTGCTCGAGCACGGCATCCTCCCGGATGTGATCCGGCTCGGCCCAGCCGCCAGCAGCCAACGATGTTGAGTTTCCCCGATCATACGCGAGGCTCAGCGACGCGCACGACTTCGAGGATAGGCACGCATGGCTTCGAGTGGGGCCGTCCCCCTCACGCCGTGATTGTCCGGCCTCCACTCCACGAGTCAAGGGCACTTCGCTGCGCTCCGTGTCGCTTCGCGATCTGCGACCCTTGACACGCTCCACTCCGGCCTAGGGCGGCAGTTGCGAGGGGGACGGCGGAAGTGTGGCGCACGCGTCAGGGACTGCTTGGTTCCATCATCCCTGGCTCGTGTCGCTGTAGATCGTCCGCAGATCGGCGACCACCGAATCTAGGTCCGTCAGCGAGACGCGCGCATCCGACAGTGCGACGGCGACGCGGTCAACCTTCTCCCGGTGAACCGCGGCCACGAGCGCTTCCCCATCCTGCGCGAACAGGCGCCCAGACGACAGCAGCTCAATACCACCGCCACGGCGCTCGCACAGGTCGTTCAACCGCTGGATGATCTCGGCATCGGTCGCTCCGGGCAGCCAGCGGTTCCGCACTTCCGCCAGCAGCTTCGGGGTCCACATCGCCGCCTGCGCCACATCGGCGAACTCAAGCAGCACACGCGCGAACCGGCGGGCCTCCTTGACGTTGACGGCGAACCCGGCGATCTGCTCAGACTCGAACGGCTTGACCACGACATCGATCTCAGCGTTCCCGTGAAGTAGGTGCGCCACCATCTCACCGACCGATTCGTCGAAGAACGGCGCGCGGGCGATGATCTGGCGCTTGTCAGGTTCCGGTACGGTCACCATGGGTCTCTCCCTGGTTGGTTCAGGTTGGGATCAAGTCCCCGGCCCGGTGCTCGCTACACCGGCCGGGGGCGACTACAGGATGAGGTCAACCAGGCCACGCGGCGGACCCCGAGCGCAACCCGAGACCACAGTCTGGCCCACAGCATTGACACCGAAGCGGCGAGAACTGACAGAGGACGGCGCGCAGCCCACCGCGTCGAACATGCAGGCCAGCGCCACAAAGCAGGAACCGATGAGAGGTCGTGGAAGTTCAAGGCGGAGAATCAGAGGGTTCCTGGTTCGAGTCCAGGTGCGGGAGCCACCATCTAGCAGGGGAAACACCGGATCTTAGATCCGGTCGGCGCGTCAGGTCTACCTGAAGCTGCACCCTAGCCGTTTCAAGGGGCACCGACCAGACCGCTCCTGCCGCTCCTCCCCCGCCACCGATCTTGGGGCGAGTCGGCCGCGCCGAAGCGCCGTCGTTGGCCGTGAATCCTCACCATCGTGGCCGCGCTTGTCGTCAACGTTGGCATCGGCGCGACCACGTCGCAGGAGGAAGCCGGGCCGGCCGCCGCACCCACGGCGCCGGCGAAGCAGGGCGGCGAACTGGACCCGCGGATCGCCGAGCTCGAGCAGGATGTCGCCGACCTGACCGCTGATCGTGGCGAGCTGCCGCGCATGTCGAGGAGCAGGACGCGACCATCGCGGAACTGCAGCGTGCCGCCGAGGCTGGGGCTGAGGAGGCCGAGGAACCGAGCGGCGACGGCCTGACGGCTGGCCGTTACGAGTTCGCCGACGTGCAGGTGTCCGAGGACTTCGCCGGCGACTCCAGCTCCGGACCCGCGTGACAGACACGGGCGGCTCGGTCTCGCGTGTGACGTGGACGGCGACGCTGTTCCTGGACGGGACGGTGGTTGCGACGCTGACTGGGTCGGCGAGAACCTGGGCGAGGGTGAGTCGGCGACCGTCAAGTTCTTCTCGCTGGACACCTACGGCGAGTAGGACGGGGTCGAGTTGCAAATCGACATGGAGTACTGACGTAGCCGCCACGCGCCGGCTCGGGTCCCGGTTCGTCGCGTGGACGGGCGTGGACGACGAGGAGGAACCCGCCGCACCTGGTGACCGTCCCCTGCGACCCAAACGCCGACCCGACCCGAGAGGTCTGACCGTGAGCGACCGATGCGGGGCGTGCGGCAAGCCGATCGTCCTATTCCGCGCCAGCCTCCGCGTGATCAGCCTGGCGAAGAAGTGGGTCCACGTGTCGCGGCGGGCCAACCGCTCGTACCACGCGATCCCCGTAAAGGCAGTTCGGAAGGAGGTGCTGCGCGATGACCGATGACGTCGACCTGCTGCGCCGCGCCGCCGCAAAGGCGCGAAAGCTGGCGGATGCCGCCGTCTCACCCACGCGTTGGGAGGCTGGCGAGCGGTGCAGCTGGGAGGCCGAGGGCAACCCCGTCGTCCGCGACGGCGCCGAGTGTGACGGCGGGTTCGCATACCCCGAGGGCGCCGCACTCGCGGCTGCTATGGGGCCCACCGTCGCATGGGCCGTAGCGGACTGGCCGGGTTCGCTGATCTACTCGTACGAGTCGTTCGGCGCGGACTACGAGATCCATGCCCAGCCGAAGGCGCTCGCCCTCGCCCACTCCATCCTCCGCTAGGACACCCCATGATCCCCACGGCCGCGCCCGTCGTCGCAGGCAGGTGCTGATCAGCGGCCTGGCGTGGCCCGCTGATGTCGCGCGTGCTCCCGTGCCCGGTCTGCCGCGCCCCGCCGCCCGAAGCCAATCGGGGGCGGGTTCTGTCGGAGTAGTGCGTGTGGTGCCGCTTAGGGGATCAATTCCCCCGACTCATGCCACACGTTGCCGGACCATTCGTTGCCACGCACGTCACGCTCGAAGTTGGCGGCAGGCCCGAACCGGCCACAGGTCGGGAAGAACTCCGTCGAGAAGTGGTTGTCTATGAACCGCACGTTGGAGCCGATCGGGAAGGGCTTCGAGTCGACAGACCCGCCGTGGGCACAGTAGCCGCCAGTAGTGGCGAGCAGATTGCGCTCAACCAGGAACCCGTCAACGGGAGCAAAGTCGCCATACATGGGGACCGCGGCAGAACAGCCGTCGCCGGAGCAGCGGAGAACGTTGTTGATCAGCGCGTTGTTGCTGCCACCGTTCGTTCCGGCTGCGCCCCTGTGCGCGTCGGAGGAGTCGGCCCGGTCGGAGTAGATCCAGCTGTTCTGGATGATGCCGTCATTCACGAGCCGCGCCGACCGGCCGACATCGTGCACGTAGGCGTGATCGACCGTGGCGCCGCACGGCATGTAGATGGGGACGTCGTTCGCGGCAGCCTGCGAGCCATCGATCTCGATGTACTCGATCAGCACGCCCTGCGGGCACGTCCCATCCAGGTCTTCCACGTGGAGCATGTACGTGGTGGTGCCGTTGATCACGACGTCGCGGACGGTGACGTTGTCGTGGCGGATCGCGAGCCGCCCCGTAATCTCGACGTTCTCGATGATCTGCCCGGCCTCGGTCGTGGTGACGGAGTCAGACTGCCGCGTCGGCTGCTCGCGCGGGCCAGTGGTCTCCGGGGTAGGGAACTCAGTTCCCACCGGCGGAGCCACCACACTGGTGTCCTGGGTGCCTGCGTCATCGACAACGGCGGCCACGATGATCCCAATGGCCACGCTGGCGAGTGCCACCCCGATCCCGAAGGTCCATCGGTTGAATCGCCTACGGGTCATTGTCGCTGCATCCAGAGCGCGCCGGTCGGTTCACCCCGCAACGACTCGGGCACCAGATCCGGCCGCTGGGTCCAGAGCCACGACGTCATGAGCCGAATCTGCCAGGCCTCGCTGTGGGAGAGGAACGCACGCAGCAGGTACACCTCGGTCCAGTCCCGGCCTTCGCGGATCCACTTCTCCGGGTACTCGAACGGCCAGTGGATGTCGTGGATGTGGACCAGCACGCCGGGCGGCAGCGTCGGCAGCACGTGCAGGTACAGCCAGATCACGTCGGACCCCGACTTCGCGACGTGCGTGGAGTCGATGATCAGGAAGTCGCCCGACTGGATTCCGCAGAACGATGCATTTGGGCCATCGCCGAGAGACTCCGGCGCTGGCACCTGCTGCACCGGAACTTGCATCACGTGCACATTGTCCTCATCGCGGACCCTGGACAGCAGGCGCTCCGGGTATGGCTCAATGCAGGTGACTTCTAGTCCCGGTAGATAGCGCTCAGCCACGTCCAATATGACTGCCGTCGAGTAGCCGGATCCGACTTCGACGACCCGCTTCGGCTTGTAGTGCCGGAGCATGGCGTGCATCGTGGCCGCGTCGGCGCGACCGTACATGCCGTTGCCCGGCTGCCAGCGGTCCTCGGGCAGGTCGACCATCAGCGGCCCGAGCTCGCCGGCCAGCTTCTCCTGGCCGTCCTCGTTCAAGTCGACCCCGACAGGCGAAAGTGCCCGCCACGTCACGGCGCGCTGGCGATCAGCGGCCGACGTGGCGGGCGAGTAGTAGTGGCCGGGCGCGGTGTACGGCGGTCTCCGCAACGCTGCGGCGACGCCCCTAGCTGCCCGGATGGACTTAGTGGCAATGCCCCCCATGCACGGAGTGTGCCCTAGATCACGACCCGTGACTAGACCCTGACGAACAGTGACGATTGTTGGGGTATGTGATGGCACCACGGACTTCATCAGGTCCATTGTCCGTTGACGTTCGGGAACAGATCATCCCCACTGGAAATTGACTCCATCTCGGCGTCGGTCAGCACAGGGTCGATCTGCTGCACCTCGCCTTCTGCGTACGAGCCGATGCCAGTTCACCTCGTGACGGAGCGGCTCCACATGCGGCCCTGGGCGGAGTCGGACATCGACGACCTTCGTGCCCTGATCTCAGAACGCGATGACGGAACGCCGACCGTTGAGCACGTCCGAGAAATCATCGCTGCGCAGGAAGCCGCCATGTCGACAGCGGGGTTCACACTGCTACCCATCCGTCGCCGCGTCGAAGGCGACTTCATCGGCTATTGCGGGCTCATCGTGGGCCGGGCCACCGTTGATGAACCCGAGATCGCGTACGAGTTGTTCCGACGCGTGCATGGGCGTGGGTACGCCACCGAGGCGGCAGGCGCAGTGCTCGGCGCTGCGGTAGAGACCGGGCGGAAAAGGCTCTGGTCGACTGTCGGTTCGTGGAACACCCCATCGTTGCGTGTCCTCGAGAAGCTCGGTTTCGCGCGGAATCATGTTTCGATCGACGACCGCGCGGGCGAAGTGGTCTGGCTCACGCGATTGCTGCCATGATCTTGAGGTCGAGGCGGGACCGATGAGCATCAGAGTGGGTTCAGGCGGGCCTTGAGCAGGCAGAACTCGTTGCCTTCGGGGTCGGCCAGGACGTGCCATTGCTCCTGCCCGGTCTGGCCGATGTCGGCCGGGCGTGCACCGAGCTTGAGGAGGCGTTCGAGCTCGGCGTCCTGATCGCGGTCGGTGGCGTTGACGTCGATGTGCAGCCGGGATTTCCCCTTCTCCGGCTCGTCCCTGCGGCTGAGGATGATCGTCGGCTGCGGACCGCCGAACCCTTCGCGCGGCCCGATCTCCAGCGAACCGTCGTCCTCGTGATCGAGCACGACGAAGTCCAGGACCTCACACCAGAACCGCGCCAGCAGCTCAGGATCGCGGCAACCGAGCACGAGTTCACTGATACGACACGCCATGAACGAAACCTACTCTCAGTCCGGAGCTGCCGGTACGCCACACGCAAACCTCATGGACCCCAGCAGCGAGAACGACCCAGCGACCGTACCGGGGCGAGGCGAGCACGGGCAAAGTGATTTTCACCGGCTGCCGGGCGAGGTGTACGCAGGCAGGACGTCGTGTGCGTCAGCCGTGCGTGGAGCGGTACCGGTGAGCTTTTGCCTGGTTCCCGCACGTCTTCATGCTGCACCAGCGGCGCCGGCGCCCACGGGAGCTGTCGATGAAGAACCAGCCGCAGCGGTCGCAAACCCGCACTCCTTGGGGTGGCGGGTTGAGGACACGTGCCGTGGCACGCAGGGCCAGGATGCTGAGCGCTCCGTCGGCTGTCGTGGGGACCATCGAGCCGTCGGGTTTCAGAGTGACGCTACCGATGCCGTGACGGGCGACGTCGAGAAGCCTTGCGAAGGCGTCTTCGGGTATGGCACGTCCCTCCCTCTGGGCGTCGAAGACGACCCAGAGCTGGGCACGTAGTCCGCGAGCTTCGTCGAGGACGTCAGCGGGGTCGCCGTGTTCGTTGCTCTCGGGCAGCAGGTGTGCGCGGGCAAGCCAGGTCGTGAGCGCTTCAGCTGTGTTCAGCAGATCGGCGCCGAGTTCGGGAGTGCGGCGGTAGACGGTGTTGGCGAAGTCGAGGGCGACATCGCCGGCGATGAAGTGGTCATCCACCCAGGCGGTGGCGGCGCTCACGGCAGTTCGTACCTCACGATGGGGCGATCGCTCTTACGCCGGGCGACTTCGGTGAAGCCAGCAGCCAGGAACGCGCTGGCGATGCCGGTCATGGCTGTGTCCGGGCCGATGGTGCGCCCTGCGGGAGGTTCGACGGGGTAGGCCTCGACCGTGCGTATTTCGGAGGTCTCGGACAGGTAGTCGCACACCGCGGTGATCAGTGGCGTGGATATGCCGTCCCGCCGATGGCCCTTCTTGACGAACAGGCAGGTGAGTGAGACGACCGGTTCGTCATCGACGGGTTGCAGCAGCGTCGAGCGTTGCATCCTGGGGAAGTCCGCGCGGTTGCCGAACCCGCACCAGGCCACGGGGTCCTCGTCGAGGTAGCCCACGACGCCGGGTGGCGCGTCCTGCTCGGCGAGAGCACGCAAGGCGGCCTTGTTCCCGTCGCCTTTGTTCTCCATCCACTCGGCGATGCTCAGCCGCCAATGCATGCACCAGCAGCCACGAGCGCCGCCCCGTGCACCCATGACGGACTCGAGGTCCGCCCAGGTGTCCGGCCCGAGGGGCTTGATGGTGAGGTCTGGTGCGCTCACGACGGCACCCCCGATTCGCGGTTGTGAACTCTCAGCCCGTCCAGCTCGCGGTACCGATGCCGTGTCGTTGCCGTCCGTCGCATTGCTCTTCCTCCCTTGCCCCCGGGGCCGAGTAACCGATATAAGCCACGTTACCAGTTACTGATGCGACGGGCTGGCGACCGATGCAGGCTGGGACGCGCGCTCAGTGGTGATCGCTTCGGGGGTACCGCCGATCGGTCAGGAATCGAGAAGCGGCCATGGCTGCGCCGCGCCTAGCGTGACCACCATGAACATGACGTCGACTGGCTGGAGGTAGCCATGACACCGGACCAGCAGGCAGCCAAACGAGGCAAGCGCAAGCCGGGTACGCCCGGTGCGCTGTCGCGGTGGATGCAGCGCAAAGCGAACGCCCGCACCATCCGCAAGGTCCGGGGTGGACGCGGGACGATGATGGGCATGGACCTGCTGATCCTGAACACGGTGGGCCACCGCAGCGGGCAACCGCGGGAGACTCCGGTGGCGTGGTTCGCCGACGGTGACGACGCCCGGCTGATCGTCGCGTCGGGCGGCGGGAACCAGAACCCCGACTGGCACGCCAACCTCATGGCACACCCCGACCAGGTGACGATCGAGCTGCCGGGCCGCGCAGCCGAACCGGTGACGGCGCAGCGACTCAACGGCGCCCAGCGTGAGCAGGCATGGAGCATCATCGCCGCCGCCCAGCCCCGCATCGCGAAGTACCAGAGCAAGTCCGACCGCGAGTACCCGGTGATCCGCCTCACCCCGCGGTGATCAGCCCTGCGATGAGTGCGGTGCGCGGCTCACTCGCGCGGCGCGAACACATCGGCGGCGGCCCGGATGTTCGCGAGGTACGCGCGCCACGTGGCGGCGTCGCCGAGGGACTCGTGGTCGGGGCCGGCGGTGCCGTCGATGAGCTCGCGGACGATGTCGGCGTGCCCGGCGTGCTGGGCGGTCTCGGCGACCATGCGGATGAGCAGCACGCCGAGGGTGGTGTCGGCACGTTCGGCAGGCCAGTGCGGGACCCGGCCGGGGGCGTCGAGGTCGAGCTGTTCGATGGTGCGGTCGCCGTGCTCGCAGGCTCGTCGGTACAGGCCGATGAGGTAGTCGCTGGACTCGTCGGGCTTCGCCCACATGTCGGCGCCCTCCCAGACCGAGCCATCTTCCTCCCAGGCCAGCGTCTCCGGCGGTGGCCGGCCGAATGACGTGCCGAGGTAGACGTACTCCACGCGGGCGAGGTGCTTGACCAGGCCGAGCAGGTTGGTGCCGGTGGGAGTGAGCGGACGGCGCAGGTCGTACTCGCCGAGGCCGTCCACCCTGGACAGCACTCCCGCCCGGCCGGCCCGCAGTTTGCGGTGCAGTTCCGCTTTGACATCGCTCACGACGCTCCTTCCTGCGCGCCACCGAGGCCGCGCCGTACCGTCAGCCAACCACGCCGCACCGACAGAGTCGCTGCGCCGACGCCATCCGCGGCCATGCCACACTCGACCCCCATGAGCGCCTGGTACGCGCAGGATGGCTACGGAGTCCGCCTGGAGTGGGGGTCGCCGGGCGTACGGCGGCTCGCATCTCAGGTGGCCGCGCTTGTCGTGGTGGACGTGCTGTCGTTCACGACGGCAGTGTCGATCGCCGTCGAGGCTGGCACGCGGGTGTTCCCCTACCCGTGGCGCGACGCGACGGCGTCTGCGTATGCAGTGCGGGTGGGCGCCAAGCTGGCGGTCGGCCGCCGCGAGATCAGCGAGGCCACGCCGTGGTCGTTGTCACCGGCGGCGCTTCGATCCGCACCCGTGCCGCCGCGACTGGTGCTGCCGTCACCGAACGGTTCCGCCATAGCCGCCGCCGCGGCCGAGGCGCCCGACGGCCCCGCCGTGCTCGCCGGCTGCCTGCGCAACGCCACCGCGGTCGGGCGTTGGCTCTCCGCTCGAGGGTACGGCCGGCCGGATCGGCCGGTCGCGGTGGTCGCGGCCGGCGAGCGGTGGCCGGACCGTGACGGCTTACGGCCGGCGGTGGAGGACTTGCTCGGCGCCGGCGCGGTGGTCGCGGCGTTGACAGCCGCCAGCGGGTCCACCCTCTCCCCCGAGGCGGCCGCAGCAGGGGCCGCGTTCACCACCGTCGCCGACGTGGGCGTTGCGGTGACGCAGTCGGTATCCGGACGCGAACTGACCGAGTACGGCTTCCCCGAGGACGTCGCCATCGCCGCCCGGGTCGATGACAGCGGCGTCGTGCCCGTTCTCGACGACGCGGCATTTGCGCCAGCCCGCGACTGACGCCAGGCGCGCTCAACCGAGCACCATGCGCACGGCGACGCCGAATCGGCGCAGCCCTTCGGGAACGTCGGCGGTGCCGATGGCGCCGTACCCGGGGACGACGCCGGGCCCCACCGACGGGCGCGCAGGGTCGGCGGCACGACTCCGCACAGCCACGACACGGCCGGCGGCGGGGAGAGCACGGCTCGCCTGCACGCCGTCGCCGCCTGGGACGAGGGACCGTTCTTCGACCCGGCCGAGCGGGCGGCGTTCGCACTGACGGAGTCGATGACGGGACTCAGCGAGGGCGTGCCGCGAGTGCTGACGCCTCCCATGATCATCGGCGATCGACCCCGCTATGACGGGGTCGATCGCCGATGATCATGGGGCGCAACCGGGACCCGGCCCGCTATTGACGTGCCGTTCCTCCTGGTTCATGCTGAGGCGACAGCCGCGATTCCCGCGAGTCGATCCTCCAGTTGCGTCCGCGGGCGCGGCGTGAGTCCGAACGACAGCTCGACGAGCTGAATAAAAGGTTCCGGTCTGGGCATGGCCGGCGACGGCAGGTGCCCATGTCGGTCAGCGTCACGCGTGGCGCCGGCCAGGACTGGAGGTGTCGTGACTCACACGTTCGCCAGACTGCGCCCCCGCGCCCGGCTACGCCGTTGGCTGGTGGGCTCCCATCAACCGATCATGAGCATTCGTCTGTCCGCGGTGGTCATCGCCCTCCTGGCGTTGCTGACCGTGACCGTGCGCTGAGAGCCGCCCACGTCCTGTTGTCGCCCGGACCGGCGGAGCGTCGGCGGGCCCGCACGGCGCCGACGTCGGCGAGCCGTCGGACCACGCGTCGCCGGCCGGCTGCGGTACGTCCGGCGACACTCCTCGCGGCGAGCCAGCCCGGGCTCCCCCGGGCGCAGCTCCGCCGGCCCTGACGTCATGCGGCGCGGCAGTACTCCCGCGCGCGTTCTCGGGCCCTGGATCGGGCGATGGCGCGACCGGCGACCCCCGGCCAGGACGTTCGCCGGAATCCGGGACGTGCATCATGCGGCCAGGGACGACGGGACCAGGAGCGGCACACTGGCCTGCGGGACTGAACGACAGTTCACGGAAATCACCTCGACGTGTGACGACCTGTGACGATCCGACTCCCGGCGACGGTATGGCGACGTTGCCGCGACTCCGACGCCCTCGCCCGCGGCTTCGACGCGCCGGGCCGACGCTCCACCGCTGACGAGCAGGACCGTACCGACCCTGTGACCGGCAGGGCAAGCGTTACGGGCAAGTAACTTTCGAAAGTTGAGCAAGTGCCGTCCTAAGTCGAATCGACCATCGACACGGCGCGCCCCATGCCGGATCATGAGTCCGGGCAAACCCGGGCATCGGCCGCCTGATCTCGTGAGACTCGGTCGTTTTCGACGGCGATAGATCGCCAACCTGGCGGGTGCGCATCCAATAGCCATCGGGCATTTGATGACAAGCACGAAACTTTCCGTTGACGCGCACGCAAAAGTACCCCTACTGTGCGATCTCGTACGCGTCGGTGGAGATCGCCTGCGGCACGAGCGCGCGCACGGCGAGCACGGGTCTCCACGTCACCGCGACGCGCACACCCGACCCGGTTCTCCGGTGCAGGCGCCCCGGGGCTGACGGAATGGAGATCCGATGGCTGACAACCACGCTCCCAGCACCGCCCGCAATCTCACCCGCCGGTCGATCCTGGCCGGCGCGGCTGCGGGAGCGGCTTTCCCGGCGGTCGCGACGGCCGCGAGCTCGGCGCCAGCCGCCGCACCGCAGGCAGAGCGCACGGCCCGCGCGTCCGGGAAGACCCACCGGATCACGCTCTACGCCGAGGCGATCGGCGACACGCTGTACGGCTACGGACTCGCACCCGGCGAGGCCACCATCCCCGGGCCGCTCCTCGAGATGGTCGAGGGCGACACGATGGAGATCACGCTGGTCAACACCACTGATCGGCGGCTGTCCATCCACCCGCACGGCGTCAACTACGACGTGCACTCCGACGGCAGTCCGTTCAACGCGTCCGCGGTCGAGGCCGGCGAGACGCGCACCTACGTGTGGACCACGACCGGCCAGCGCTCCGGCCCCGGGCGGATGTGGCTGCCCGGCAGTGCCGGCTACTGGCACTACCACGACCACGCGCTGGGCTCCGACCACGGCACCGAGGGCATCCAGAAGGGCCTGTACGGCGGGCTCATCGTGCGCCGCAAGGGTGATGTCCTGCCCGACAAGCAGTTCACCATCGTCTTCAACGACATGACGGTCAACAACAAGACGGCGCCCGACACCCCCATGTTCGATGCCGTGCTCGGCGAGCGGGTGGAGTTCATCGCGATCGGCCACGGCAACATGGAGCACACCTTCCACCTGCATGCACACCGGTGGGCCGACAACCGCACCGGCATGCTCGAGGGCCCCAACGACCCGAGTCCGGTGGTCGACAACAAGGACCTCAACCCCGGCAACTCGTTCGGGTTCCAGGTGATCGCCGGCGACGGCGTCGGTCCGGGCGCGTGGATGTACCACTGCCACGTGCAGTTCCACTCCGACCCCATGTCCGGCATCTTCCTGGTCCGCAACGAGGACGGCAGCATCCCCGACCACGCGCAGGAGGCCATCGACTATTTCCACGGGCACCACCACGGCGGACACGAGGGGCACGAGGGCCACTCCGGCTGACGCCAGCGCCGTCAGCCACCACCACCCGACGACATCGCGACGACAGGGCCGAGAACGCAACAGCCACGGGGCGCACCATCGATCGAAGGAGCAACGATGAGACGCAGGAGCCTCGAACGTCGAGACGGAAGCCCACCGGGGCGGTCGGCCCCATGGCGCCGCACGATGGTCCTGGCCGGTAGTGCGGCGCTCGCGCTGAGCATGGTCGCGCTGCCCGCGCAGGGCCAGCCGGAGCCATCACCCAGCCCGACGAGCTCGGCCCCGGAAGTCGAGGCGGCCCCGAAGGCCGGCGCGGAGTCGGCGGACACCGCTTCTCCCGCTGCCCGGCAGGCCCTCGCCGCGGCCAAGGCCGAGGCCGCTGCCGACGGCGTCGCCGTCCTGGTGTTCCACGGTGCGGCCGACGCGCAGGACGACCCGGTCGCGGAGGCAACCCAGGCGATCCAGGAGCTCGGCACCGAACACGGCTTCACCGTCGAGGTCTCCTCCGACCCGGCGGTCTTCTCCGCAGCGAACCTGGCGCAGTACCGCGGTGTCGTCTTCCTCTCGGCCCAGGGCACCGAGCTGACCCCCAGCCAGGAAGACGCGCTGGAGGCCTTCATCGAGGACGGCGGCGGCTTCCTCGGCATCGGCGACGCGTCCCGGGCGCAGGAGCGCTCGGAGTGGTTCACCGGCCTCATCGGCACCCGGCCGGTCGGCGCGCTGCCGGACCCGCTCGACATCGCGTCGGTGTCCGCGAGCGCGAACAACCCGCCCAATGAGGACGCGCCGAAGGTCGTCGACGGCAACGTCAACACCAAGTGGCTGGGGTTCGTGCCCACCGCACAGATCACGGTGCGTCTCACGGAGCCGGCCGCGGTGAACCAGTACGCGCTGTCGTCGGCCAACGACGCCGCCGGCCGCGACCCGCAGGACTGGACGCTGCAGGGTTCGGCGGACGGGCAGACCTGGACCGACCTGGACCGGCGGACCAACGAGGACTTCCCGGAACGCTTCCAGACCAAGGCCTACTCGTTCGAGAACACCCAGGCCTACGAGTACTACCGGCTCGACATCACCCGGAACTCCGGCGACACCCTCACCCAGCTTGCCGAGTGGCAGCTCTTCGCCGGCGACGTCATCGAACCGGAGCCGGTGCAGCCGCAGGAGGCGACGGTCAGCATCGTCGACCGCCAGCACCCGGCGAACGACGGGCTGCCGCTGACCCTGACCCGCACGGATCGCTGGACCAACTGGGCGCCGAACCCGGTCGGCACCGTGCACACCGTCGCGCAGGTGCAGGAGCGCACTTACGAGCCGGGCGAGGGCGCGAACGGCGCGTTCCACCCCATCTCGTGGTGCCGTGACTACGACGGCGGCCGCTCGTTCTACACCGGCATGGGCGGCACCGCGGACAGCTGGTCCGAGGACGCGCTGCGCAGCCACGTGGCCGGCGCCATCCAGTGGGCCACCGGCATGGTGCGTGGCGACTGCCAGGCCACGATCGGCGCCAACTACGACGTCGAGCGCCTGACGGCGCCCAACCAGCCCGGCCAGCTCGACCAGAACGGCGAGCCGCACGGCCTGGATGTTGCCGCCGACGGCACCGTGTTCTACATCGGCAAGGCATCCTGCGCCACCGGCCCGGTTGTCCCGTGGGACGACCCGAACGTCGGCCGCGGCTGCGGCACGATCCACCAGTGGGACCCGGAGACCGGTGACGTGAAACTGCTGACCTCGCTGGACGTGTTCGGCAACCGGGGTAGTGGCGGCGAGCTGGTGAAGACCGAGGAGGGCCTGGTCGGCATCGCGCTGGACCCGGACTTCACCGACAACGGCTGGATGTACGTCTACTGGATGCCGTACGAGTCCATCGACAAGGAGCGCCGGGTCGGCGAGCGGACGGTGTCGCGGTTCACCTACGACGCCGCCACCGAGTCGATCGACCTGGACAGCCGCGAGGACCTGCTCGCCTGGGAGACGCAGATCCACAGTTGCTGCCACGCCGGTGGCGGCATGGACTTCGACTCCGAGGGCAACCTCTACATCGGCACCGGCGACGCCAACTCCTCCGGTGGCTCGAGCGGCTACTCGGGCAACAACTGGACCCAGGAGTTCGCCGGCATCTCGTTCCAGGACGCCCGCCGCACGTCGGGCAACACGAACGACTTCAACGGGAAGATCCTGCGGATCCACCCGGAACCCGACGGCACGTACACCATCCCTGAGGGCAACCTGTTCACGGGCGAGGAAGAGGGCGGCGGCAAGACCCTCCCGGAGATCTACGTCATGGGCGTGCGCAACATCTCGACCCTGTACGTGGACCCGGTGACGGACTACCTGCATGCCGCGTGGGTCGGCCCGGACGCCACGAACCCGAGCCCGGAGCTGGGCCCGGCGAAGTACGAGACCGCGACTATCATCACGTCGGCGGGCAACCAGGGCTGGCCGTACTGCATGGGCAACCGGCAGCCGTACCGCGACCGCAGCAACGAGGACGCCTCGGTGCTGACCGACTGGTACGACTGCAAGGGCGACCTGAAGAACACCTCGCCGCGCAACACCGGCCTCGTGGACATTCCGGACGCCCGGGACAACATGATCTGGTACTCGCCCGGTGGCGGCAACCCGGTCTTCCCGGACCGCGGCGACGGCATCCCCACGTACAACAACGCCGACGCCACCTACACCTTCCCGTACCTGCGCAGCGGCGGCTGCCAGGCCGTCATGACCGGCCCGACGTTCCGGGAGTCGCAGGTCGACACCGACAGCGGCGTCTCCTGGCCGTCGTACTGGGAGGGCAAGTGGATCATCGGTGACAACTGCGGCTCGAGCAGCCGGGTGGCCGTCACCGTCGACCCGGAGGGCATCGAGAGCCAGAGCCCGCCGCTGTTCGGCGAGAACCTCGCGCCGATCATCCCGCACGGCGCCGGGAACGACCAGCTGAACGGCTGGATGATGACCTCGCGGTTCGGCCCGGACGGCGCGCTGTACATGTCCGACTACGGCGGCGGCTTCTTCAGCCTCACGCCCAACCAGAAGCTGATCCGCGTCGTCTACAACGGCGGCCCGGCCACACCGGTGGCGGCAGCATCGGCGACGGCCGTCCAGAACAAGCCGCTGACCATCGCCTTCACCGGCGCCCGCTCCGGCGGCGTGTCCTACGCGTGGGACTTCGGTGACGGCGCCACATCGGACGAGGCCAACCCACGGCACACCTACGACGCGGTGGGCACCTACACCGCCACCCTGACGGTGACGTACGCGGACGGCGAGACGATGAGCACCGAGCTCGACGTCGTCGTCGGCTGCACGGTCTCCGACGACCGCGACACGGTCTGGCTGCGTGACACCGACACCGGCGTGACGAACGACGTCGTCGGCGGCGGCTGCACGGTCAACGACCTCATCGACGACGAGAGCAGCTGGGCCAACCACGGCGCCTTCGTCCGGCACGTGACCGACGTCGCGAACGACCTCGTCGCCGACGGGGTCCTCACCAGCCGGGAACGCTCGACGCTGACCCGGGCCGCGGCCCAGTCCAGCATCGGCAAGCCGGGCGACACCGGCTGGGACGCCATCTTCGACGGGACCGCCGAGTCCCTGCAGGGGTGGACCCAGGCACCGGGCGGCTTCTTCGAGCTCCAGGACGACGGCACGATCATCAGCCGTGGTGGCCTGGGCATGCTCTGGTATTCCGAGCAGGAGTTCGCCGACTTCTCGCTGCGGTTGCAGTTCCGGGACGTCTCCACCGGCAACACCCGGGCCAACAGCGGCGTGTTCACCCGGTTCCCGAACCCGGACGCGCCGCTGGCCGAACGGCCGGAATGTGGCCGTACCGGGTCGGCGGCCTCGTCCCCGGCATGGGTCGCGATCTACTGCGGCCACGAGATCCAGATCTACGACGGCACCACCGGCGAGCCGCAGAAGACAGGGTCGATCTACAACTTCGACCCGCGCGGGCTCGACGACGCCGGCGTGACGCCGAAGGGCGAGTGGAACGACTACGAGATCCGCGTGGTCGGACAGCAGTACACGATCATCCGCAACGGCGTGGTGATCAACGAGTTCGAGAACGCGCCCGGCATCACGTCGTCGCGTCCGAGTGACCCGCCGACTGACCTGCGTCAGTTCCTCAGCGGCTACATCGGGTTGCAGAACCACGGCAACAGCGACCTGATCGAATTCCGCAACATCCGAGTTCGAGAGCTGTAGCCCCGGCGGCCGGCCGGCGCGGGTGCGGTCATCGACCGTCCCGCGCCGGCCGGCCCACCGCCGGGGTGCGCCCCGGATTCACGAGAGGTGCACATGCCCATGTTTCGACGACTGCTGGCGGCCCTGACCGGCCGCCATCACAGCGCCGCGGCCCGGTCGCGGACGTCCCGTCAACTGACGGTGGCGCTGCTGACGGCAGCGCTCACCGCCCTGTGCCTGGTGCCGGCGTCGGCGTCGCTACGCGGCGAGCCGTCGCCGTCGCCGTCGTCGGCGGCCGCCGACCAGGTGCTGACCTGGACCGCGAACAACAGCGTCACCGACTACGCGTCCTTCCCGACCACGGCGACCGCCGGGCCGGCGACCATCGTGTTCGAGAACAGCGTGGCCACCGGCAACACCACCGGTATGCCGCACACGCTGACCTTCGAGACGGCGAACCCCGACTACAACCAGGACGTCTCGCTCGACATCACCGCCACCCCGTTCGACGGCAACGGCGGCCGGTGGCAGGCGGAGGTCACGCTCTCCCCCGGCACGTACTACTACTTCTGCGCGTTCCCCGGCCACGGCGAGATGAACGGTGTGCTGGTGGTGACCGGCGACGGCGGGGACACGACGCCGCCGGAGGTCTCGGCAACGGTCAGCGGCGACCAGAACACCGAGGGCGACTACATCGGCTCGGCCACCGTCACGGTCAACGCGACCGACGCCGGATCGGGCGTCGACACCGTCGAGTACGAGATCCGCGACACCGGGTTCCAGCCGTACACGGGACCGGTGACGGTCAGCGAGCCGGGTGACTACTCGGTGCAGTACCGGGCGACCGACAACGACGGCAACGTCTCCGAGGTCGGCTCGGTCTCCTTCACCGTCGTGGAAGCGGAGCCGGACGACACCACACCACCGACGGTGTCGGCCAGTGTGGCCGGCGAGCAGGATGACGACGGCAACTACATCGGGTCGGCGTCGGTGACCGTATCCGCCACCGACGCGGAGTCCGGGGTCGGCTCCGTCGAGTACAACCTGGACGGCGCCGGGTTCACCCCGTACACGACGCCGGTGGTTGTCGACGAGACCGGCGCGCACACGCTGCAGTACCGGGCGACGGACAACGCGGGCAACGTCTCGGACGTCGGGTCGGTGAGCTTCACCGTCGTCGAGCCCGAGCCGGACGACACCACGCCGCCGACCGTGTCCGCAGCGGTGGCCGGTGACCAGGACGACGACGGCAACTACATCGGCTCCGCCACCGTCACCGTGAACGCGACCGACGCGGAGTCGGGCGTGCAGTCCGTGGAGTACAACCTGAACGGCGCCGGTTTCGTCGCCTACACCGGGCCGGTCGTGGTGGACGACGTCGGCGCGCACGCGCTGCAGTACCGGGCGACCGACAATGCGGGCAACGTCTCCGAGGTCGGGTCGGTCAGCTTCGCGGTCGTCGAGCCGGAGCCGGACGACACGACACCGCCGACGGCCTCCGCGGCGGTGGCCGGCGAGCAGGACGACGACGGCAACTACATCGCGTCGGCGACCGTGACGGTCACGGCGACCGACGCCGGGTCCGGCGTCGCGTCGGTGGCGTATGCGCTGAACGACGGCGCCTTCGTGCCGTACACCGAGCCGGTGGTCGTGTCCGAGGTGGGCGCGCACACCGTGCAGTACCGGGCGACGGACAACGCCGGCAACGTCTCCGAGGTCGGGTCGGTGAGCTTCACCGTCGTCGAGCCCGAGCCGGACGACACCACGCCGCCGACGGTGTCCGCGGCGGTGTCCGGCGACCAGAACGAGGACGGCGACTACGTCGGTTCGGCCTCGGTGAGGCTCACGGCGTCGGACGCTCAGTCCGGGGTCGCGTCGGTCGAGTACAACCTGAACGGCGCCGGTTTCACCGCCTACACCGCGCCCGTCGTGGTGGACGAGGCCGGTGCGCACACGGTCCAGTACCGGGCGACGGACAACGCCGGCAACGTCTCCGAGGTCGGGTCGGTGAGCTTCACCGTCGTCGAGCCGGAGCCGGACGACACCACGCCGCCGACGGTGTCCGCGGCCGTGGCCGGCGACCAGGACGACGACGGCAACTACATCGGCGCCGCCACCGTCACCGTCACCGCGACAGACGCCGAGTCCGGCGTCGCCAGCATCGCCTACGCCCTGAACGACGGGGCGTTCGTCGACTACACCGAGCCGGTCGTGGTGTCCGAACCGGGTGAGCACACGCTCCGCTACCGGGCCACCGACAACGCGGGGAACACCTCGGAGATCGGCACCGTGGCATTCGGTGTCGTCGAACCGTCGCCGGACGACACCACGCCGCCGACGGTATCCGCGGCCGTGGCCGGCGACCAGAACGAGGACGGCGAGTACATCGGCGCCGCCACCGTCACCGTCACCGCGTCGGACGCCCAGTCCGGGGTCGCGTCGGTCGAGTACAACCTCAACGGCGCCGGTTTCACCGCCTACACCGCGCCCGTCGTGGTGGACGAGGCCGGTGCACACACGGTCCAGTACCGAGCGACCGACAACGCCGGCAACGTCTCCGAGGTCGGATCGGTGAGCTTCACCGTCGCCGAACCGGAACCGGACGACACCACGCCGCCGACGGTATCCGCGGCCGTGGCCGGCGACCAGGACGACGACGGCAACTACATCGGCGCCGCCACCGTCACCGTCACGGCGACGGACACCGGGTCGGGCGTGGCGAGTGTCGACTACGCCATCGGCGACGGTGCCTTCATGCCTTACACCGAGCCGGTCCGGGTCAACGACGTCGGGACGCACACGGTGCAGTACCGGGCCACCGACAACGCCGGCAACACCTCCGAGGCCGGGTCGGTGACCTTCACCATCGTCGAGGGCGACGGGGACGCCTGCCCGGACTCCGACACTCGCGACACGGTGATCATCGGCGGTATCGACTCCACCGTGGTGAACGTCGACACCGGTGACGGCTGCACCATCAACGACCTCATCGACGAGGACGGCGACTGGCCCAACCACGGCGCCTTCGTCCGCCACGTCACCGCGGTCGCGAACCAGCTGGTCACCGACGGCGTCATCACCAACCGCGAGCGGGGCATGATCACCCGCACCGCCGCGGCCTCCGACGTCGGCCGGACCCCGGCCGAGGCGACGACGACGGCGTCGGCTGGGCACACGCACCACCAGCACTGAGATCGACCGGAGACCCGTTCCCGGGAGCCGCAACGCCGCGGCTCCCGGGAACGCCTCGTTCCGGGGGCCTCCGCCGGGCGCCGGTGGCTCACGGCTGGGCCGTAACCGGCCCGGCGCGGTAGGGTTCTCGCGGCGCGGGCCCACGTGCGGGGCGGCCCGGCACCTTCCTGGGGCGGTAGCTCAGCCGGTTAGAGCAGGGGACTCATAATCCCTGGGTCGTGGGTTCGAGTCCCACCCGCCCTACCAGTGCAAACGTCATTCAGAGCTACCATTCCCGAACCCGCGTGGCATGGTTCGTGGCATGCATCACGGATCGGCCGCGTGTGCGCGGCAGGGGTCACCCTTCTTGTATGACTGGTTCCAAGGGACGGCGTCGTAGCCGTCAGCGGGGAAGCATCGAGCCCTCGCGAGCGGCCTGGTACAGGATCACGCTGACCTTGCGCCGAGGACGTCTGCGGTCGGTCTACCTCGAGCACGACGCCGAACCACTGCTTGCCACGGAGCGGGTCACCGAGTCGAACGTCGCATACATCGATGGCCGCCCGGTCTTCGCCCACGACGCCTACTTCGGCGGCGTCTTCATCGAGCCAATCGACGTTCTGCACGAGCACAACGCGTGGCTCAAGTCGCCGCCCACCGGCCCGGCCGGCAGGTAGGCCCGCGCGTGACTGGACGAGCCCACGCCACTGCTCGTCGACCAGTTCCCGGGCGACTTGGTCGGCTTGACCGCCGAGCAGTGCTGGTATGGCCTCCAGGAGGCTCGGGTGCATGAGTATCGCGGCCGGCTTGCGGTGGGCGCCAATCACCGCCGTCTGCCCCCTGCCGGGTGCTCTCGATCAGCCCCGACAGGTTCTTCCGCGCATCACAAACGGTGAAGATCTCAGGGAGGGCCATAACAAGCAGGGCCAGCTGCGCCACGGCTCACTGGCCACCACCGACCGGTACATCCGCCACCTAACCTTGGCGACGTCATCAACGTCATGCGCGGCCGGGCCTGGTGAGCGCCGAAGAATCGCGCCATCGGCCCGACGTGGCCGTCACCCCGGGTCTGAGGAGGTGTGGTTTAGGGCGCCACGAGCAGGTCAATCAATGTGCTGGGCGATTCGATGTCCGGCTCTTCTCGGTAGCGGGCCGCCGTGTCGGACGAACCTGATCGCGACCCGCCGCGACCCAAAGGCCCCGCGCTGCTGACAGTTGCTGGCTCACACCGTCGCGGTGACGGTGACGGTCCGGACGCGGTACCGGCTAGCGGCGGCGCTGAGCGGGCTGGGGTTGCGGGCGCAGGCCACGATGTGCAACGCCGACGTCGTGTCCAGGAGGGCGCACAGCTGTCGCGCGACGCCGAAACTGTCCAGGCGGTCGGCGTTCTCGATCACGACGATCAGCCGCTCGGCCACGCGCTCGAGGGCCGCCGCCACGCCCAGCCAGGCCGTTCCCGGAAGACCGGGGCTGGCTGCTGCGGTCAAGCCGGCGGAGACGATCCCGGCCTGGACGAGGCTGGACTCGAGGCGCTGGAAGAACGCGTCCGCGTCGTCGCCGCCTTCGGCGTCGAGCCAGAGGATCGCCGCGCCAGTCTCTTGTTGCCGCCGCAGCCACTCGGCGATTTTCGGGATGCCGCCGTCGGTGCGTTCAATCAGGGTCAAGGGCGCGAGCTCGTCCAAGCGCGTGGGCGCCGCCCGTGGTGGATCGGTGATTCCCGAGGTCATCGTCAACAACCTTCAGCGTCGCAGGGAGCTTGGCCTCGGGGGTCGCGCGGCGGTGCGCGGTGGGTCGGGCAATGACGGCCGGGTCGCCCGCCGACCCCCGTACGGCGGGCGACCCGTTGTGGCGTCCCGGTCCGGCAGAGGGGGCTCCGCCGGACCGGGACACCCGGCTCAGATGAGGTCGTCGGGGTTCACGCTCCTCTCCCCGGCGGCCTGGTTGCGGCGGCGAGTTGCCGCGAGCAAGGCCAGGCCACCGGCCAGGAGTGCCATGCCGGAGAGGAGAGTAGGCGTTCCGAGGCCGGTACCCGTGTCGGGCAGGTCGTCGTCACCCGGGGGCTCATTGCCCGGGGGTTCGTCGGCCGACGGCTCGTCGCCCGGGGGTTCCTCCGCGGGCGGCTCGTCTGCCGGCGGTTCGACCGGGTTCTCGGTGCACAGCGGGTTCGTCTCGGCGCACTCGGTGGGCGGTTCCTCACCCGTCGGCGTGAGGAAGTTCTCCAGCAGCCCGTCGCTGAGCTCGTCGTGCGGTTTGACCTCGACGGTGTAGGTGACGGTGACCGTCTGGCCGCCGGCGAGGGCGCCGGTGACGTGGATCAGGTCGTCATCGGGACCGGTCACCGCCAGCGCCTGGTCCGACGCCGTCGGGCCGTCGACAAGGACCGCGTCGTCCAGCAGGCCCGCGGCGTGGTCGGTGTGCTCGACTGTCGTCTCGCCCTTTCCGGTGTTGGTGAAGGTGAGCGTGTAGGTCAGCTCGTCACCGGGCGCCACCTCGGTGCCGGACTCGGGGTCGACTGACTTGTCCACCGCGAGGTCGCCGACCGGGTTGGTGGTGCAGTCCGGCTCTTCGCCCTCGGCCGGCTCGCAGACCGGCTCCGTCGGCGGCTCCTCCTCGGGGTCGAGGAGGAAGTTCGCGAGCACGTCGTCCCCGCGGTCCTCCGCGTCCTTCACCACGACGGTGTAGGTGACGGTCACCGTCTGGTCCGGTGCCAGCTCGCCGGTGATATGGATCCGGTCCTCGTCGTCCGGACCGGTCACCGCCAGCGCCGGGTCGGACGGGGTCGGGCCGGACACCAGGTCGGCGTCGTCGAGCACGTGGGTCAGGTCGTCGACCCGGTCCACCAGACCGGCGGCCTCGCCGGTGTTGGTGAACGTGAGCGTGTAGGTCAGCTCCTGCCCACCAGTCACCGGCGTCGTACTGGCCGGGTCGACCGACTTGGAGTCCTCGATCTGCGGGATCGGCGTGACGGTGCAGTCCGGCTGCTCGCCCTCGGCGGGCTCGCACGGCGGCACCACGCAGTCCTCGTCGGCCGGGTCGCACGGAGGCGCGTCGATCGGCGGCAGCAGGAAGTTCACCGCCTGGTTGTCGCCGCGTTCCCCGTCGGGCTTCAGCGTCACCTCGTAGGTGACGGTGACGATGTCGCCCGGGTCGAGGGTGCCGGTGATCGTGAACTGGCCGTTGGCGATCGGCGACACCGTCAGGATGCCGTCCGGGTCCGCCACCGGCTCCGACGTCACCTCCGCGTCGTCCAGCACGTGCAGCAGGTAGTCGATCTTGTCCACGTTGCCCGCCGCCTCACCGGTGTTGGTGAAGGTGAGGGTGTAGGTCAGCGTCGACCCTGCCACCAGCGGGTCATCGCTGGCCACGACCTCCTTCCAGTCCTCCAGCTCCGGGATGGGCGTGATGGTGCAGTCCGGCAGCTCGCCCTCGGCCGGCTCGCAGACCGGCGGCTCGCAGTCCTTGTCGGCCGGGTCGCAGATGACCTCGCCCGGCTCGATGAGGTAGTTCGCCGCGACGTTGTCGCCGCGCTCCCCGTCGGGCTTGAGCGTGACGGTGTAGGTGACGGTCACGACCTCGCCGGGATCCAGGGTGCCGGTGATGGTGAACTGGCCGTTCTGGATCGGCGACACGGTCAGCTCACCGGCCGGGTCGACGGCGGGCGGCGTCGTGACGTCGGCGTCGTCCAGGACGTGGAGCAGGTTGTCGATCTTCGAGACCGGCGCCGGGCCCTGGCCGGTGTTCTCGAACGTGAGGGTGTAGGTCAGCGTCGAACCGGCCGTCAGCGGGTCGTCGGAGGCCTCGACGGTCTTGGAGTCGATGACCTCGCCGACCGGCGTGACGGTGCAGTCCGGCAGCTCACCCGGCGTCGGCACACACGGTGGCTGCTCGCAGTCCTCGTCGGCCGGGTCGCAGATCTCCTCACCCGGCTCGATGAGGTAGTTCGCCGCGAGATCGTCGCCGCGCTCCCCGTCCGGCCGGATCGTCACCTCGTAGGTGACGGTGACGATTTCGCCCGGTTGCAGCGTGCCGGTGATCGAGAACTCACCGTTGGTGATCGGCGACACCGCCAGCTCACCGGCCGGGTCAACGACCGGCTGCGCCGTGACGTCGCCGTCGTCGAGCACGTGCAGGAGGCTGTCGACCTTGTCCACCGGCGCGTCGGCGTTGCCGACGTTCTCGAACGTGAGCGCGTAGGTCAGCACCGTGCCCGCGACGACCGGGTCGTCCGACGCGACCACCGACTTGCCGTCCTCGATCTCGCCGATCGGAGTGGTCGTGCAGTCCGGCAGCTCACCCGGAGCCGGCTCGCACGGCGGAGTGACGCAGTCCGGGTCGGCCGGGTCGCACGGCGCCGGATCCGTCGGCAGCAGCAGGAAGTTCGCCGCCACGTTGTCGCCGCGCTCACCCTCGGGCTTGATCGTCACCTCGTACGTGACGGTGACGATTTCGCCCGGTTGCAGAGTGCCGGTGATGGAGAACTCGCCGCTGGCGATCGGCGACGCCGTGAGCGCCCCGGCCGGGTCCACGACCGGCTGCAGGGTGACATCGGCGTCGTCGAGGACATGCAGCAGGTTGTCCACCTTGTCGACGACGGCGTCGGCGTTGCCGACGTTCTCGAACGTCAACGTGTAGGTGAGGGTAGAGCCGGTGACGAGCGGATCGTCAGACGCCTCGACCGCCTTGGAGTCGACGATCTCACCGAGCGGCGTGACGGTGCAGTCCGGCAGCTCCCCGATTGCCGGGATGCACGGAGGTGGTGCACAGTCCTCGTCGGTGGCCGGGTCGCAGATGTCGGTACCCGGCTCGACCAGGTAGTTGTTCGCTTGGTTGTCGCCGCGTTCACCCTCGGGCTTGATCGTGACGGTGTACGTGACGGTGACGATGTCGCCGGGCTCGAGGGTGCCGGTGATGGAGAACTCGCCGCCGGCGATCGCCGAAACCGTCAGCTTCGACGGGTCACTGCTGGCCGGCTGCACCGTCACGTCGGCGTCGTCCAGCACGTGCAGCAGGTTGTCGACCTTGTCCACCGCCGCGTCGGCGTTGCCGGTGTTCTCGAACGTGAGGGTGTAAGTCAGCGTCGACCCCGCCACCAGCGGGTCGTCGCTCGCCACGACCGACTTGCCGTCCTCGATCTCACCGATCGGAGTGGTCGTGCAGTCCGGCAGCTCACCCGGAGCCGGCTCGCACGGCGGCACCGTACAGTCCTCCTCGGCCGGGTCGCACGGCGCCGGATCCGTCGGCAGCAGCAGGAAGTTCGCCGCCACGTTATCGCCGCGCTCACCCTCCGGTCTGATCGTGACGGTGTAGGTGACTGTCACGACCTCATCGGGGTCGAGCGTGCCGGTGATGGAGAACTGCCCGTTGGCGATCGGCGACACCGTCAGGCCGCCGGCCGGGTCCACGACCGGTTGCACCGTGACGTCGGCGTCGTCGAGCACGTGCAGCAGGTTGTCGACCTTGTCGACGGTGCCTGCCGCCTCGCCGGTGTTTTCGAAGGTCAACGTGTAGGTCAGCGTGGAACCGGCGACCAGCGGGTCATCCGACGCCTCCACCGCCTTGCTGTCCTCGATGAACGCGGCCGGGATCTGCACCGACGCGCAGGGGTCGTCGTCCACGACGACCTGGTCGTCCGGCACGCAGGCCGTGTTGACCAGGATGTGGTCGCCCGCACCGGTGTAGGTCACCGTGTAGGTGATGGTCACCGTCTCGCCGACGGCCAGTGGGCCCTCCCAGGAGATGATCGGCGCGCTGTACGACGGCGTCGGCCCCCGATCAGCGGTCGCGTCATTGTTGTAGGTCGCGTCGTCGATCACATCCGTCAGGTCGTCGGTGACCGGTGCTGGAGCGGTCGGCGTGTAGACGCCGGGCCCGACGTTGGTCGCCGTGACGGTGTAGGTCACGGTCTCGCCGACACCCGGCAGCTCCGTCACGTCGGCCACCTTGTCGATCTGCAGCCGCGGCAGCTCGAACTCGTGCTCCGCACACGGCAAACCGGTGTCCGGATCGCGGCCCTCGTCGTCAGGCGGGTCGCAGACCGGCGTCGTGGTGTCGCAGTCCGGTTCGGCCGGATCACACAAGGGTGTGAACGCCACATTCCGAACCTCGCCGTCACCGCCGCCCTGCAACGTGACGGTGTACGTGATGGTCACCATCTCGTTGGGCGCCAGCGGGCCCTCCCACGAGATGATCGGCGCGCTGTACGACGGCGTCGGGCCGCGGTCAGCGGTGGCGTCGTTGTTATAAGTCGCGTCGTCGATCACACCGGTCAGATCGTCGAACAGCCGCGCCGGGTTGCTGGCAGTGAACGTCGCCGTGCCGGTGTTGCGCATCGTCACCTCGTAGGTGATGACATCGCCGGGCCGCGAATCGGCGGTGGCATCGGAGATCTTTTCGATCTCGAAGCACTCCGACGGCACGGTGAGGGTCTCGGCGACGTCGACAGCGCTGTAGGTCCAGTTGTCGATCGCGGCCTGGTTGCCCCAAGAGTCGCTCCAGTTGAACGCCCAGCCATGGACGCCGCCAGGGACGTCGCTCTCCACCCCCGCTGTGCCGTCGATCGGTGTCGTGGGCGGGGTCCCGATGATCTGGGTGTCGTCCCAGTAGATGGTCGTCTCGCCCGGCGCGTTGCCGATGAGCTGCTCGATGGTGATGCCGCCCAGGGATTCGGTATCACCCAGGACGAAGTGGATCTCGTCGATGCGGTCGATGGCGACCCTGGCGTTGATCTCCTGGCACACACCGATTGGATCACCATTGCCGTCCAGCCCATCCCAGGAGTAGCTCTGCGAGCCACTCGAGCCCGACAGCGGGATCACACGGTCTACCGGATCGTCGTAATCGCCGTCACCGTTGGCGTCAATCTGCAGGCTGTAGGTGCCGGTGAAGTCGGTGAGGTCGTAGGTGAACGTTCCCTCCCTTGTGTCGGTGTCGACCGAGCCGAACTGCAGGTTGTCGATCGTGGGGGTGACCACAGGCGGGAGCACCCACTCCGTGCCGTTAGCCCCTGGCGCCGTGGCGGGAAGGTTGGGGTCGGGCGGTTCGAAGAACAGCTTGTACGGATCACCGCAAGAGGCCGGCGCCGACGGATACTCCGGCGTGTTCGTCGTCATCTCGATCGACTGGTACGCGGGTGCGCATGTACCGGTCGGGGCGACACCGAAGGCGTTGCTGTCGAAGGCCCAACCGCCGCCATTGAAGTCGTAGAGATCCACCGTGTATTGCGAACCGTGCTCCGTTACCACCCAGAAGTGAACATCCGGATTCAGGTCACGCTGCCAGTCGTAGCCCCGGTATTTCTCCGTCCAGACGCGGCCCGGAACGTCGGCGCCGGCGCCGTCCTGTACGGAGATCTCCCAGTCGAAGAAGCTGGTACCCGACTCGGGCCAGTTGGCTGGGTTCCCGTTCAGAGCGATGACCTCGATCGACCACACGCCCGCCGGTCCCGTCAGGCCCGTGACATCACACGGCGCCGCCCCGTTCGGCGCGGTGTTCTGGATCGTGCAGTCGTGCCGCACCGCCCCAGAAGGATCAGTGATCCGGATCTGCGTGTCAGAACCGACGGCGCCTAGCTCGAACGCCTTGGCGAAGAGCGCGTCCAACGACTCACCGGCACCGACGTACGCGTAGAACGTCGTCCCGCCCGTCACGGCCGAACCGGGCGACTCCGCCGCCATCGGCGCAATCGGGCCACCCGCCTGGCCGTCAGCGCTCTCAGGCTCCGAACGGTCGCGGTCAGAATCGTCCGGCAGCGCGGGCTCCGCATCCTCGTCACGCCCGGGAGCCTGCGGCTCGCCGGAGTCGGTAGGCGGATCCACCTCGCCCTCAGCCGTCATTGCCTGCTCATCGGAGGCGTATGTATCCTCCTCAGGCGCCGCGTCCACGCTCCCGTCCGCCGTCTCCGCGACCTCCACGGCCTCACCAGCGTCGGCCTGATCGCCGGCCGACGCTTCAGCCGGTACCGCCTGAGCAGACACCGAGGCGCCAGCGACCATCAGTGAACAGAGCAGCGCGAGCGCAAGGGCGGCCGCCGCTGACGGCTTGGCGCCCATGAGGATTCGCCGCCCCGTCACACCAAGTGGCGCCGCCAGGCCACGGAACCGTCGGCGGCGTGCGCGGAACTTCCCCCGTCGATACATCGACATGATCTCGGTCTCCCTACAACTCGGAAATCCCCGAGGAACCCAGCACCGTCGTTCGCGGTGTCCGCGCATGAGGCACGGTCGATATCCGCGCGGAACCAATGCACGCGGAAAGGACTCCCTACTCGTGAGAGGCCGAAACGCATGGGAATAGCACGTAGCGAATGATGTGATACACCTCACATGCCATTGGCACATGAGTCCTGGGTGCCTTGGGACAGCTCTCTCTCGTTAGCGTCGCGGCCGCGCCGCCACATCAGTCGGCAGGCGCGCCTGAGCGCCGATAAGTGCGCCTCTGCATCGCTCGCGGGTCTGCGGTCCATATTCGCGGCAAAGTGTGTGGATTTCTCGGATGCGCACGCACCTGCGCCCCAAATGGGGATCGTCGGGCGACAGATGAAGAAGCGTGAGGTTGACCTCATACGATCGGTTGCGGAGGGTGACGATCAGGAATTTGTCGTGCTGTATTGTCATGCGGCTCCTCAAGCTTGGCTGGCTACTCGCGCTCGGCCGGCACTGCGCGCCAGGTACATGGCGACCCGACGGCGCAGTCGTCGCCCAGCAGCCCGCCGGCATGCGCCGCCGGAGCTATAAGCAGCGTCGTGCCGAAGATCTTTGAACGGGAACGGCCGCTCGCGCATGGGATTTAGATCGTCCCGCTCGAGCCGTGCAGTTGCAGTGCCGGATCAACCCGCCATGGCTGCCCCCCGTCCTGGGAGTCGTCAGCGCGATGGTGCTAACCGCAATGTGGACCGTGGGCATCGTCGTGGTCGCCGTCACCGGGACACCGTTCGATCCCAGATGCGGCCGGGCCCGGCCACCACGGTCCAGCTCGTGGCGTATGCGCCGATGGCGATCTGGGCCCCTCTTGCTGGCAATGAGCCTGCAGTACGCGCTGCGCCGTACCGTGCGCCTGATCGACGGGTCCGAACCGGCCGAAGCGACGTTCCATGACGTATGCGTCGCGGAGATCCGGATGGCTGCTCGAAGCGCTCACCATCAGCCGACGAAGCCGGCCGGAAGAGAGGGGCCTCAGAACATGCGAAAAGTAGTGCTCTACGAACTTGCGGGTCTACTCCGGACGTGGAGCGAAGATCCGGAAGGTGTTGCCCTCGGGATCGTGGAACACGACCCAGCGGATGCCGTCCACTTCGTTATCGCTGACCCGCTCCGCGCCAAGCGTCTCGACACGGTCGGCCTGCTCTGCCCAGTCGTTCTCACCGCCCAGATCGAGCATCAGACGGTTCTCGCCGGATGCAAGCTCACCGCTCGGTTGGTGGAACATCCAGGTCGGGCCTTCTCCCGCGAAACCGATCGTCGCGAACGCCGACGTCGCACCCTCGTCGACCGATCGCATCAACACTGCAGACCAGAAGCCCGCCAACGTCGCTGCGTCACGGCAATCGAAGGAATACATCCCCACCTTCATGCTGTCGCGCGCGCCCATGTCCATCTCCTCCTCCATGTCGGCACTCACAGGAACGGCCCCAGCACACCGACGAAACTCATCGCACGACAACGACGAAACCAAGATCGATCAACCTGCTCGACCGGAGCAGCCCCGGGCCGTGAAGTAGAAGATCGTCTGCGCCAGGGATCCATCCGGGCGAACGTAGATCGACGCGGACTCCCCGGTCATAGCGGCGCCGGCTGCGGAAAGCGGAGTCCAGAGGGGTTCCGATACGCCGCCCATGGCGAACCGGTCGATGCAGAGTTTCACGCCGACCGTTTCAATGCCGAAAGATATCGCCCGAACCTGCTGGCCCGCTTCAGCTCGCCCATAGCACCGAGCGATCGTCGGCGATGAGTCGTGGTCGCGCCATATGACGCATAGGGGTGGATCAAAGCGCTGCTGCACTCGATCTAGACCAGCCCGACGCCGAGTCGGTGCACGCCAGTTCGACCGCGTCGTCGACGCCCTGGCCGAGAAGCTCCCCACGGTCGCCGAGTACATCGAGCAGGCCCGCGCGGAGGTCCTCGCCTTCACCGCGTTCCCGAAGGCGGTCTGACGCCAGCTCTGGTCGAACAACCCCAACGAGCGGCTCAACCGCGAATCCGCCGCCGCACCGATGTCGTGGGCATCTTCCCCGAACGCGCCAGCATCATCCGGCTCGTCGGTGTCGTCCTGGCCGGCCAGCACGACAAGTGAGCCGATGGCCGCCGCTACCTCAGACTCGACGTGCTCGTCAGGTCCCAAACTGTCGACACGAACGTCGAGGAGGTGACCAACGAGCCGACCACTGTGGCTGGCGACATTGAGTGCGACCTTGTTCCGCCCGGCCACTGAGACGACCGGTCAGCGGGCGATGGCCGCCACGATCTGCATCAAGACGTCCTCGGCCAGGACCCACTTCTTCAGCTCAGTAGCCAAGCAGCGATCGTGATATGAGGCTAGCAGCGGAACCTTACATCGATGTCCTCGACCTCAGAGTCATAGTTTCCTGTCTGAGAGTTTCGCCACCCGAAATTGCCACGCAAGTTGAACTCATAATAGCGCCCATTGACGCAACTTTCGAGCCTGGACCAGGCTCCATCCGCGCGAGCATGGTAGCCGTCGAGGTCACCCGCATAGGGTCGAAAACCCGTCATATTGTCCGTAATCACATGCTCGACCGCAACATCGTAAATGGCGCCACCAGGCCCTTCACTGGCTTCCCCGTAGACGCGCACACGGTTGTGGTAATGGTCGACGTTTATCCACAGGCAGCGGCGCACCCGGTACCCGAGACACTTTTTGAGTTGGGTGATGTTCGCCGAGACATCTTTTGTCGTCGCACCCACTGTCGCTTTCGCTTGCGTCCCAGTCGCCGCCGCATCGGTCGTCGCTGCCGCTGTCCCGGCCGACAGAACCAAGAGCGCAGCGGCGCCCGCAACGAGGCGGCCCACTCTTGTAGCAAGTCTTATCATTGAAACGTCCTCCTTCGGAGATGAGCTCAGGGGGTAGCGTTGGCACCATTCGGCGACAGGCGTGTGCAAAAGGATCCGCCGAACCCCTACATCGATCAGATGCACACAGGCCGGGCTCGCACCGTGCGACCTGTTGAACGCCCGCCAGCCAATCGAGCCGATGCTTCAGATCTGCTTCACACCGGTGCACCGGGCTCCCCGACGAGCCAGGCGCCCGGGGTCCAAACGCCGCGATACGACCGTGTTCCTCGTCGAGCCACCTTGGCCTCAACTGCTGACGAGGGACCGCAGACTGTTCTAACCATCTCCGGACCCGCGCGCCCGGTGTCACCGCCGCTAGACTTCGGACGGTACACAGCGTCGAGTAGTAGGGGCTTTGAGCGCGAGGCACTCGTGTCGACCATCAACGTGAGGCTGCTTGGCCCGTTCGAGGTGCACCGGGACGGTGTGCCAGTGCCGTTGGCCCCACGTCCAGCTGTGCTCTTGGCTGTCTTGGCCCTTCGCCTGGGGCACGCCGTTTCATTCTCGGCGCTCACGAGGACCCGTCCACCACGAGCGGCCAATCCACACATGTTCGGAGCGCAGTCCCGCTGCGAGCGCGACCTCCCGGAGAGATCGGCTTGCCGGTGGCCTGGGGAAGCGCGCCACCGCTGCGCCGATCGCCCGTGCCCGACGGGAGGTCGGCCCTCGCAGCTATTCGATGGCGAGGGCCGACTCGGCGGGTCGGCCACGGGTCGCCCGCCATGCGGGTAGCAGCGTGGCGCCGAGGGTCAGCAGTACGCCCAGGCCGGCGGTCGCCGCGTAGATCAACGGGGAACCAGCGGGTAGCACCGAGTCGAGGCGCTTGAGGCTGACCGGGACCAGGATTGCGATCGAGGCCAGGGTGCCCAACGCGACACCGCTGACGGCGACGATCGCGCCTTCGATCCCGACCATCCGGAGCACCTGACCGCGAGTTGAGCCCGCGAGCCGCTGCAGCCCGAACTCTCGCTGCCGCGCGGTCGTGCTCGACGCCAGGGTATTGACCACCGTGATCGCCGCGTACCCGGCGATCATGACCACCATAATGTAGATCGCGAAGGTGGCGGTCGTCCTCTGCTCGTCGTACTCGCTGAACAGGACGTCGCGGCCGCTCACCGTCAGCCCGTTCTGGCCGGCGAGCGACTGGGTCAGGTCTGCCACGAGGGTCTTGGGGTCGGTGTCGCTGTCGGCGCTGACCAGGATCCGCGTCGCGAACCCCTCGGTGGTGTGCGCGGCCAGGGTTTCGGCTGGAAGCAGCAGCGTGTCGTAGTCGTCCGGGGCGGAGAACAGCGCGGCCACCTGCGCTTCGATCGTGGTGTTGTCGCCCATCCGCAGCGTGATCGTGTCGCCGACGTCGATGCCCAGTTTGCTGGCGTGCTGGTCTTCGATCGCGACCGTGTCACCGTGCAGGTCGGCGAATCCGCCGGCGGTGAGGTCGACGGGTGTGGTGGCGTCCGCGCCGTCGGCGGTGACTCCCTGGAGGTTCCAGCCTTCAGCCGCCGGCGAGCGGTCGTCCGGGTTCTCGATGAACCCGATGCTGCTGACCCACTCCGACGCGCCGGCGACGCCTGGCAGCTCGTTGATCTGCTCGACCAGCTCCGGGTCGAACCGGTCCTCAGCGGTCACCACCGCGTCGGCGACCAGGCTGTCCGCGAAGATCTGCCGGTCGGCGTCGTCGTTGGTCGTCTGCAGGTACAACATCCCAGTCGCTACTCCGGTCAGCAGGATGACCGGTGCCATCACAGCCGCCATCCGGCCGGTGCGGCCGCGGGCGTTGAGCACAGCGAGCTCGCCGGTCACGCCGCCCAGCGCGCGTACGGGCCATTGCAGGACGAAGGTCATGACCTTCGACAGGACGGGTGCCAGGAGGGCGAACCCGATGGCGAAGACGATGACGGCGGGCGCGGCGGTGGCGGGTGTGAGCGGTCCGCTCATCACCGCGATGGTCACGAAGGTCAGCGCGGTCCCGCCACCGAGCAGGAGTACCGCCACAAACACCCGCCACCCGCCGATCAGCTTGCCTTCGAGGGAGGCTTCGGCGAGGGCCTGGGTGGGCTTGATGCGTGCGGCTCTCCGCCCGGCGCCCAGGGCACCGGCGAGGGCCGCGACGACTGCTATCCCGATCGCGGCCACCGTCGGTATCCAGCCCTGGTGGAAGGCCACCCCTTCGGTGGCGATGCCGCGATCGGCCAGCTGGTCGAACACGAACTCGCCCAGGAAACGGCCCGGGGCGATGGCGAGCGCGGTGGCGAGCAACGACAGGGCCAAAGTCTCGCGGAGGATCAGCCGGCGCAGCTGACGGGGGGTGGATCCGATGGCCCGCAGCAGCGCGAGCTCCTGCTGGCGTTGAGAGATCGACAGGGCGAGCATGGACGCCACGCCGAAGATCGACACCATGAACGCGAAGGCGGTGAAGACGCCGGCCAGGGCGACGATGTTCACACTGGTGCCCTTGGCCTCGCGCAGTTCCACCTGCCCCCGCTGATCGCCCACCAGGGTGGTGGCGGTGCCGTCCAGGTCGGCGTCGATCCGCTCCCGGACCTCGCTCAGGTTCGCGCCGGGCTCGGTCACCACCCCGATCGCGTCGACGGTCCCCGGGGGCGGGTCGCCGTCGAAGACGTAGGTCGTGGTGTCCTGCACGCCCGGAAGGTCCGAGATCGTGTCCTCGAGCCCGGCGTCGATGCGGACCCGTTCGGGCAGGATCGCCGGTTCGTCCGGGTCGCCGCCGGGAGCGTCGTATTCCTGGTTACCGGCGACGACGATGTCGGCCGAGGCCAGCTGGTGGGGAGGAACAGCGGTGCGGATGCCCGTCTCGATCAGCCCGCCGCAGGCCATCACGATGGCCGCGGCGAAGAACATGGCAAGGAAGGCCGCCACGAACGTGCCCACCCGGAACCGCAAGGTGCGAAGCGCAAGCTGCAACATCAGCGCTGCCCTCCCACAGCCGTCGCCGAGGACGGGAGGGGCGCGTCGTCGGCAAAGGCGCCCAGGCGAGTCATCCGCTCGGCCACGGCGCCAGCCGTCGGCGAGTGCAGCTCACCGGCCAGACGCCCATCGGCGAGGAACAGGACGCGATTGGCGTAGGAGGCCGCGACGGGATCGTGCGTCACCATGACGATCGTCTGACCGGCAGTCCGCGCTGCGTGCCGCAGTAACCCGAGGACCCCCCGCGCGGTTCCCGTGTCCAGCGCACCCGTCGGCTCATCGGCGAAGATGACCGCGGGCTCGCTGATCAGCGCCCGCGCGATGGCGACCCGCTGTTGCTGTCCGCCGGACAGCTCCGCCGGACGGTGCCTGCTCCGCTCGGCCAAGCCGACCTGATCGAGCACGCTCGTCACCCGGCCTCTGGCCGGCTTGCGACCGGCGAGCCGCAGCGGCAACGTCACGTTCTGCCGTACCGTCAGGACCGGGAGCAGGTTGAACGCTTGGAAGATGAAGCCGATTCGGTCTCGCCGCAGCTTCGTCAGCTCGCTCTCGTTCATCTCGCTGAGTTCGTGGTCCTCGAGGAGAACCGAGCCCGACGTCGGCTGGTCGAGCCCGGCCGCGCACTGCAGCAGTGTGCTCTTGCCGGAGCCCGACGGGCCCATGATCGCTGTGAACGTGCCCCGGCCGAACCGCGTCGTCACACCGTCGAGCGCCACGACCTGGTTGTCTCGCTTGCCGTAGACCTTGTGGACGGCCGTCAGCCGGACCGCGTCGGCCGTGTTGCCGCTGTCGTGGGACATTCTCATGCCGCCTTCCTGTCCGGCTCGCGCCGGACGATTCAGCAACCCATGCTCCCTTCGGACAAGCAACCGGTCGTCGTCTCTCGCGACCGACTTCCGCTGGTGCGCCCGGACCAGTCGCCGCGTCTCGTTGGTGCCTGTGCACTACGGAACGAAGGTTGCTGCGGACGATGCCCGCCGGGGCTGGCTGCCTCGTATCGTGGGACCGACATGACGAGCACAGACGCCTCGCTCCCGCGACCACGCGCATCGTGGTGGCGGGAAGCGGCGATCTTCGCTACCACGTTCACGCTCTGCCTCTCCGGCGGAATCGCGCATGTCGACGGCACCTTCGGGCCGCCGCCGGCCGCGGCGTACGTCGTCGCGGTTCTGATGTGTGCCGTGCTGCCGCTGCGGCACCGCGCGCCCCTGGCTGCCCTGGTGATCACCACCGTGGGTGGCATGCTGGTGGCACCCGTGGGTCTGCTGCTGACCCCGCTCGCCGTCGCACCGGTCGCGGTCACGGCCTACGTCCTCGCGGTGCGCGACGAGAGGCGGGCGGCGGCCGCGATCCCGCTATCGGCGGCGCTGCTGGTCTCGACGACCCCTTTCGTCGAGACACTGTCGTGGCAGGACCTGACCAGGCTGGGCACGGTGGTCGCGGTCCCGTTGGTGGCCGGGGTGCTCGGATGGTCGGTGCAGAACCGGCGGGCGTACATGGCGGCCATGGAGGAGCGGGCCCGCCGCGCCGAGGAGAGCCGGGAGAGCGAGGCTCGGCGGAGGGTCGCCGGGGAACGGGTGCGCATCGCCCGGGAGCTGCACGACCTCGTCGCCCATCAGATCACCCTGGCCAACGCCCAGGCCATGGTCGCCGCCCAGGTGTTCGACGTACGCCCCGAGCAGACCCGCAAGAGCTTGGAGGACGTCATCGAGACCACCAGAAACGCACTCGACGACCTGAGGGCCACGGTCGGTCTGCTGCGTCAGTCCGGCGACGCGGTCGCGCCGACCGAACCGGCGCCCGGGTTGTCCCGGCTCCCCGCCCTCCTCGAGTCGTTCCGCCGCGCGGGCCTGGAGGTCTCCGTGCACGAGGAGGGCACGGCAAGGCCGCTGCCGCCGGGGGTGGACCTCACCGTCTACCGCATCATCCAGGAGGCGTTGACGAACGTGACCAAGCATGCCGGCGGAGGTAGCGCCCGGGTGGGCCTCGCCTGGAACCGCGACCGGCTGACCGTCACCGTCGCCGACGACGGAACGAACGCTCACCCGGACCCGGCCACCGGCCACAATGGGGCCACCCTGCTGGACCGTCCACCCGGCCATGGTCTGATCGGGATGCGTGAACGCGCCACCGCGGTCGGCGGGCACCTCTCCGCACGCAGGCGCCCGGAGGGCGGCTTCCTCGTCTCCACCCAGCTTCCCCTGCCGCCCGCCAAGGCCGGGGAGGCGCCATGACGGTCCGGGTGCTGCTCGCCGACGATCAGGCCCTCCTGCGCCAAGCGTTCCGGACATTGTTCGACACCGCCGACGACCTCACCGTCGTCGGCGAGGCTGCCGACGGCATGGAGGCGGTGAGCCTCACCCGGGAGCTGCGCCCGGACGTGGTGGTCATGGACATCCGGATGCCCGACGTGGACGGCCTCACCGCCACCGCCGAGATCTGCGCGGACCCGGAGCTGCAGGCCACTCGCATCCTGATCCTGACGACCTACGAGACCGACGAGTACGTCGCCCAGGCGTTGCGCGCGGGAGCGAGCGGCTTCATCGGCAAAGGCATCGGGGCGGTCGACCTGCTGGACGCCGTCCGCACGATCGCCGACGGCGAGACCCTGCTCTCGCCAGCCGCGACCCGCGCCGTGGTCGCCCGCTTCCTGGCCACACCGGCCGACGACGCGCCCTCGCACCGGCCCGAGCAACTCGACGTGCTCACGCCGCGCGAACGGGAGATGGTGACCCTGGTCGCGACCGGCCTGTCCAACCAGGAGATCGCCGAGCGGATGTTCCTCAGCCCCTTCACCGTCCGCGCCCACGTGCAGCGCGCCATGACGAAGCTGCACGCCCGCGATCGCGCCCAGCTCGTCGTCATCGCGTACCAAACGGGCCTGGCCTAAGGCGCGGACGGAGCCGCTGAAGAGCGCGGTCACTTGAGCCCCAGAGTTTCAGGGCGAGTTCTTCCAGGCGACGTCGTGCCAGTAGGCGGCATGCGTGCTGGACTGGCGGGCCGGGCCGCGCGGTGTCGATCTGCCGCCCGGCCTCGAACCCCGCGGCGCTGTAGCGGACCCGATGCGACCCGACGGCGGGCAGCGTAAGCGGGTTCCTGTCGTCGAAGCGGTCCGGCCTCCCGGTTCCGCTGAATCCCGACCCTGTTAGAGCCGGGGATTCGCCCGTGTGAGGTTGCCATTCACCTGCGTTTTTGCTGGAGCGCACAAGGATTCGAACGGGTGTGTCCATAATCCCTGGGTCGTGGGTTCGAGTCCCACCTGCCCTACCTCGACAGCGCGTAGAGAGCTCCGCCCCAACCCTCGACGCGCCTGATCTTTGTCCCGCCGGAGGAAACCCGGCTGGAGGCTCTCGTGCAGCCGCCGCCCAACTCATCCTCGGTGCGCTCGTGGTCGCCGCCCACCTTGTAGGCAACGCCCCGCCGCACACGCTGGGTGGGAACGGCAGTCGTCGAGACCTCCGAGTCGCTCGTCGGCGCGAGGATGGTCGGCATCCTGGGAGGTCGTCTGATGAGACAGGCCGACCTCCCGCGCGAGGGAACGTCGATGATGTCGTGCGGGCTGGCCGTCGACCAGGTCACCGCCGGGTGGTGTCGTTTGCGGCGGCGTGAGAGAGGATCGCCTTCGCCACCTCATCCGGCGCGTCCTCCGGAAGAAAGTGGCCCGCGTCACCTACAAGCTTTTTACGCGCTCCCGGTACAGCCGCAGCGAGCTGGTCGGCGACGTCGGGCGTCAGCCAGCTGTCACGCTCGCCCCACAGCACCAGCGTGGGCACGGCAATGCGGTCGAGGCGGTCGACGACCTCGCGAGTGTCGGCAAAGCTGACGGCCGCGACCTGGTCGATCCAGCGCTGCTGTCCCGCTTTCCCACGCCACGGCGCAAGATAGGCATCGGCGACGCCCTCCGGCATCGGCCGATACGTGGCCGTGCGCAAGCGTGGCCCGATCAGATCCGCGAACACGTGCTCCGGCATCGTCCGGTACGCCTCGGCGTTGCGCTGCATGTGCTCGGTGAACTCGGTGTTCCATGGACCGAGGACGGCCGCGTCGACCAGCACCAGCCAGCTCGCCGGCACGTGTTCGAGCAGGTGAGCCCGCAGCACGACGCCGCCGCCGATGTCGTGGCCGACGAGGCCCGGCGCGTCGAGCTGCCAGTGGTGGATGAGCTCCGCGAGCGTCTGCGCCTGCCGGACAATCGTCGGCGTGGCACCGGCATCGAGCCGGGAGCCACCGAAGCCGAGCATGTCCCAGACGAACACCCTGTGCTCGCGGGCCAGGGCGGGGACGACGTTGCGCCACAGGAACGACGATGCCGGTGTGCCGTGCGTGAGGATCACGGGCGGACCGTCGCCGAACGCTCCCGCGGCCACCTCGCTACCCGACAAGCGAATGCGATCTGGCAGTTCCCAGTGGGTCATCTCAACTCCTAGGTAAGAGGTATATTTGTCTTTATCCGGTTACTCTAGCGGGAGGTAAGGGTTGTACGTCAATTTCGCCGATTACTCGCGCGGCGCGGCCGTGGCGACGGACCTCGTGAACACGTCGCCGATCGTGCGTGCGGCGGGAGACGCCGTTGCCGATCCGGCGGCGCTGGGCGCCTTCCTTGCCGCGCACGACATCCAGCGCGATACGAACGGCACGGAGCTGGCCCTGATGCACGCGCTGCGAGACGAGGTCCGCGCGGTACTGGAAGCCGATACGGAAGCCGAAGCCGTCGCAGGCGCGAACGCGCTCGTGGAGAAGGCAGCAAGGGGGCCCGTGCTGAGGCAGGACGAGAACCGCCGATGGCACTGGCTGGTAACCACCGCGCCCGACGCTCCACTCGCGCACGAGCTGGCCGTACTCATCGGCATCGGCTTGCTCGGGACGCTGCGAAGCCTCGGATTCGCACGGTTCCGGCCGTGCGCGTCCCCGGCATGTGCGGGCGTGTTCGTGGACACCAGCAAAGCAGGACGACGTCGCTACTGCATGCCGGAGGTCTGCGGCAACCGCGTCAACGTCGCCAACCATCGCGCCCGGATACGCCAGCAGTACGTCTGAGGTGGAATCCAGGGGACTCGAACCCTTTGCGTGGCTGCCTGGCCGCAGTTCCACGTCCACGCGGCCGACTCGCGGCCGACCTCCGAGATCACCCAGGGAGCCGTGTGGCTGGCGAGGGCCAGCCGACCGGAGGTCCCGGTAGGTGGATGTAGGCCGCCATCGAGGATGTCGTTGTGGACGTCGCTGGCGTGCGGACGGCAGTGCGGTAGCGAGGTCGGGTGTTCGTCGTCACGATCTATGGGACCACGACGAGCACGATCGCGAGCAGGACGTGGGGAATGACGACGAAGGCGAGAAAGAGGAGGACGATCAGCGGCAGCGCGCTCGCGTCGGACGATGGTGGCGCCGGGCGTACCGGACCCGGGGCATGCGGCGGCCGCCGATCGGTCTCGGCGGCGCGTGGTGCCGCCGCGGGCGTCGCCGGCGTGCCACCTCCGGGTGAGGTCCGCACCGCCAGCAGCGCATCGCGCGCGACCACCAGCCGCCGGAAGGCGTATGCGTCACCGCCCGTATCGGGGTGGCCGCCCCGAAGCGCTTCACGATGGAACGCCCGGGTCACCTGTTGCGGGCTCGCGCCTCGCCGCACGCCGAGTACGTCGTGCGGGTCGACACCGCCAAGTGCCCCGATATCAGCGTTCACGATGGTTCACCTCCATGGCAACGCCGCCGCGTCGACCCCCGTCGGCGCCACCGGCCCACATCTCTTCGTCAGACATATGACCCCGCGCGGCGGCGGAATGTGACAACGAAACCGGGGTGCGGCGCGCTCCGGCTAACATCCCGCCATGACCGCCCCGGGCCATACGGTTCTCCAGATCCCCGTGCCGGCGGTGGAGACGTTCGTACGAGGACGCACCGAGCACTACGACCGGGCCTATCTATCGGCCGATTCCGCCTTCACCCACGCACACATCACCGTGTTGGCGCCTTTCCTGCCCGATCCGCATGCCGACGCCCTCGCGACGGTCGGATCCATCCTGGCCAGCACCGAACCGATCACGTTCGCGTTGCGCCGGCTGGAGACCTTTCCCAGCGGCATCATCTACCTGGCGCCGGAGCCCGCCGAACCGTTCCGTGACCTCACCGAACGTTTCGTCGCGGCGTTCCCGCAATGCCCGCCGTACCGCGGCGCATTCCCCGAGATCGTCCCGCACCTCACGCTCGACCAGCGCTCCGCGGGCGTGTCCGAGGAATCGACTCGCAGGCTGCTGGGCGACACCATCCCGGTGACCTGCCTGGCCGACCGCGTCGACCTGGCCTGGTACGAACCGCATCGGTGCCGGCTCATGACGAGCTGGCCGCTGGGATCGCCGCCCGGTGCGGCTACCTGGTCACGGCCGCGATGAAGCCGGTCAGGTTGCGGCGGAAGCGCTCGACCTTCTCATCGACGGTCAGGGTCTCCTCGACCTCGGCCCCAGCGGGCGAGTGCTTCCTGCCGCGGACGTAGAGCGAGCAGGCCAGGTCGGCGCAGAGATACTGGCCGACGGTGTTGCCTTGGCGGCCGGCCTCACCGGCGCGGCGAGCGGCCATCAGCAACACGCCACCGCTCGTGTGGGTGGTCAGGCACAACGAGCACATACTGCGTGCGGTGAAGCCCCGGGCTGCCTTCGGCGCCGCCCGCAGGGTGATCCCCACGAAGCCGCCGTCGTCGCGCTCGGCGACGAGATACCCGCGGTCGAGGGTGCCGAGGTCACGCCAGCCGAGGAAGTCGAGGTCCTCCCAGGGCTGTTCGTCCAGGTCACGTGGGACATTGACCCGCTTGGCCTCGCCCTTGGAGCAGTTGACGAACGAACCGCGGATGTCGTTCTCGGTGGCCGGCCTCATGTCTCGCGACACTAGGTTCGGCCGCTTTCTCGGGGCAAACCATTTAGCGGCGACCTGCGCCAGGCCCACGTGTCATGCTCCGAGGAGCACAGCGTCCGCGTCCGGCTGGCCCCGAGCGTTCAAAGGAGACGTCACCCATGAAGGCGATCGTGCATCACGGCACCGGCCCCGCCGACATCCTGCGGCTGACCGACCGGCCCGTTCCCGAGCCCGGCCCCGATGAGGTGCGGTTGCGCATCGTCGCGTCCGGGGTCAACCCGACCGATTGGAAGTCCCGCAGCGGCGGCTACGGCGCGATCGACGACGCTGAGGCCGTGCCCAACCAGGACGGCTCGGGGGTCGTCGACGCCATCGGCACGGGCGTCCAGGGATTGGCCGTGGGCGACCGCGTCTGGACGACACTGGCCGCCTTCCAGCGCCCGGCCAGCGGCACCGCGCAGGAGTACACCGTCGTTCCCGCCGAACGGGTGTTCCCGCTCCCGGACGGCGCCGGCTTCGAGCTGGGTGCGAGCGTCGGCATCCCGGCCATCACCGCCCACCGTGCCCTCACCGTCGCCGAGGACGGCCCGGCGCGGTTGGGCCCGGGCGCGCTCTTCGGGCGGGTCGTGCTGGTCGCGGGCGGAGCGGGCGCCGTTGGGAACGCCGCCATCCAACTCGCTCGCTGGTGCGGCGCCACCGTCGTCACCACCGTGAGCAGCGCAACCAAGGGCGACCTCGCCCGCGCGGCCGGCGCCGGCCACGTCGTCGACTACACGGCCGACGACGTGGCCGCGCGGGTCCGCGAGCTGGTACCGGACGGTGTCGACATCGTCGTCGAGGTGGCCATCGGCGCCAACGCGGAGACCGACGCCGCCGTCCTCAAACCGCTGGGCACGATCGCGGTCTACGCCAACAACGGCGACCGGCCGTTCACGCCGGACATCCGCCAGCTCATGGGCTTGAACGCACGGCTGCAGTTCGTCCTGCTGTACACGCTCGGCTGGGGACGGCTGAGCGACGCCGCCGCCGACGTGAACGCGGCCATCGCCGCGGGGGCGCTCCGAGTGGGCGACGACGCCGGCCTGCCGCTGCACCGTTTCCGGCTCGAGGAGGCCGCCGAGGCGCACCGCGCGGTGGAGACCGGAGCCGTCGGCAAGGTCCTCATCGACGTCGCGCCCGGCTGAGGCGCAGCTCAGTCCGCTGTCGCCGGCACTCGTGCGGCGCGGGCCGCGACGACCACACCGACAAGAGCCGTCGCGGCCAGCCCGAACAGCAGGTACCGGGCCGAGGTGAGCATCGACGGCGCACCGAGGTTCACCAGCAGACCACCCACCGCCGACCCGAACGCCAAGCCGATCAGCTCGACGGTGTTCACCCCCGCGCTCGCCTTGCCGGCCTCGACCGGATCCGGCGTGCTGCCCATCACCGCGACGACGACGTGCGGGAACGCCAGGCCGATCCCGGCACCGGCGACCGCGAGACCGAGAGCCAGCACGGCCGGGCCGGCGATCCGCATCCGGAGCACCGTCTCGGCCCGTTCGGCACCGGAGCTGGCCAGCATCGTGACCGACCACCACAGCGACACCGCGGCGCCGAGGAAGCCGGCGACCAGCGGTTCCAGTCCGGCGAGGCGCTGCCCGAACAGAGGTGTGAACGCTTCCGACACTGTGCCGATCGCCAGGATGGCGATGCTGATCAGCGCTGTGGCCACGGTGAGGAGGGCGAGCGACACGTACGGAACGGGCTGGCGCGTCCCGTCCCCGGCGGAGCGCGGCAACGCCCGCGGCACCATGACGGCCACCACTACCCCGAGAACCGCCAGCACGCCGAACGCCCACCGCCAGGCACCCAGCTGCGCGAACAGTCCGCGCATGGCCGGCCCGGCAAGCGTCCCCACGCCCCGCATGGCCGACACCAGCGCGGTCGCACGGGCCCAGAGCCGCGCAGGGAAGGCGGACTGGACCACCGCGTACCCCAGGCCGGCGAGCATGCCGCCACCGAAGCCCTGGACGGCCCGGCCGACCAGCAGGACGGTCATCGTCGGGCTGAGCGCGGCGATCACCGCGCCGGCCCCGAACGGCGCGAGGCCGATCAGATAGGCCACCACCGGACCGCGACTGGCGAGGTACGGCTCACCAGCATCGACGAGATCACCGAGGCGTGTTCGTCGGTCATGGCCATGGGAGACGACGGTAGAATCTCAAGGGAACTTGAGGTCAACCCACGGAACTGCCTGGTAGGAGGTGTGCAGGCGTGGATCCCGATGACATGCTGCCGGTGGGCGAGGTCGCGCGCCGCACCGGCGTCGCGGTGTCGGCGCTGCACTACTACGAACAGCTCGGCCTGATCGAATCGCGGCGCACGGCGGGCAACCAGCGGCGCTACCCGCGGTTCATGATCAGGCGGATCTCCCTGATCCTGGTGGCGAAGCGGCTGGGGATCTCACTCGCCGACGTCGCCGAGGTGTTCGCCACCCTGCCGATGGACCACATGCCCGATTCCCACGACTGGCACCGGCTCTCCCGACGCTGGCAGACGCAGCTCGAAGCGAAGAAGCGGGAACTGGAGAACCTGCAGCGCGAACTCACCGGGTGCATCGGCTGCGGTTGCCTGTCGATGAAGTCGTGCCGCCTGCTCAACCCTGACGACGTGTACAGCGAGCAGGGTTCCGGCCCACAGCGCGTCACCACGGACGACTGACGACGCCGGAACCCGGGCCGGCCGGGAATCAGCCGCCCGGCGGCCGACCGTCCAGCGTCAGCCGCAGTGGATGCGGGTCAGGGTGCGCTGCGCCCAGTCGATGACGCCGGTGACGTCGACACAGCGGTTCGACATGTCCACCCCGGCCGGCGTGTACACCGGGCCGGCGTAGTAGCTGTAGCGGCCGGCGTCGCAACCGGTGCTGCTGGGGCAGCTGGGCCAGCTGTACCCGCTGGGCCGGATGGTCGCCTGGGTGTAGAGCGAGACGCCATAGGTGGCCGACGCGTGGTTGGTGACCAGGCAGTTCCGTTTCGCCGTACCGGACCAGTAGACGTCCAGGTAGGCCAGCGTCTGCGACCCGTTCTTGATCGGATAGTGCCCGATGTGCCGGTACGAGGACCCGCACGGCCCGGCCATGGTGGTCATGTCCGCCGCTCCGGGCGGCAGCGTCGAATTGCCACCGGCCGCGGCTGGTGCGGCGAAGCCGAGGAGCAGGAGCCCGACGACGGCGATGACACGGAAGGCACGTTTCATCCGCTAGATCCTCCTTGCCCCGAAGAACCAGATCGTACGGATGACAGTGGCGGAGAAACGGCCGGCGCGCAAGATCATTATGCGAAAGATCTCAGCCAGATCGCGGCCGGCGTCGACAGGGACGCCGGCCGCGACCGCCTGACCAGGCGGAGAGTCAACCCTGTTCCGTCGGCACCAGGATCAGCTCGGCGACGTTGAGCCGCGGCGGAACGGAGACGGCGAACGCGATGGCGTCGGCGATGTCCTCCGGCACCAGCACCTCCATCGACCCGCGCCACGTGGCCAGGTTCTCCCTGTTCGTCGCGTCCAGCATGCCGTCGCCCAATTCGGTGCCGACCAGGCCGGGTTCGACGTTCTTGACCCGGACCCGACGCGGCCCCAGCTCGGCACGCAGGTTGCGGGTCAGGTGGGCGACGGCGGCCTTCGTGGCGTCGTAGACGGCGTAGTTCGGGAAGACCTGGTGCCCGCCGATGGAGCCGACGTTCACCAGGTCGGCCGGTTGACCGTCGGCGGCCGCGGCGATGAGGTCGTCGGCGAACGCGCGGCCGGTGTAGAGCAGGCCGTTCACATTGGTGGCGATCATCTGGTCCCACTCGCCGGTGTGCGCGGACTCGAACGGCGCGCCCAGCATGACGCCGGCGTTCGCGACGACGAGGTCCACCCGGCCCAGAGCCGACCGGATCTCGGCGGCGGCACGCTCGACGGCGTCGCGGTCGGCCACGTCGGTGGACACGACGATGGCGCCGATCTCGCCGGCCAGCCCCTTGAGCCGGTCCTCGCGCCGGCCGAGAACCGCGACGGACGCGCCGTCGGCGGCCAGCCGCCGGGCGGTGGCCTCGCCGATCCCGCTGGTGGCTCCGGTGACCACCGCGACGCGGCCGGCCAGGGTGTTCGTGGTGTGTGTTGTCATGACTCCACGGTGCGGCCGGCGTGACGGACCAACCAGCTCCCGCGACCGCCAGGAGCCGGGATCCTGGTAGTCGCGGGGCCACCCTCGCCGCCGGGCCCGTACTAGCCTCGTGAGCATGGCGGATGCGGACACGCGGCTCGGTGACTTCCTGCGCGCCCGGCGCGAGCTGGCCCGGCCCGAGGACGTCGGCCTGCCAGCCGGTTGGGGCCGCCGGCGGGTGCCCGGGCTGCGTCGCGAGGAGGTCGCCATGCTGGCCGGCGTCAGCGCCGACTATTACGTCCGCCTCGAACAGGGCCGCGACAAGCACCCGTCCGAACAGGTGGTCGACGCGCTGGCCCGGGTGTTCGGCCTCGACGACGACGCCGCGGCGCACCTGCGCGAGCTGGCCCGCCCGACGCCCCGGCGACGCCGAGCGCCGAGCCGTCCGGAGAAGCCCACACCGGGCGTGCTGCGGCTGCTGGAACGCTGGCCGGACACGCCCGCCCTGGTGCTCGGCCGGTACCTCGACGTGCTGGCCGCGAACCGGCTGGCGCTGGCCCTCAACTCGTGCTCCGGCCTGGGCGTGAACCAGGTGCGGGCGGTGTTCCTGGATCCGGCCGCGCGCGACATCTACCCCGACTGGGACACCGTCGCACTGGAGACCGTGGCCAGCCTCCGCGCGGCCGCCGGCGCGGACCTCGACGAACCGCGGCTCACCGAGCTGGTCGGCGAGCTGTCGCTGAAGAGCGACCAGTTCCGCCGGCTCTGGGCTCGCCATGACGTGCGGCCGAAGACCTCGGGCACCAAACGGTTCATGCATCCGCTGGTGGGCGAGCTGACGCTCGCCTACGACACGCTCGCGGTCGCCAGCGCGCCGGGACAGCTCCTGGTCGCCTACCACGCCGAGCCCGGTAGCCCGTCGGAGCGGGCGCTCGCCCTGCTCGGCAGCGCCACCGCGCCGGTCGCCGAACCAGCGCCGGCCGCCGCGACCGCGTCCGTCGCCGAGACCGCGCCGGGCAACCGCTGACCCGTCTGCCGCCGGCACGATCCCCCACGGACGCCGTCGCCGGTCTACGCTCGGCACCACCGCACGACGACGTCTCGGCGCCAGGGGGCACAGCCATGGGACTCGACGCGAACTTCCCGGTCGTCACCATGAACGACCTGTCCGGAACGGTCCCGATCTACAACGACGACCAGCTCGTCGTGGGCATCCTCACCGGCGACCGGTTCCGGGTCAACGTGACGTGCCTGGCCCAGAAATGGGACGGCGACTGGTTCTACAAGCAGATGAACACCGAGGGCAACGAGTTCCCGTCGCGCAACGGCTGGATCCCCGCCGACCGCGTGCACGTCACCCACAACCCGCACGCTCCGGACCCGGTTCCCACCTGCAAGACCCTGACCGGCTGTTTCTCCAAGGCAGCAGCCGGCGCGGCGGTGACGACGGCGGTCGGCGTCGGCGTGCGACGGTGGCGCAGGCGCCTCGGTACGTCATAGCCCACGGTCACCGGCAGCCGAGGCGTGAGCACTGGAGAACGAGGCGATCGCCGTGGCGATGATGCGCAAGGATGGGAGACGTGAGTCCGCCGGCCGTTCCGCTCGCCCGGCACCTGCTGAGGGTGCGCGACCTCATCGACCGCGCGTTCGCCGAACAGCTCGACGTCGCCGCGCTCGCCCGCAGCGCGTCGGTGTCGCCGGCCTACTTCAGTCGCAGCTTCAAAGCGGCGTTCGGGGAGACGCCGCACCAGTACCTGATGAGCCGCAGGATGGAACGGGCCAAGGCCATGCTGCGCGCCGGCGACCTCACCGTCACCGAGATCTGCCTCGCGGTCGGGTTCACCAGCCTCGGGTCTTTCAGCACGCAGTTCCGCCGTTTCGTCGGCGACAGCCCCAGCGGCTACCGGGCCCGGCACCGCCCGGACGCGCTGGCCACGGTGCCGTCCTGCTACGTACGCATGTGGACGCGGCCGCGGCTCTGACGCCGTCGTCGGCAACTGGGCAGTTTTCGAGAAGCCGGGCTGGTCGCGCCGTTCCTATCGTCGACGACGAACGGCCGCGGAACCGCCACGGCCACCGCCGACAGGAGCGCACCATGGAGCGGATCGAGTCCAAGGACGGCACGCAGATCGCGTTCGACCAGTTGGGCGAGGGCCCACCGATCATCGTCGTCGCCGGAGCCGCCTGCGACCGAGGCGTCGACGCGGCCCTGGCCGGCGCGCTGGCCCGGCACTTCACCGTCCTCAACTACGACCGGCGCGGCCGCGGCGACAGCGGCGACACCCAGCCGTACGCCGTCGCCCGCGAGGTCGAGGACCTGCACGCCCTGCTCGAGGCGGCCGGCGGATCCGCCGGCGTGCTCGGGTTGTCGTCCGGCGCGGCGCTGGCCGCGGAGGCGGCGGCCAGCGGCCTCCCGGTCACCCGGCTGGTCATGTGGGAACCGCCGTTCAGCGTTGACCCCGACGGGCCCCGTCGGGCGGCGGAGTACACCGGGCGGCTGGACGAACTGCTCGGCGTGGACGACCGCGACGGCGCCCTCGCGCACTTCATGCGGCAGGTCGGGATGCCCGACCAGGCCATCGACGGCATGCGGCACTCGCCGTACTGGCAGGCCGGCCTGAGCCTGGCGCCGACGCTCGCCTACGACGCCGCGATCATGGGCGACTCCACCGTCCCGGCGGACCGGTTCGGGCGGATCGCCGTCCCGACGCTGGTGTTGGCTGGTTCTCGCAGCCCCGCGTTCCTGATCGGGGCGGCCCGGCGTGCCGCGGCGGCCGTACCGGGTGCCGGATTCGACGTGCTGGACGGTCAGGACCACAATGTCGCTCCGGAGGCCATCACGCCGGTCGTCGCCGAGTTCGCCGGCCGGCGTCGCTCGTGAGGAAGTGGACGCTGTGATCACCGGTTTCGCCCTGGTGTGCGTGAACGTGCTGGACATGGACGAGGCGCGCGCCTTCTACGTCGACACCCTCGGCTTCCAGGTCGCTTATGACGAGGTCCAGGACGGCTTCCACTGGTTCGTCGTCCACCCGCCGGAGCACCCCGAGGTGCCGCTGATGCTCGTGGTCCCGGGCCCGCCGGTCGTGGACGGCGAGCTGGCCGAGCAGATCCGCACCCTCGTCGCGACGGGCTACATGGGCCCCGGCGCGTTCGCGACGCAGGACTGCTGGGCCACCTACCGCGAGCTGAAGGCGAAGGGCGTGGAGTTCATCGAGGAGCCGACGGAGCGCTTCTACGGCATCGACGCGGCCTTCCGCGACCCGTTCGGCAACCACTGGCGCCTCACCCAGGCCAAGCAGGTGGCGCCGCCTACCTAGAGTGGGGCGCGTGACCGATTCCGCGCTGTCCACGGTTGTCTTCCGCGAAGCCACGCGCGCCGATCTGCCCGCCATCGTCGCTCTGCTCGCCGACGACGTCCTGGGCCGCGGCCGTGAACACACCTCCGTCGACGACGCCTACGAGCGGGCGTTCGCGACCATCGACGCCGACCCGCGCAACGTCCTCGTCGTCGGCGACGACGCCGGCGAGGTGGTGGCCTGCGTGCAGCTCACGTTCATCCCGGGCCTGGGCCGGCACGGTGCGGAACGCTGCCTCGTCGAGGCGGTCCGGGTGCGCTCGGACCGGCGCGGGGGCGGCGTCGGTGCCGCGCTCATGGCCTGGGTGATCGACCTGGCCCGCGAGCGCGGCTGCGCCCTCGTACAGCTCACGACGGACAAGACCCGCGTCGACGCGCATCGCTTCTACCGCCGTCTCGGTTTCGTCGCCAGCCACGAGGGCATGAAGCTCGCCCTCTGACGCCTCCGCCGGCGCTCGCCACCCATGGCCGGGAGAAAACGTCGACACTTGTGGCATTGGTGTCTACACTTTCTCCCATGTCGAACCAGCTGCCGGCCGACCGCTCCGACCGCCTCCCCGAGCGGGCACAGGCAGCGCTGCGGCGCCTGCCCGCGACCTTCACCTACACCGAGGGCCGGCTGGCAGGGCTGGACCACCGCGGGCTATACGGCCTGCGCGATGTCGGCGTCATCGAGCCACTGGGCCGAGGCCTCTACCGACGCATCGACGCCGAGTTCGCCGATCCGACGCTCACCGAGGTCGCCGCTCGGGCGCCGCGCGCGACGCTGTGCCTGACCAGCGCGCTGGTCGAGCACGACCTCAGCGACGCCATCCCGGCAGCGCCGCATCTGGCGCTGCCGCGCGGCAGCCGGTTCCCCGCCACCACCGGCCCGGTGACGTGGCACTCCTTCGCCGCCGGCACGTTCGAGGTCGGCCGCATAAAGCACCGTGTGGACAGCCAACTGGACCTCGGCCTATACATCGCGGAGAGAACCATCGTCGACACGTTCCGGATGCGGCACCTCACCGGCTCGGACGAGGCGTACGAAGCGCTGCGCCGCTGGCTGAGCCGGCGCGGGTCGCAACCGAGCGCGCTGCTGGCGATGGCCGGCCATTTCCCCCGGACGCTTCCGAGCATCCGGCACGCCCTGGAGGTCCTGCTGTGACGCCATCCCCCGGCCGCCGCCCCACCCGAGCCACGGCCGGGGGACGCGTCTATCTGGACCTGCGCCGCCATGCCCGGGCGCACGGGCGCGACACCGCGGAACTGCTGCAGCTCTATGCCCTCGAAGGATTCCTGGACCGGCTGCGGACGTCGCCGCTGGCCGATCGCATGGTGCTCAAGGGCGGAGTGTTGCTGGCGGCCTTCGACACCCGCCGCCCGACGCGCGACATCGACGTCGCCGCCCTGGGTCTCGACCGTGACGCCGACACCGTACGGGCCGCGCTCGCCGAGGTCGCCGCGCTCGGCCTCGACGACGGGCTGATCTTCGACCACGCCGCAACGACCGCAGCGACGATCCGCGACGACGACCAGTACGGCGGCGTCCGGGTCACCATGCCCTGCTCGTTGGACCGGGCGCGGCTGCGCTTCCACGTCGACGTCAACGTCGGCGACCCGATCTGGCCGGCACCTCGCCCGATCGAGCTGCCGCGACTGCTCGGCGGATCGATCCGGCTGCTCGGCTACCCGTTGAGCATGGTCTTCGCCGAGAAGCTCGTCACGGCCGCCGCACGGGGTTCGGCGAACACCAGGTGGCGGGACTTCGCCGACGTGTATCTGCTGGCCCGCCGACACGACCAGGACGGCACGGAGCTCACCGTGGCGGTCCGGCAGGTCGCCGACCATCGTGGTGTAGAGCTTCACAGAGCCTCGCTCGATCTCGACGGCTTCGCCGCGCTTGCTCAACCGAAGTGGCGCGCCTGGCGCAGCCGGCTCGGCCTCGACGACCGCCTGCCGGACGACTTCGCAGACGTACTCGGCGACGTCAACCGCTTCGCCGCCGGAGCCTTCGACGGCTCGGTGCGAGGCCACCGTTGGTCCGGCGTCGAACGCCGCTGGACCTGACCCGGTCCCCTCCGGTGATCGAGAGGGCGCCGCTGCCCGCCCAGGGGTGGCAGCGCCCTGTCGATCACCGGGAGCGTGAGAGCCTCGGGACATGGACCGGCAGTCGGCGATCACCCTCCTGGACGACCTGCACACCGCGCAGAACGCCTTCTACGGCGGCGGCGACGACACCGTCCTGCGCTCACTGCTGACCGACGACATCACCTGGACCGTTCCGGGCGACAACGCGATCACCGGCACGTACCGGGGCATCGACGATGTCTTCACGTACTTCGACCGGCGCCGGAGACTGGCCACGGGCACGTTCCGCATGCATCGACGCGACGTGCTCACCGGCGACGGCGACACCATCGCGGCGCTCACAGACGGGACCGCGTCCATCGGCGGCACCGACTGGACGTGGTCGACGGTGGGCCTGTACGGCATGCGCGCCGGACGGGTCGCGCGCTGCTGGCTGCTGCCGCTGGATCCGGAGCTGTTCGACCGCGTCTGGCGGGCCGGCTGACCGCCGCTCACCCGGCCAGTACCGCGTCCATCTGCCCGATCGTGCCCGCGAAGATCTCCATGGCTCCGAGGCGGGCCAGCTGCTCCATGTGGTCGTGGGAGCTGAAGACCGAGCGCACCACCATCCGGGTGCCGACGCCGTCGCGCGCGTCGAGCCGGACCTGGATGGCCGTCGTGGGCGCCCCGGCGACGGGGAGCCCGTCGCGGTCGGCGAACCCGTCGGTGAACTCCAGCGACGCCGGCGGGGTCACGGCGCCGATCCGCCACCAGCCGCGCGACTCCTGGCCGTCCGGGCCGGTCATGACGTACCTGACCATGCCGCCGGGGGCCAGGTCGTACGACAGTACCGTCATGGGATAGTCCGGCGGCCCCCACCAGCGTTCCAGCTGCCGTGGGTCGGCCCAGAGCTGCCAGACCCGCTCGGCCGGGGCGTCGAACTCGGTGACCACCGTCAACGTGAGAGCGTCGAAGTCCTTGTCGACTCGTGTGACTGTCATCGCTCAGGCACTCCCCCGCCTTCAGGCCCGGTTCGGCTCCAGGTGCAACGCCGCGATGCCGCAATCGAACGACCGGGCACCGACCAGCCGGTACCGCCCGTAGGTCTCGGTGTCGGGGAAGACCGGCAGCCCGGAGCCGATGGCGGCCGGGTTGACCAACAGGTGGAGCTCGTCGAGCAGGCCGCCGGCGATCAGGCTGGTGACCAGCGTGCTGCCGCCGTAGGCGATGATGTCGCCGCCCGGCTCGGACTTCAGGCCGGCGACGATCTCGGCGAGGTCACCGCCGGCCACCCGCACACCCTCCCAGGGCGACTCGGTCAGCGTGTCCGAGATGACCACCTTGGGGGTGTTGTTCATCTGGTCGATGCTCTCCTGGGTCTCACCCTCCGGGCCCGCCTGCCACGCCGGGATGAACCCCTCGGCGAGCTTGCGCCCCAGCACGATCGTGTCGACGGGGTCGTCCAGCGCGGTGACGTACGCGGTGAGGTCGTCCGACCACGGCACGGTCACCCAATCCAGCTCGCCGTTCGGGCCGCCCATGAAGCCGTCGAGCGTGGTCTGGACCTGGAGCTTGAACGTACGCACGGGAGCGCTTCCTTCCGGTTGGCGAGGCACGGATATACAACCGCACGGTTGTACGTTAGTGCGGGCGATGGTTGCTGTAAAGCACGCACCCGTCACGTCCCACGTGCGCCGGATCGAACCACCGGGCGGGCCTCGGCCGCGTCAGCCAACTCGTGTGCGGTGGGTCACATTTGTCTGTTTCGGCCCTAGAATCGTGCGGGTCCAACTCCGACGGGGGGCCGGTCCGCCGGCCGAGGAGTGGTGGTCATGGGGGCATCGAGGCGCAGGCTCGGCACGGTGGTGTGTGGCAGGCGAAGCAAGTGGATCGTGGTCGTCTTCTGGCTCGCGGTCCTGGCAGCGGCCTTCCCGCTGTCGGCCGAGCTCACCGGCGCGCAGGAGAACGACGCCGCGTCGTGGTTGCCGGGCAACGCCGAGTCGACCCAGGTGTTCGAGGTGCAGCAGGAGGCGTTCCAGACCGGCGAAGAGGTGCCGGCCATCATCGTCTACGAGCGGCCGGGCGGCATCACACCCGACGACCAGGCGAAAGCCGCCGCCGACGCCGAGCGCTTCGGCACCCTCGACGCGGTCACTGGTCAGGTGATGGGCCCGATCCCGTCCGAGGACGGCGAAGCGCTGCAGATCATCGCGCAGGTGGATCCCGGCGACGGCGGATGGTTCGAGCTCGGCGAGACCGTCGACGCGATGGGTGGAATCGTCTCCGACGGGCCGGACGGGCTGACGGCGTACGTCGCCGGTCCCGCCGGCGTGGCCGCGGACTTCGCCGAGGCATTCGAGGGCATCGACAGCACCCTGCTCTATGCCGCCATGACCGTCGTCATCGTGATCCTGTTGGTCTCCTACCGCAGCCCGGTGCTCTGGATCATCCCGGTGTTCTCCGCGTTCACCGCGCTCACCGCCGCGCAGGCCGTCGTGTACCTGCTGGCCGAGTACGCCGACGTGACCGTCAACGGGCAGACCGCAGGCATCCTGCTGGTGCTCGTCTTCGGCGCCAGCACCGACTACGCGCTGCTGCTGATCGCCCGGTACCGCGAGGAACTGCGCCGCCACGAGGACCGGCACGAGGCGATGGCGTTCGCCCTGCACCGGGCCGGCCCCGCCATCGTGGCCAGTGCGTCCACCGTCGCCGTGGGCATGCTGTGCCTGCTCGCCGCCGACATGAACTCAACCCGCGGCATGGGCCCGGTGCTCGCGATCGGCGTGGTCATCGGTCTGGCGGCCATGCTGACGCTCCTGCCGGCCGTGCTCGTCGTGGTCGGGCGCTGGGTGTTCTGGCCGGCCCGCCCTCGGTTCGGCTCGCCGGAACCGACCGAGCGGGGCTTCTGGGCCAGGGTGGGGCGGCGCATCGCCGGCCGTCCGCGCGGCGTGTGGATCGGCACGTCGCTGGCGCTGGGCGCGATGGCGCTGGGTCTGCTCGGCCTCGACACCGGTGTGCTGCCCAACCGGGACGCGTTCGTCGACCGGCCCGCCTCGATCACCGGTGAAGAGGCCCTGGCCCGGCACTTCCCGGCCGGCACCGGCAGCCCGGTCGTCGTGGTCAGTGACGCCGGGGCCGCCGACGACGTCCGCGCGGCCTTCGCGGAGACGCCGGGGATCGCCGACGTGACCGAGCCGGCGGCGGTGGACGGCGTCGCCTACCTGGAGGGCACGCTGGAGGCGGCGCCGGACAGCGATGAGGCCCGCGACACAGTGCTGCGAGTGCGCGACGCCGTACAGGCCGTGCCGAACGCCGACGCGCTGGTCGGCGGCAGCACCGCGATCAACCTGGACGCGCAGGACGCCGCCAGCCGCGACAGCGCGGTGATCATGCCGCTCGTGCTGGTGGCGGTGTTCGTCATCCTGGCGGCGCTGTTGCGGGCGCTGATCGCGCCGCTGGTGCTGATCGCGACCGTGGTGCTGTCGTTCGCCGCGGCGCTGGGGCTCAGTGCGCTGATCTTCGAGCACCTCCTCGGCTTCGCCGGCGCCGACACCGCGTTCCCGTTGTTCGTCTTCGTGTTCCTGGTGGCGCTGGGCATCGACTACAACATCTTCCTGATGACCCGGGTGCACGAGGAGGCGAAGGTTCACGGCACCCGGCGCGGAGCGCTCATCGGACTGGCCGCCACCGGCGGCGTCATCACGTCCGCCGGCCTGGTGCTGGCGGGGACGTTCGCGGTGCTGGCGACGCTGCCGGTGGTGGCGTTCGCCGAGATCGGTATCGCGGTGGCACTCGGCGTCCTGCTCGACACCATGATCGTCCGCTCGATCCTGGTGACGTCGCTCAACCTCGACATCGGCCGGTGGATGTGGTGGCCGAGCGCGCTGTCGAAGACCCCCGAGCCGCCACCGGCGGCCCTCGCCGAGGAGCCCGTCCTCACGACGCCCGAGCACTGACGCCCGTGATGGTTGCGAGATCCGGGTCACCATGGCGGCCCCGATCCCGCATCGACTCGGCCGCTCTCACCCACCACACCTGGCTCGCTCGGCAGCAACGCAAAATTCTTGCATGATCCTGTCGTATGCTTTCGGCCATGACGGGACGACTGACTGAGGTTGCCGCGAAAGTCGGCGTGAGCGAGGCGACGGTGAGCCGGGTGCTCAATGGGCGTCCCGGCGTCTCCGAGACCACCCGCGAGGCGGTGCTCACCGCCTTGGACGTGCTCGGATACGAACGGCCCACCAAGCTGCGCGGCGAGCGGGCGCGGCTGGTCGGCCTGGTCCTGCCGGAGCTGCAGAATCCCATCTTCCCGGCGTTCGCCGACGTCGTCGGCGGGTCGCTGGCCCAGCAGGGTCTCACCCCGGTGCTGTGCACGCAGACCGTCGGCGGCGTGTCCGAGGCCGACTATCTCGAGCTGCTGTTCCAGCAGCGGGTGTCCGGCGTCCTGTTCGCCGGCGGCCTGTACAGCGGCCGCAACGGCGTGCACGGCCACTACGCGCGCCTGATCGAGCGGAAGCTGCCGACGGTCATGGTCAACGCAGGCATCGACGAGCTGCCGTTCCCGCGGGTGTCCTGCGACGACGCGGTCGCGACCGAGCAGGCCGCGGGCCACCTGCTGGCGCTGGGGCACACCCGGATCGGCCTCATCCTCGGGCCCGACGACCACGTGCCGTCGCAGCGCAAGCTGGCCGCGGCACGCTCGACGCTGGCCGCCGCGGGGGCGGAGTTGCCCGAGGACCACATCGAGCACGCCATGCACTCGCTCGAAGGCGGCCAGGCGGCCGCCAGCCGGTTGCTGCGCCGCGGGGTCACTGCCGTCATCTGCGCCAGCGACCCCATGGCCCTGGGCGCCATCCGCGCGGCCAAGCGGGCCGGCCGCAGCGTGCCGCGTGACGTCTCCGTGGTCGGCTACGACGACTCCGCGCTGATGAACTGCACGGAGCCGCCGTTGACCACGGTCCGCCAGCCCATCGAGGCGATGGGCAAGGCAGCGGTGGACCTGCTGGTGGGGCTGATCGCCGGCAGCGCCGTGGAGTCCGACGAGTTGTTGTTCGAGCCGGAACTCGTGGTGCGCGGGTCCACCGCACCAGCCCCGTGATCATCGGGCGTCGACCCAGCCCGGAGACGGTCAACCGGTCGGCAGCAGCCAGCACCTCATCCGAGAATCGTCTTCTTTCAGCTTTTCGTTCAACTCTTGCGCACAGCGGTCTCCATCGTTACGGTGACCGCCATGGGCCAGGACCCCACCACCGAGAGTCACCGCGCAGCCGCCGCATGGTGGCGCAGCGCCGTCATCTACCAGGTCTACGTGCGCAGCTTCGCCGACGGGAACGGCGACGGCACCGGTGACCTCGCCGGTGTCCGCCGGCGCCTCCCCTATCTCAAGGACCTCGGCGTCGACGCGCTGTGGTTCAACCCGTGGTACCCGTCCCCCATGGCCGACGGCGGCTACGACGTCGCCGACTACCGCGACATCGACCCGGCCTACGGCACGCTCCACGAGGCCGAGCAGCTCATCGCCGAGGCTCGCGACCACGGGCTGCGCACCATCGTCGACGTCGTCCCCAACCACGTGTCCGACCAGCACCCGTGGTTCCGCGCGGCGCTGAGCGCAGCGCCCGGGTCGCCCTCGCGGGAGCGGTTCTGGTTCCGGCCCGGCCGCGGCCACGCCGGGACCGAACCGCCGAACGACTGGTCGTCCATCTTCGGCGGCCCGGCCTGGACCCGCACCAAGAACGCCGACGGCACGCCCGGCGAGTGGTACCTGCACCTGTTCGCGCCCGAGCAGCCGGACCTCAACTGGACGCACCCGCTGGTGTGGCACGAGCACGAGCAGATCCTGCGGTTCTGGTTCGATCGCGGCGCCGCCGGCATCCGCATCGACTCCGCCGGGTTGCTGGTCAAGCACGCCGACCTGCCCGACCTCGACCATGACCACGCGCCCGGTGAGCACGTGCACACCGACCGGGACGAGGTGCACGAGATCTACCGCAGCTGGCGGCGGGTCGCCGACGGCTACTCCGAGCCGCGGGTGCTGATCGGCGAGATCTGGCTCGAGGACCTGGAGCGGCTGGCCCGCTACCTACGGCCCGGCGAGCTGCACACCGTCTTCAACTTCGACTTCCTCAGTTGCCCGTGGGACCCGCGGCGGCTGCGGAAGAGCATCGAGACGTCCCTGCGTCTGCACGACGCCGTCGGGGCGCCCGCCACCTGGGTGCTGTCGAACCACGACGTCACCCGGCCGCCCACCCGGTACGGGCGGGCGGACACGTCGTTCGCCTTCGCCGCCAAACGCGCCGGCACCTCCACCGACCTCGAGCTCGGCCTGCGCCGGGCCAGGGCCGCAGCGCTGCTGTCGCTGAGCCTGCCCGGCTCGGTGTACATCTACCAGGGCGAGGAGCTGGGCCTACCGGAGGTCGAGGACATCGACCCGGAACGCATCCAGGACCCGATGCACGCCCGCTCCGGCGGCGTCGACCCGGGTCGCGACGGCTGCCGTGTGCCGCTGCCGTGGTCGGGCGACGCGCCGCCGTACGGGTTCAGCCCGGCGGACGCCACCGGTCACCCGTGGCTGCCGCAACCGCGGGACTGGGGCCCGCTCACCGTCTACGCGCAACGTGCCGACCCCGCTTCCACTCTCAGCCTCTACCGGACGGCGCTGCGGGTGCGCCGCGCCGAGCCCGATCTCGGTGACGGTCCGATGAGCTGGATCGACTCGCCACCCGACGTGCTCGCGTTCCGCCGTGGCGAACGGTTCGCGTGCGTCGTCAACCTGTCGGCGCACCCCGCCGCCCTGCCCGAACACGAGGAGGTCCTGCTGTCCAGCGCGGACCTCGACGACGGCCGGCTCGCTTCCGACGCCGCCGTCTGGCTGCGACTGCCGGACCGCACGAGCGGCACCACCACGAACCCCGTCCACCTGACGCCGCGACGCAGCGGCACCGAGGGATGGAGCACGACATGATCAGCACACGCAAGCACGCCGGGGCCGTGGCCGCGGCGGCGATGGCGTTCGGACTCCTCGCCGCGTGCGGTTCCGACGACGATCCCGCGTCGGGCGGCGCCGGCCAGCAGAACGGCACCGGCGGCGAACAGGTCACCATCAGCGTCAGCAACCTGCCGCCATCGACCGAGGCGGCCACCCGCGAGGCGTTCCTCGCCCGGGTGGAGGAGTTCGAGGCCGCGAACCCGGACATCACCGTCGAACCCAGCGAGTACGAGTGGGACGTCACGACGTTCGCGGCCCAGCTGGCCGGCGGCACCCTGCCGACGACGTTCGAGTTCCCGTTCACCGACGGCCAGGCGCTGATCGAGCGCGGCCAGCTCGCCGACATCACCGCCGAGGTCCAGGAACTCCCCTACGCCGGTGACTTCAACCCCAGCGTGCTGGAGGTCGCCCAGGACGACGCCGGCAACATCTACGCCGTCCCGGCCGCGGCCTACGGCATGGGCCTGCACTACAACCGGGCCCTGTTCGAGCAGGCCGGGCTCGACCCGGACCAGCCACCCACCACCTGGGACGAGGTGCGCGAGTACGCCGACGCCATCGCGGAGGCGACCGGCCAGGCCGGCTTCGCGCAGATGAGCCAGAACAACACCGGCGGCTGGATCCTGACCACCCTCACCTACGCCCTCGGCGGGCGCATGGAGGAGGGCGTGGGCGACGACGTCACCGCCACGCTCGACAACGAGGGTGCCCGCCAGGCCCTGGAGCTGCTCCAGGCGATGCGGTGGGAGGACGACTCGATGGGCGACAACTTCCTGTTCGACTGGGGCACCATCAACCAGGCGTTCGCGGCCGGCCAGGTGGGGATGTACATCGGGGGCTCGGACGTCTACAACAGCCTGGTCACCGAGAACGGCATCGACCCGGACAGCTACGGGCTGACGGTGCTGCCGCTGGAGGGCGACGACGCCGGGGTGCTGGGCGGCGGCACCATCGTCGGGGTCCGGCCGGACGCCTCCGACGAAGAGCGCGCCGCCGCCGTGAAGTGGATCGACTTCTTCTACATGAGCAAGCTGACCGAGCAGGAGGCCGCGGTGGCCGACGCCGAGGCGCTGGTGGCCTCGGACGCGCCGCTGGGCACGCCGGCGCTGCCGATCTTCGACGCCGAGCAGCTGGCGCGGTCGGACGCCTGGGTGGCCGACCTGGTCAACGTGCCGTTGCACCAGATGATGCCGTTCAAAGAAGCCATCCTGGACCAGCCGCTGGTGCCGGAGCCGCCGGTCAAGGCACAGGATCTCTACGCCGAGCTGGACGCCGTCGTGCAGGGCGTCCTGACCGACGAGAACGCCGACATCGAGGCGCTGCTGCGCACGGCGAACGACAACGTCAGCTCGCTGGTCGAGGCGGGCTGACCCGAGGCCGCCCCGCGGGTCGCGCGACCGCACCGGCCGCGACCCGCGGGGCGTTCCACCTGTCCTGACGCGACGACGCGGGGAGGGCGCCGTGGGCGCGACGATCCGGTGGGTACGCGGCGGCGGGCTGAGCGCACTGCTGCTCCTGCTCCCACTGCTGCTGGTGTTCGGCTATTTCGCGTGGTTCCCGATCGGGCGGGCCGTGGTGATGAGCTTCCAGGAGACCAACATGGTCGCCGATCCGGTCTGGGTCGGGCTGGACAACTTCACCCGGGTGCTCGGCGATCCGCTGTTCTGGACGTCGGTGCGCAACACCGCGTACTTCACCCTGCTGGCGCTGGTGTTCGGTTACCCGGCGCCGCTGGTGCTGGCGGTCCTGATGAGCGAGCTGCGCTGCGGCAAGGGCCTCTACAGCGCGCTGGCGTACCTGCCGGTGGTGGTGCCGCCGGTGGTGGCGGTGCTGTTGTGGCGGTTCTTCTACGACGCCAGCGAGACCGGGGTGTTCAACACGATTCTCGGCTGGGCCGGGGTGGGGCCGTTCGCCTGGATCCAGGACGCGTCGTCGGCGATGCCGTCGCTGGTGCTCCAGGCCACCTGGGCGAACGCCGGGGCGACGGTACTCATCTACCTGGCCGCGCTGACCGGTGTCCGCGCGGAGCTGTACGACGCCGCCGAGATGGACGGCGCTGGCCTGGCCCGCAAGGTCTGGCACGTCACCCTGCCGCAGCTGCGCGGCGTCCTGCTGATCACCCTCATCCTGCAGGTCATCGCCACCTTCCAGGTGTTCACCGAGCCGTATCTGATGACGAACGGTGGCCCGCAGCACGCCACCACCACGGTTCTGCTGCAGATCTACGACTACGCCTTCCGCTTCGGCGACTACGGAGCCGCGACGGCCCTGTCGGTGCTGCTCGCGCTGTTCCTCGCGGTGATGTCGGCACTGTACTTCCGGGCCACCCGAGCGTGGAGCACCTCATGAGCGAGACGGTTCAGGTTCCCGACGGCGTCCGCGCGGCCGCCGCTCCCCCACCGACCGACCGCTCGCCCGCGGACGACGACCGGCGACGACGGCGACGGCTGCGGCCACGCGCCGCGGCGGCTCGCACCACCGAGGCCGAGCGCGGCATCCTGTCCGTGTTCGACTGGCGGCGACCCGGTACCCGGTGGACGCTGCGCGCCGCCCAGGGCTCGGTGCTGGTGTTGCTGGTCGTGGCCTGCGTGGGTCCGATGCTGTGGCTGGCCCGGGCCGCCGTCAGCACCACCCAGGACACGCTGCGTACCCCGATGGCGTTCTGGCCCAGCGGCATCGACTGGGCCAACCTCGCCACGGCGTGGAACCAGGCCCAGATCGGCCACTACTTCACCAACACGGTGTGGGTGGCGCTCGGCTCCTGGTTCGTCCAGCTGCTGGTCGCCACCACGGGCGGCTTCGTGCTGTCGGTACTGCGGCCGCGGTACACGCGGGTGGTCACCGCGGCGGTGCTGGCGACACTGTTCGTGCCCGGCGTCGTGGTGCTCGTGCCGTTGTTCCTCACCGTCCTGGACCTGCCGCTGCTGAACACGTCCCTGCTGAACACCTACTGGGCGGTGTGGCTGCCGGCGGGCGCGAACGCCTTCAACGTGCTGTTGGTCAAGCGGTTCATGGACGCGCTGCCACGGGACGTCTACGAGGCCGCCCGGGTGGACGGCGCCGGGCCGTTCCGGCTGCTGTGGTCGGTGGTGCTGCCCATGTCGAAGCCGATCCTCGGAGTGGTGTCGATCTTCGCGTTCCTGAGCGCGTGGAAGGACTTCCTCTGGCCGCTGATCGTGCTGCCGGAGCCGACCCTGCAGCCGTTGTCGGTGCGGCTGCCGATCATCCGCGACACCGTGGAGCTGGACGTGTTCCTCGCCGCGCTGCTGATCTCGATGGCACTGCCGATCGTGATCTTCCTGGTCTTCCAGCGGCTGTTCCTGCGCGGCGCGGGGCTGGGCGGCGCGGTCAAGGGCTGACCGCACCGTCAGCTGACTCGCGGCGCCGCGTCCGTGCCCGGCTGGTTCGCGCGGGCGATACGTGTGAGCGGGCTTTGCAATGAGCACCTATATGCACCACCCGAGGGCCGCGCAGCTCGCGAGGCGACCTGACTCCGGGCCGGGCTTGCTTGCTGGCTTCCGGTAACGACCTGGTCTGTCGTCGCGTTTGCCGGCCGTGTTCCGGCGCACGGCGTTACCAGAGGACAGCAAGCACGCCGGCGCCCGCTGGTCATTGGTGCCCATTGCAAGCGGCACGACACCTTCCCCGGACGCGCGCGCTCAGCGCACGGTCGCGGCGTCCGCGGCCAGGGTGACCGCGCCCACCAGCGGCGCGTCCTGGGCGAACCCGGACATCACCACGTCGGGCGGGAACGGCAGGTGCGCGTGCAGTCGCTCGGTCAGCCGTCCGACGATGCGCTCGCTGCCGGTGAGCCCGCCGAACAGCACCACCCGCTCGGGGTCGAGCAGCAGGCACATGCCGATCACGGCCCGGGACATCGTGTCGAGGCGCCGGTCGACGGCGTCGCGCAGCTCCGCGTCCGCGGCGGCGACGAGGTCCGCCGCGCCCCGGGCCAGGCCGTGTGTGGCGGCGAGCTCGTCGAGGACCCGTCCGCCGAAGACGGCTTCCAGGTGGGTCTCGTCGGGGTGCAGCGGACCGGCGCCGGCCAGGGTGTAGCCGATCTCGCCGGCCGCGCCGTGGAAGCCCGGCACCACCCGGCCGCCGACGGTGACGGCCGCGGCGACGCCGGTGCCCAGGCCGAGCACCAGGCCGGGGTCGGCACCGCGCAGCCGGCCGTGGTGTACCTCGGCGAGGGCGGCGGCGTTGACGTCGTTCCACACCGGCACCGGCATGTCACCGAGGCGCTTCCGCAGCGCGTCGGCCAGCCGCAGTTCTCCCCAGCCGGGGACGTTCGGCGCGAGGTCGATCCCGTCGGGACGTACCACGCCGGGCGTCGCCACCCCCGCGGCCAGGACCGGCCGGCCGGAGTCGGAGACCAGTTTCTCCGCCGCGTCGAGTGCCCGCGCCAGGGCCCGCTGGGCGCCGTCGACGGCATTGGTCGGCAGCCGGCGCCGTTCGATGATGGACCCGTCCGGCTCGGCGAGCGCGAGGGCCATCTTGGTGCCGCCGAAGTCGATACCCAGCAGCACTCCCGTCGTCGTCATGCTCACGCGGCGATCCGCTCCCGCACCACGTCGTCGAGCCGGCCGGCGGCCGCGGCCAGCCGGGACCGGTAGCCTGCCAGGTGCTCGGCGGACTCGGCGACGCTCCCGCGCAGCGTCTCGACCTGCCGGCGCACCGCGGCGGTACCGGGACCGTCGGCCTGCGCGCGCAGCAGCACCCGGGCAGGGTCGTTGGCGGCGGCGATCAGCTCCTTCGCCGCCTCCTCGCCCACGTCGGGCAGGCCGAGCGCGGCGGCCGCCTCGAGCACCATGCCGACCGTCCACTGCTCGGGTTCGGCCTCCCGCAGCAGCCGGCCGGCCAGCGAGTGCGCACCGCGGAACGGCACCCCGGACGCGGTGAGCGCGTCCGTGGCCGCGGTGGTGGTGGCGCCGGTGGCGACGATGGCGGCGGCCGACGGCGGCGTCAGCGGCTCGATCCGCGCGCTCACCCCGCCGAGGAGCCGGAAGAAGCGGCGGGCCCGGTCGTTGCTCTCCCACAGCCGCGCCTGCACGTCGGTGGTCGCGTTGTTGGAGTCCTCCCACCAGGCGGCGCCGACGTTGTTCAGCACGGACGCGGCATCGGCGGCGGTGGCCCCGGCCATGGAGACCAGGTGTTCGAACACCACCGGGTTGCGCTTCTGCGGCATGATGCTGCTGCCCTGGGTGAACTCCGGCGGCGTGGTCACCCACTGCCAGCTCAGCCAGTCCATCAGGGTCCGGGCGAACCGCGCGCCGGTGGCCAGCGCCTGCGCGTTGACGGTGGCCACCCGCATCAGGTGGTCGGCACCGGCCACGGCTTCGTACGAGTTCACCACCAGTCCGTCGAAGCCGAGCAGCTCGGCCACCCGTGCGGAACTGATGTCGAGGTCCGTCCCGGCGAAGGCGCACGAGCCGAGCGGCGACACGTTGAGGTCGTCGAGCAGCGCGGCGTACCCGCGGGCCTGCCCGGCCAGCGCCTCGGCGTAACCGGCCAGCACGTGCCCGACGGTGGTGGGCTGCGCCGGGCGCCGGTGCGTGTAGCCGATGACGACGACGTCGGCGTAGCGGTCCGCGGCGTCCAGCAGCACGCCCGCCGTCGCCAGCACCTCGTCCTGGACGGCGGCCAGCTGGTCGCGCAGGATCATCCGGAAGATGCCCTGGTCCAGGTCGTTGCGGCTGCGCGCCAACTGGACGTCCAGCTCCGACGTGTCGATGCCGGCGGCCGCGGCCAGGCGCTTCTCCATCGTGAAGTAGACGTCCTCGACCGACCCGTCGTAGGTGAGCGCCGCCGGGTCGTCGGAGCGCATCGTCTCCAGCCCGCGCAGCAGCCTCACGGCCCGCTCGGCCGGGACGAGACCCTGCTCGGCGAGCATCACCACGTGGGCGCGGCTGGCCTGCACCATTGGCCCGTAGAGGGTGGCCGCGTGGTGCTCGAACGCCACCCGCAGGTGGTTCTCCTGGTAGACGGTCAAGCCCTGCTCAGGCATCGGCCTCTCCTGTGTCGGGTGTCGGGTCGGGACGCGAGTCGGTGCCCGGGGCGTCGGGCAGCGGCGCCGCCAGCCAGGCGTCCACGAGGTCGCGCAGCCGCCGGGCCCCCAGGTCGCGGACCCGCCGGCCGGCGTCGTCGCCGACCAGCGAGATGTGCCCGGACCAGCCCTCCCACGGCGTGGGCCGCGACTCGACCAGCACGTACGGGCTCGGGGTGGACAACTTCGGCCGCGGCGGCAGGTCGTCGGCTGCGGCCAGGTCGACGGCGTAGGGAGCGAAGCCCAGCACGCCGCTGGTCTCGTAGGCGCCGCCGTGGCCGCGCGACGTCCGCGGGCCGAAGATCTCGGTCGTCTCCTCGGGCGTGATCAGCTGGAACCAGTTGGCCAGCAGCAGGCTGCAGCGCTGCCGGCCGGACACCCATTCCATGGCCGCCCGGACGATGGACATGTTGGCGTCGTGCCCGTTGACCACGAGCACCCGGACGAAGCCGGCCGCGACGATGCCTTCCAGCACGTCGCACAGGTAGGACAGCGCCACCTCCGGCCGCACGCCGATGGTGCCGGGCCAGGGCCGGGTCTGCCCCGGGCAGGCGGTGTACGCGACGGCCGGGTAGAGCACGGCCCGGGGCCCGGCGGGATCACCGTCGCCGGAACCGGAACCGGCCTCGTCCGCCCACGCCCGCGCGAACCCCTCGGCCAGCAGCAGGTCGGTACCCAAAGGCAGGTGCGGGCCATGCCACTCGAACGCACCCACCGGCAGCACCGCGAAATCAGCTTCGGCGACGGCGTCCGGCCAGGCCGCCCCGGTGACCCGGGTGGCGTCGACCAGCTGGGCCGCGCCGTTCCCCGTCACGCCCACTGGGTCGCCTCCTTGGCCGCGCGGGACGACCGGCCGCGTTCCAGCCGGCCGCTGACGAGCATCACAACGAAGATCAACGCGATCTGCAGCATGCCGTACGCGGCCGCGGTGCCCACCTCGAACCGGTACATGCTGTTGTTGATGGCGACGGAGATCGGCTCGGTCTGCGAAGTGTAGATCAGCACCGACGCCACGAACTCGCCGACGCCGTGCACGAATGCCAGCAGCGCGCCGGCCATGACGCCGGGCAGCACGAGCCGCACGGTCACCGTCAGGAACGCCCGCGGCCAGGACGCGCCGAGGTTGCGCGCGGCCTCCTCCAGCGCCGGGTCCGTCTGCGCCAGCGCCGCCGACGTCGAGCGGAACACCATCGGCAGGAACCGCACGAAGTAGGCCAGCGGCATGATCCAGAACGTCGCCACCAGCACCTGCCCGAAGCTGAACACGTTGCCGGTGCTGAAGGCCGCGATGAGGTTGATCGCGACGACGGTACCGGGCAGCGCCCACGCCAGCATGACGCCGATGTCCAGCAGCGACCGGCCGACGAAGCGCAGCCGGCGCACCGCGTACGCGATGAGCACGCCGACGATGATGATGCCGGCGGTGGCGACCGCGCTGATGGTGAGCGAGTTGAGGATCGGTTCGAAGGCGCGCGGGTCGTTGAAGATGGTGTGGAAGTTCTCCGTCGTGTACTCCGACGGGATGACCTGCGTGGTCCACGAGCCGTCGCGCGAGAACGCCACCAGGCCGATCGTCGCCACCGGGGCCAGCAGCACCGCCACGCCCACCAGGGAGCCGGCCATGGCCAGCCAGCGGCCCAGGGGGTTGGTCACCTCGCGCCGGTGGCTCGCGACGCCCTTGGACAGCGACCGGTACGACCGCCGGCCCTCGTACCACCGCATGGCCAGCAGGAACAGGATCGACACCACGCCCAGCACCGAGGCGTAGGTGGACGCCAGCGGCATGTCGCCGTTCGTGCGGTTGATGTAGATCTGCATGGTCATGGTCTGGTCGACGCCGAACAGCAGCGGCGCGGTGTACGACGCCAGCGACGTCATGAAGACCAGCAGCGCGCCGGAGACCATGGCCGGAGTCAGCATCGGCAGCAGCACGGTGCGCCACACCCGCAGCCGGGAGGCGCCCAGGTTGTAGGCCGCTTCCTCCACCGACGGGTCCATCCCGCGCAGTGCGGCTGACGCGGCCAGGTAGAAGAACGGATACATGGTGAACGTGTGGACCACCAGCACGCCGGCGATCCCGCTCACCGCCAGCACCGGTTCCTCGGTGCCGAACAGCTGCTGCAGCGCCCGCGGCAGGATGCCGGTCTCGCTGTAGAGCAGCTGGAACGAGATGGCGCCGATGAGTGGCGGCAGCGCCGCCGGCACCAGGATGATCGCCTCGATCAGCCCCCGGCCGGGGAACTGGAACCGGCGCAGCAGGAACGCCATCGCCACCCCGACGACGCCGCACAGCACGACGCTGGCCACCGAGATGAGAATGGAGTTGATCAGGGACTGCCGGGCCACGCCGCCGCTGGACAGGAAGCCGGTGTAGTTGTCGCCGGCGTTCTCCCCGACGCTCTCGAAGAACGTCGCCAGCATCGGCTGCACGATGTAGCCCCACAGCACCAGAGCCAGCGGCAGCACCAGCAGGTACGGGAACCACCGCGACCCGGTGACGGCGCCGCCGCGCAGCCGGCGGGTCGGCCCGGAGGGGGCGTCCCGGGTGGCGACCGGCTCCGGGGAGGTGCTGACGCTCACGGCCGGACCACCCACAGGTGCTCAGGCGGCAGCACCACGCCGACGGTGGCGCCGACGGTGAGCCCGGCGGGGATCTCGACGGCGGCGACGTGCAGCTCGGTCCCGGCGAGGTCGACCACGACGTTGGTCGCCATGCCGGTGAACTCGGTCTCGACGACGGTGGCGCGCAGGCTGCCGGTGACGTCGGGCCCGGTCAGCCGGATGTTCTCCGGCCGCGCCGACACCAGCGCGGTCCCCTGCTCACGCAGCCCGTGTCCCTCCGGCGCCGCGGCCCGCAGCGTGACGCCGTCGGGACCGGCGACGTCGACGTGGTCGGCGGCGGCCGCGACGACCGGCAGCTCCAGCACGTTGCTGCGGCCGATGAAGGTGGCGACGAACCGGTTGGCGGGGCGGCGGTAGATCTCCTCGGGGCTGCCGACCTGCTGGACGGTTCCGCCGTTCATGACGGCGATCCGGTCGGACATCGCCATCGCCTCGGACTGGTCGTGCGTGACGTAGATCGAGGTCGTGTTGGCCTCACGCTGGATGCGGCGGATCTCCAGCCGGGTCTCCTCGCGCAGTTTGGCGTCGAGGTTGGACAGCGGCTCGTCCAACAGCAGCGTGCGCGGCCGGATCACCAGCGCGCGTGCCAACGCGACCCGCTGCTGCTGGCCGCCGGAGAGCTGGTCGATGCGGCGGGCGCCGTAGCCGGACAGGTGCACCTGCTCCAGCGCCTCGTCGATGCGGCGTTTGGCCTCGGGGCCGCGCACCTTGCGGGTCTTCAGACCGTAGCCGACGTTCTGGGCGACGCTCAGGTGCGGGAACAGCGCGTAGTTCTGGAACACCATGCCGGTGTCGCGCTTGTTCGGAGCCGTCCGGGTGACGTCGTCGGCGCCGAAGTAGATGCGTCCCGCGGACGGGAAGTAGAACCCGGCGACCATCCGCAGCGTCGTCGTCTTCCCGCAGCCGCTGGGGCCGAGCAGCGTGAAGAACTCACCGTCGCGGATGGTCAGGTCGACCGTGTCGACCGCGGGAGCGCCGGAGCGGGAGAACATCTTGCTCACCGCATCGAGCCGGACCTCGACCATGTCTCACCTTCCATCGTCCACTTCTGGAGACTTGTGCACGCCAAAACCCGCCGGGAAGCGTGCGCAAGTCTCCAGAAGTGGGGTGTGCGGGCGCCCGCGGCGCGGGTCAGCCCTTGTTCTTGATGTTCTCGTTCCAGTAGTTGATCCACTCGGTCTCGTTCTGACCGATGGTGGCCCAGTCGACGTCCATCGGCTGCAGGTCGAGTTCGGCCAGCCACTCCGGCTGTTCGGAGATCTCGACGGTCGGGATCTGGTAGAAGTCCGCGGCCAGCTCGGCACGCAGCTCGTCGTCGAACAGGAACTCCAGGAACTGCGTGGCGGCCTCGGTGTCGCCGCCGCCGACCGCGGCCACGCCGTCCACCAGCACCGGCGCACCGGAGGCGGGCATCACGTAGCTGAACGGCATGTTCTGCTGCTCGGCCTGGATGAGGATGTCCTGGAGGTTCCAGGCGCTGAGGATGCCCTGCTCACGCGACATCTTCAGGTACAGGTCGGCCGGGTTGGCGGCGTACTCACCGGTGTTGGCGTCCAGCTGGGTCAGCCACTCGTAACCCGGCTGCGGGTCGATGCCGTCGGGCGACTCCTTGAGGATCATCGAGGCGTAGATGGAGCGCATCGTGCCCGACGCGGCCACGTCGCGGATGATGATCTGGTCCTGCCACTTCGGGTCGAGCAGGTCGTCCCAGTCCTGCGGCGCCTCGTCCGCGGACAGCGCCGCGTTGTTGTACATGATGACCTCGGGCAGCAGGATCTCACCGAACCAGCGGCCCTCCGGGTCCTTGTACCCATCCTCGATGTCGGCGGCGAAGTCCGGCTCGATCGGCTCGAGCAGGTCCTCGGCGGCCGCGGCGTCCAGGCCCTGCTGGGTGCCTCCCCACCAGACGTCGGCCTGCGGGTTGGCGGACTCGGCGCGGACTCGCTCGAGCACCTCCTGGGCGCCCAGGTTGAGCACCTCGACGTTGCCGGCGTACTCCGGGTACTCCTCCTCGAAGCGCTCCACCACGAAGTCCGTGATGTTGGAGTCGCGCGCGCTGTAGATGGTCAGGCTGCTCGATTCCGAGCCGCCGCCGGACGTGGTGTCGCTGTCGTCGCCGCCGCAAGCGGTCGCGACCATGCCGAGCGCGACGGTCGCGCCGAGCACGATGATGGGGCGTCGCATGGATACCTCCGTGGGTGTTGGGGTGACGTGCGGTGTGCGCGTGATGCGGTGCGCGGGTCGTTCCGGGGGTCAGGGGTGTGGCATCACCATCAGGCCGGCCGCCGTGAGCGCGGAGCTGATGGCGCCGTACAGGACCGCTCGCTCACCCAGCGCGCCGCGGCGGATCTCCACCGGCGCCGGCACGTCGGCGGCCACGAGCTCCTGCAGCCGGGCCAGTGCCGCGTCGTCGAGCTCCGCGGCGGCGCCGCTGAGCAGGACCCGTCCGGGGTCGACGACGCAGGCGCACGAGATGATCAGCCTCGACCACGCCACGAGCACCTCGTCGAGGTACTCACCGGCCGCGGCCGTGGCCGCCGCGCCGGGAGCGCCGGCGGCAGTGGCGATCAGGGCCGCGACAGGGCTGGCGCCGTCCCGGTCGACGCCGGCGTCGTCGAGGTAGGCGGCGATGGCGCTCTCGGACCACCGCGCCTCGAACGCGCCGATGCCGTCGCGGGTGTGCGCGTCGCTGTCCAGCGTCATGAAGCCGACCTCGCCGGCGGCGCTGGAGGCGCCGCGGCGAACCCGCCCGTCGAGCACGAGCCCGGCGCCCACGCCGTCGGTGACGTGCAGCAGCATGAGGTCGCGCACGTCGGCGCCGGCGCCGGCGGCGTGCTCGCCGGCCACCATGAGGTTCACGTCGTTGTCGACGACGACCGAGACACCGAGGCGTTCGCGGATGCCGTCGCCTATCGAGCGGGTCTCGACCACCCCGACGGACGGGGCCAGCCGGACCTCGCCATCGGTCGTGACGCCGGGCACCGCGACGGCGACGCCGCGCAGCTCCGGCCGCCCCGTCCCGGCCAGCCGCGGCACGACGTCGCAGATGGTGGCGACGATGTCCGGCCCGAGCGGGACGTCGTCGTGGGCGATGACCGTGCCGTCGCTGTCGGCGATCTCGCAGCGTGCCTGGTGCGGTCGCAGGGCCACCGCGGCGACCAGTTCGGCCCGCGGATTGAACTCGAGCTTCTCGCGCGGCCGGCCGGCTCGGGACGAGTCGGCACCGCGCGCGATCAGGTAGCCTTCCGCGATCAGCTCGCGGACGAGTGGGGTGAGGGTCGCGGGGCTCAGCCCGGTCAGTTCGGTGAGTTGTGATCGCGAGAGCAGGCGGGCCTGACGGGCCGCGGAGATCACCGCGGACCGCTTGATCTCCCGGGAGCGTGCACGCCTGACGGGGCTCGCCGGGACCTCGGAGTTCGCCTTCACGGTTATTTTCTACGGCGAAGGAAGTTCGTCGGTCAAGACACGTTTCGGACACGGCCGGTCTCGGCTCGTTATTTTTCGTTCTCCGAAGGAAAAAGCTGGCGAACTCTTGCCAACGGCTTGGGCGCGTCCCTAAGGTCGCCACCTAGGAAGGCCGGGCAGACCGGCGACGAGAGGGGGCGGAGGCCTCCTCGACATCGTCGGTGCAAGGCGCTGAGCTGGGGCGACCTGTCCTGCGGCCATGCCCGGCCCGACGACACTCGAGTGACTTCGAAGGCCTTCCGGGACGCTCGGCCGGCGTCCGCCATCCCGTCGTTCGCGCCGTCGTCGCGCGTCGTAGAGAGGGCTCACATGGATCTGAACCTGAACCGCCGCAGCTTCCTGCGGGGCACCGGAGCCGTGACCGCCGCGGCCGTCGGTGCCGCCAGCGGGCTGCGGCTGCTGACCCCGGCCGAGCAGGCGCTCGCCGCGCCCGGAGGGGTGGTGAAACTGGACATCCTCTACATCGGCGCCCACCCCGACGACGAGGCCAGCACCCTCGGAGCGCTCGGTCAGTGGAACGAGTACCAGGGCGTACGGACCGGGGTCATCACCATCACCCGCGGTGAGGGCGGCGGCAACGCGGTCGGCCTGGAGGAAGGCCCGCCGCTGGGCCTGCTGCGCGAGGCCGAGGAGCGGCGCGCGGTCGCCTACGCCGGCATCGAGCACATCTACAACCTGGACGGGCTCGACTTCTACTACACCGCCAGCGCACCGTTGAGCGAGCAGATCTGGGGCCACGACAGCACCCTGGGCCGGATCGTCCGCGTCGTGCGGGCCACCCGCCCCAGCGTGATCGTCACGATGAACCCGTCGGCCACCGACGGCAACCACGGCAACCACCAGCAGGCCGCCAAGCTGGCCGTCGAGGCGTACTACGCGGCAGCCGACCCCAGCCGCTTCCCCGAGCACGCCGACGAGGGCTTCGCGCCCCACCGGGTCGGCCGCATCCTGCAGAGCGGCGCCGTGGGCTCCGGGCCGCTCGGCCCGAACGGGCCTACCACCGGTTACACCCCGAGCGTCCCCACCGACGTCGTCTTCGGCACCTGGGACGGCACCGTGTCCGAGCGACACGGCGGCGAGCGGTGGAGCGTCGTGAAGACCTGGGCCGCCCGCGAGTACATCACCCAGGGCTGGGGCAACCGTGCGTTCCCGCCGGACGACCCCGCCCGCATCTCCAGCCAGTGGTTCACCCTCATCGACACCCGCACGCCCTATCCCGAGCCCACCTCCGGGGACCTGGCAGCCATCCACGGCGCGGCCGTACAGGCGCCGGGCGGGCTACCGCTTGGCACCGAGTTCTACCTCGAGGCGCCGGGCTTCCACGTGCTGCCGGGCACGACGTTCGAGCTGGTGGCGCACGCCCGGGCCGGAGCGCGCCGCCCGGTGCCCGGAGCCGTCGTCGACGTCAAGGTACCCGACGGCTGGACCATCACCGGCTCCGGCCGGCTGGGCACGCTGGCGCCGGGACGCGCCACCGCCGCGCGCTTCGCCGTCACCGTCCCCGCCGACGCCGTCATCGGTGAGCGGTTCACCCTGCACGGCACCCTCAGCACCCCGCGGCACGGCAGCGGCACCGTCGGCGAGGTGGTGGAGGTCGGCGCCCCCGTCCGGGGCACGCTCGAGCCGCTGCCGGAGATCGAGCAGTTCCGCACCTGGACGGCCGCGAACGGCGTCGAGCACCTGAACAGCCTGATCCTGCCGCTGCTGGCGCTCGGCAGCGGACTGTCGCGCGAGGTCCGCGTCGACCTGACCAACACCGGCGAGCGGCCGCAATCCGGCACCGTCACGCTGTCCGCGCCCGACGGGTTCAGCGTGTCGCCTGCCTCACAGGACTACCAGGACCTGGCGCCCGGCGGCACCGGCGCCGTCACGTTCACCGTTACCAACACCGACACCTCGCTGCCCACGTCGAACCGGGCGCCCGACGACGGCCGCTACCCGATCGAGATCACCACCACCTACGACGGCGGCAGCGGCACCCAGGCCGCCGCGCTGCTCCTGGTGCCGGCGCTGTCGCTGGTGAAGGCCACGACCCCGCCGCGGGTGTCCGGCGACGTCGACGAGAGCGAGTTCCCCGGCGAGATCATCGACATCTCGACCCTCTGGGAGGGCACCGAGGCGCCCGCGGAGGACATCTCCGGGCACGCCAAGATCACGTACACCGACGACGCCTTCTACGTGTACGTGAACGTCACCGACGACACGCTGGGCTTCGTGCTGCCTCCGGAGGACACGAAGCGGCAGCGGCGCACCGACTCCGTCGAGATCAACATCGACCCGCGCGGCACGTCCGCCAACACGTCGACGGTGTTCATCGCCGGCATCTTCCCGATCACCGACGACCCCGCGAACGGCAATCCGCCGAGCTTCCACCGCGACCGCGACAACCGGCAGGGTCCGGGCCCGGAGACCGCCCCCGGCATGGAGGTGGCCGCGAGCGTCAGCGACCCGTACACCGGATACACGCTGGTGGCGAAGATCCCGTTCGACGTGCTGCCCGACACCCTCGACCCCGAGCACGTCGGGTTCAACATCCTGGTCAACGACTCCGACACCCAGGACAAGAGCACCCAGACCCGCATCGGCTGGTCCACCTGGCGCGGTGTGCGGGCCGACCCGTACCGCTGGGCCGTCGTCTCGCTGCCGGACCTGCCGGCTCAGCCCGCGACGCCGGTCGAGCCGGTGCTGCCGGACACCGCCGCCCTGAGCGTCGACTCGCCGCAGAGCATCCTGCAGTCGGCCGGCGACAACGTCCCGCTCGGCGGCTGGCGTTCGCTGGGCGACCGGTCGATCGAGATCCAGGACGCCTCGGCCGCCGACGGCGTGGTGACCGCGCGGCTGCGGGCCCGCCGCGGTGGCCTGGCACGGGTGTTCGTCTGGGACGGGACGACGGTGCTCGGCCGGCAGGACGTGGACGTCAGCGCCGGGCGGCACAGCGTGACGGTGCCGCTGACGGAGACCGGCTCGGGCGGCTCGGCGCGTTGGGTGCTGGTGTCACTGGAGTCCGGCGAGGCCAACGACGCGGCGGCGCACCGCCTCTGACCTGAGCCATTCCGCACCGATGGCGGGTGGTCTGGTGGCGCTATATGCCCACCAGACCACCCGCCATACGCCGTTCGGACGGCGGAGCGCAGTCCCGCCCCGCCCCGCTCCCGTAGAGACGACCTCCTGCGACATCGTCGCAGGCAGATCGCCCCGCAGTCGACCAGCTGATGGAGCGGGCGCGAACCGTCGGCGAAGAACGGGCGACGAGCATTGCCGGCGGGAACTCCGGCGAACCAGGGTGATTCCGGCGAATGACCGGCCCCCTTCGCCGGAGAGGTCCCCATGACGATGCGCGTGCCCCCGGCCCGGCTGCTGTGGGCCGGCCTGGCGATGGCGGCGGCCCTACTGCTGCTCGGCGTCGGACTGGCCGGCGCGCACGTGCGCACGAGCGACGGCTTCGCCGAGATCCGCGACCACGGTGACCACGTCGACGTCCGGCTCAGCCTCGAGTACGAGATCCTCGCCCGCGCCACCGGCATGGGTACGGCCGCGATCGAAGCTCCCGACGACCCCGCCCGGAACGCCGCACTCACCGAGCATCACGACCTGGTGGAGCGTTACCTCACCGGCCGCGTCGAGGTTGCCGCGGACCGGGTGCGTTGCGACCTGACCCTCGACGGCACCGGCCTGGAGGAGCGGCCGGCATCGGACACTACTGCGGCCGCCGTTCCTTATGCGGTCCTCGATCTCGACTTCGACTGCCACGGCAGCACCTCGGGCCACTACGTGGTGCGCTACTCCGTCTTCTCCGGCCGGCCGGCCAGCGACGGGCGCCCCGACCCCGGAACGACCACCGGCACCGGCTCCGACGCCGTCGTCGACGACCACACCTCCACGGTCGTCTACGACCTCGGCGGCGAGCGCGGTCAGGCCGTCCTGGACGGCGGCACCACCAGCTTCTCCGCCGGCGAGCAGGAGGCCGGGCCGGCGGTGCTGCGGGCGCTCGGTCTCGGCGCCGCGCGGGCGCTCGGTGGGTTGGACCGCGCGCTGTTCGTGGTGGCGCTGGCGCTCGGCGCAACCACGCTGCCTGCCCTGATGGGTCGGGTGGCGCTGTTCGCGCTGGTGCAGGGCCTGGCCCTGACGGTCGCTTCGGCCACGTCGGCGAGCCTGCCCGCCGGCATCGTCGGACCGCTGGTCGCGCTGACAGTCGTCTACACGGCCGGTGCCGCGGCCGGGACCGCGCTCGGCGGTACGCAGCCACGGTTCCACCTGCCGGTGGTGGCCGTCGCCGGCGCGCTGCACGGCCTCGCGCTGGCCGGCGAACTGCGCTTCGACGGTCCGTTCGGGCAGGAGCTGGTGACGTCGTTCGGCGGGGTGGTCGCCGGGCTCCAAGCCGGGCACCTCCTGCTGGCCGCGGCGCTGTTCCCGCTGATCGCTCTCGCGCGGCGGCACGCGTGGTCGGCCGTCGCGCAGCTGGCCGCGGCCGGTGCCGTCGCCGTCACCGGGCTGACCTGGTTCGTCCACAGAATCCTCTGACCCCCTGTGTCCCCACCCCGTCGAATGGAGACGAAGTTGAACGCGCTCAGCGAACGCCTCTCCCCCGAAGTGCTCGGCCGGTTCCGCCGCATGGTCAATGCCGCGATCGTCGTGCTCGTGGCGCTGGCGTTGCTCGGGCCGGTCGCGAGCGTCGTCGCCGAGACTGTCGACCCGCCGGTGGCGCAGGTCGGCGGCACCGTCTACGAGGACCGCAACGGCAACGGGCAGCACGACGCCGGCGAGCCCGGTGTCGCCGGCGTCAGCGTGTCCGACGGCGTCGCGATCGTCGAGACCGATGCCGACGGCCGCTACCAGCTGGACATGGACACCGAGCGGCGGCTGACCGACCTGGTGTTCATCAGCCAGCCGTCGGGCTACCAGGTGCCGGCGGACGAGTTCATGACGCCGCGGTTCTACCGGACGTTCGGCCAGGTCGCCGACGGCGAGCAGCGCACCGCGGACTTCGCGCTCACCCGCGTGCCGGGCAGCGAGAGCGCGACGTTCTCGTTCGCGAACATCGCCGACCCGCACGTGAACCCGCAGCTGCCCGAGCAGATCCACGAGATCAACTCCACGTCGAACGACATCCCGTTCATCGCCGTCAGCGGCGACCTCACCAACAACGCCACCGACGCGGAGTTCACCAGGTACAAGGACGCGACGGCAGGCTCGCAGGTCCCGGTCTGGCCGGCGGTCGGCAACCACGAGTACTTCTCCGGCGGCGGCACCGGCTACCCCGCGCGCATCGACAACTACCGCCGGCACGTCGGCCCGGAGTGGTACTCGTTCGACTACGGCAACCGGCACTTCCTGGTGCTGGAGAACAACGGCCAGGCACCGTTCGACGAGCAGCTGAGCTGGATCCGCCGCGACCTGGCGGCGAACGTGGGCGACAAGGAGCTCGTCGTCCTCGCGCACCAGCCGATGAACGTGCCGTTCGGCTCGCCGTCCACCTACGACCAGTACGGCGACCTGTTCGCCGAGTACGGCGCCGAGCTGATGCTCGTCGGGCACCAGCACTCCAACGACGTCGAACCGGACAGCGAGTTCGCACCGACGGCGAAGCACATCCAGACCGTGTCCAGCTCCTACACGATCGACAACGCGCCGCGCGGCTTCCGCTACGTGCACATGCGCGGCGACGAGTTCGAGAACCCGTTCCGGATGTACGGCGTCGACCAGGCGCTCACGATCACCAGCCCGGCGCCGGGCAGCGAGGTGAGCGCCGACGGCCACCGCACCGGCTTCCCGGACATCCAGGTCAACGCGTACGACACCGCCGACGAGGTCACCCGGGTCCGATACCGGATCGACGGCGGCAGCTGGCGCCCGCTGCGACCCACCGGCGAGCTCACCTGGCACAACGAGTTCGTCGGCCGCGCGCCGGCGCCCGGCGAGCACTCCATCGAGGTCGAGGCCGTCAGCGAGGCCGGCGAGCGCTGGACGGAGTCGGCCACGTTCACCATGACGGACGAGCCGCTGGTGCCGCCGGTCGCGGGCGCGGCCTGGAACCAGCACCACGGCGACGCCGCGCACTCCGGTGTGGCAGCCGACACCATCGAGCCCGGCCTGGAGCTGGCGTGGTCCTACCGCACGCCGGGCACGTTCCTCACCGGGTCCCCCGTCATCGTCGACGGCGTCGTCTACGCCGGCACCCGCGACGAGAACGGCGACGGCAACGCGGCACTGCACGCGGTGGACCAGCTCACCGGCGAGCGGCTCTGGGAGTTCCCGGTGCCGTCGTCGGTGGTCGGCACCCCGGCGGTGCTCGGCGACACCGTCTTCGTCGGTACGCTGCGCGGCCAGCTGTTCGCCGTCGACCGGACCAGCGGCCAGCAGATCTGGCAGCGCGACACCGAGGCGGCGCCGGAGCCGAACAACCAGCGCGCCTACGGCTACTACTCCCCCGCCGTCGCCGACGGCAAGGTCTTCTGGGCCTATCAGACCCGCTTCGGCGCGGCCAGCCAGGGCCTGCTCACGGCGCTGGACCCGGCCACCGGCGACACCATCTGGGCGTCGCCGATGGCCGGCGCCACCATGAGCGACGGCACACCGGCCGTCGTCGACGGACAGGTCTTCGTGGGCAGCCAGACCGCCGACCAGGTCCTCGCCTTCGACGCCGAGACCGGCGCCCGGCAGTGGACGTCGTCCGCGGTGCTCGGCGGCTGGCAGGACGGCGTCCCGGCCGCCGGCGACGGCCGGGTGTTCATCGGCTCGAACAACGGCATCGCCGCCCGCGACGCCGCCACCGGCGAGGTGCTCTGGTCCTACCGCAGCCCGCACCCGTCCAAGGTGTCCAGCGGCTCCACCCCGTCCGCTCCCACTGTCGCCGGCGACGTCGTCTACATGGGTTTCCCCAGCGGCGCGGTCACCGCGCTCAACGCCCGCACCGGCGCGGTGCTGTGGGACCAGGTGCTGCCCGGCGGCACCTACGACGGCGGCGTGCACTCGTCGCCCGCGCTCAGCGGCGAGACGCTGTTCGTGGGCGCCAACAATGGCTGGTTCTACGCGCTGGACAGCCTCACCGGACAGCCGCTGTGGCAGTTCGAGATCGGCACCTGGGTCGCGTCCGGCCCGGCGGTCAGCGGCAACACCGTCGTCGCCGGCGCCTGGGACGGCAACCTCTACGCGTTCACGCCCGGCGGCGAAGCGGCACCGCGTTGGGCCCGCGTCACCGGCACCGTGACCGACGCGGAGTCCGGCGCGCCGATCGCCGACGCCCGCATCGCCGCCACCAGCGACGGCACGACGTTCTCGACGTCCACCGGTGCCGACGGCCGCTACGTCCTGGGCCTCGGCGCGGGCGAGTACACGGTGACGACGGCCAAGCGCGCTTTCCTGCCCACCGACGCCTCCTCGACGACGGTGACCGTCGGCACCACCGGAACGCAGACCGCCGACCTGGAGCTGATCGAGGTGACCGGCCCGACCGCGGGCTCGTCCACCGTCCCGCCGGACTTCAGCTCGTCCAGCCCGCGCCTGGACGTCGTCGCCGGCGACACCTACCACTACACGATGAACCAGCGCGTCCAGGCGACCATCTCGTCGAAGACGGCCGCCAACAACCTGCCCGGCACGCTGGCCGTCGGCAGCCTGGCCGACCTGGCCCTGTTGGACGACACCGCTCAGGAGACGCTCGACTGGAGCGAGCTGATGCTGTCGCGGACGGCCGGTGGCCCGGGCACCGCGGACTGGGGCCGCAGCGCCGACTGGCTCGACATCACCGACATCGGCGTCGACGGGTCCGCCGTCGTCGCCACCGGAGGCGCGAGGGTCGACGAGGACCTGCGTACGACGCTGCGGTACCGGGCGCTCGGGGACGCACCGGTCGTCAAGATCACGTTGGAGGTCGAGAACACCGGCACCGACGACTTCCAGGGATACTTCCAGTACCTGCTGGACCCGGACAGCGCCCAGGACGTGTCGCTCGTCCCAGGTGTGAGCGGCCAGAACCCGGGCTACCTGCGGTCCGGGTGGAGCGGCAACTTCCACTACGTCGGGTCCACCACGCCGCGGCAGGTCCCGGCGCACGGCCTCGCGTGGCTGGAGGACGAGCCGTACGCCGTCAGCGGCTTCGGCTACATCTCCGGCACGTGGTTCGACGCCAGCGTCGCGGCCGGCGACACCCGCACCGTCAGCTGGTACCACATCACCGACTACCCGGCCGCGTCCGGCGACGTCACCGGCAACATCGCACACTGGGCCTCCCAGCTGGACCTGCTCGACGACGAGGTCGCCGACCGCTCGCGGGTGTCCGGCACGGTCACTCAGGGCGACACCGGCGCCCCTGCCGCGGGTGTGCTGGTGGAGGCGCTGGACGGGTCCGACGTCATCGGCTCGGTGCGCACCGGCGCGGACGGCGGCTACGCGCTGCCGCTGGACCCGGGCAGCTACACGCTGCGGGTGAACACCCTCGGATACGCGCCGGCGACGGTCTCCGCGTCGGTCACCGAGGGCGGCACGGCCACCGCTGACGTCACGCTGCAGCCGGTGTCCGTCCTGGCCAGTGTCGGCCGGACGCTGGGAAGCGGACTGGTCGAAGCCGGACCGCAGGACGTCGTCGTCGAGAACGACAAGCTGGCGATGGCGATCTCCCGGGTGTTCAACGACGGGCAGCTGCCGAACTCCACCATCGGCAAGCCGGTCGACCTCGCCGTCCGCGGCCGGGCCGACCAGCTGGACTGGCTGAACCTGCCGTACATCGCCGACGACGAACCCACCGGCACCGAGGCGTGGCAGCAGACCACCGTCCGCACCAGCGCCGTGTCGATCGTGCAGGCCACCGGCGACCAGGCGGTGGTACGCGCCACCGGCACGTCCTCCGCACACCCAGGCGTGGGCGTGGAGACGACCTACACCATTCGCCCCGGCGAGGAGTGGGTCACTGCCGTGACGGTGTTCACCAACGGCGGCTCCTCCGACCTGTCGGTCTGGGTCGGCGACGCCATGGACTGGGACGGCGCCGGCCAGCGGATCGGCGTGCCCGGCCACGGCGTCATCACCACCCCGTACGCCGACCCCGCCGCGTACGAACCCACTGGCCGCTGGATCGGCTCGACCGGCACCGATCCGCAGACGTACGGCGTCATCTACGACGGCGCGGACGCGTTCACCGCGTACGGGAACGGCAACTGGGTGATGAGCCGCTTCCAGGTGGACATCCCGGCGGGTGAGAGCTACACGCTCAGCCGCCGCGTCGTGGCCGCGGCCAACGGCGGATCGGCTGACCCGTTCGCCGTCCTGGACGAGATCGCCGCACGGTAACCGGCGGTCGTGGTTGGGGGATTCGCGTCGCCCCGGCGGCCCGGATCCCGCAACCATGTCGGCTCCCGGATGAGAGCGTCCCAGGTCGCGGATGAGCTCTCGATGAGAAGCCTCTCAACAACGGCTCGAACGCTGGCCAACCGCCCGTGACCAGGACAGATTGAGGTGAGCCGGCCAGCCTTGGCCGGCTCGCAGGTCCATCCGACACGAGGGAGTTCGGCCATGCGTTCCAGCAAGCTCAGCCTCGCCGCGGCGCTCACCGCGACCGCGGGCCTCACTGCCGCCGGCATCACGCTCGCCGCACCGGCGACGGCCGCCGTCGACACCGCGATCATCACCACCGACGACGCCACGGGTGACGACGACGGTGATGACACCGACGACGACCACGGCGACGACGACACCGGCACGGGGGACGACGACGGCGACGACGACACCGGCCAGGCGCCCAGCGGCGGCGTCAACACCGGAGTCACCATGGACGACGACAACGACAACGACGACACGGGGGACGACGACGGCGACGGCGACGGCGACCGCGACGGCGACCGCGACGACGACGGCCAGGCACCCAGCGGCGGCGTCGACACCGGCGCCGGTGGCACAGCGGATGACGGCAACCTCGACCTGCTCGCACCGGGCGCGCTGGTGGGGCTGGCCGTGGTCGGCGGAGCCGGCCTGGCCTGGCGCCGGCTGAGGCTGGAGAGCTGACCGAGCACGAGTCCGATCGCTGCACCCGCGGTGGCCTCCGGTTCGGACGGCGGGCGGCCACCGCGGCGGTCTCGGCCCTGTGCGCTTTGACAGCGGCCTGCAGCGACGGCGACCCCACCACGACCAGTGCCGCCGCATCGGCGACCGGCACCATGGCGCCGCCGGTCGCATCGTCTGCCCCGTCGACCGCGCCCATGACGACCGCGACTCCCACCGCCACGGCTCCGCGACCGTCGGCAACCCAGGACGTCGCCGACCCGGTCCGCGTCGCCGTCCCAGCTGCCGGTATCACGGCAGACCTCCTGCCGCTCACCGTCGACGCGGACAATGTGCTGGTGCCGCCGCCGTACGGGGAAGCCGGCTGGTGGCGGGCCGGCCCGGAGCCCGGCGAGCCCGGCGCGGCCGTGATCGCCGGTCACCTCGACAACGCCGACGGGCCGGACGTGTTCTACCGGCTCGCCGAGGTCGAGGCCGGCGACGAGATCGTCGTCACCCGCGCCGACGGATCCGAGGCCGTGTTCCGCGTGGTCGACGTGGGCCAGTACCCGCAGGACGCGTTCCCGACCGAGAGCGTCTACGCCGCTCCGGCCGATCACCCCGTGCTCCGTCTCATCACCTGCGGCGGTGACTACGACCGGGACCTGGGCCGCTACCGCGACAACGTGGTCGTCTTCGCCGAGGCCGACACCGTCCCATGATCATCGGCGATCGGCCCCGCTATGACGGGGTCGATCGCCGATGATCATGGGGAGGGGGAGCCGGACTCGTAGAACGAGACGAACTGCTCCATGGCCGCGTCCACGCCGGCCCGGTCGCCGGTGGCGAGCAGGTCGAGCAACAGGCCACGAGCCACGGCGAGCCCGAGCCGGGCCTGCGCACGGGCCGCTTCCGGTGTCGCCCCGGCCCGTCGCAACGGTTCGGCCAGGGCATTCACCCAGGTGTCGACGACGCCGTCGAGAAGCGGCAGTGCACCGGGATCACCCTGCAGCGCTCGCCCGTAGAGCTCGAAGAACAGCCGCTCGTACGGCCACAGCGCGGGGTCGGCCAGCTGGGCCCAGAAGCGGCGCGCGACGGCCGGGAAACCGTCGGGTGCCGCCCGGGCCAGATCGGCCAGCAGGTCCCGCTGGCGTACCTCCATGGTCCGGGCCACCTCGACGAGCAGGCCCTCCTTGGAGCCGAAGTGGTAGATGAGCATGCGGTGGCTGGTGCCCAGGGCATCGGCGAGTTGCCGGAGGCTGCGTTCGCCCACGCCGTGACCGGCGACGTACTCGACCGCCGTCGCCAGCAATCGGTCGCGCCCCGTCAGGCGGTCCCCCGCCGTGCCCGCCGCTGTCATGCCCCATATGGTAGCTGTACCATTTGGTACATACAGACGTTGGAGGTTGGCCATGGGTACACAGCACATCGATGTCTCCGCCACCGCGGCGGCACCCGCCGCGGACGTGTACGCCCTGCTCAGGGACGGCGCGACGTGGCCGGAATGGTCACCCATCGAGTCGTTCGAACTGGAGTCGCCGGGCGACGGCGGGGGCGAAGGCCTCGGGGCCGTCCGGGTTTTCCGCACCGGGCGGATCGCCAGCCGCGAGCGCATCGTCGAGCTGGTGCCGGACCGGCGGTTCAGCTACGTGCTGATCTCCGGCCTGGCCATCAAGGACTACCGCGCCGACATCGACCTCGCCGAAGGCACGAACGGCACCACCATCCGGTGGCGTTCGTCGTTTCGCGCGAAGGTGCCGGGTACCGGCTGGCTCTACAGGCGCACCCTGACCGGGTTCATCCGCAAGTGCGTCGACGGCGTCGCGGCCCGGGCGACAGCCGGCGCCGCGGGTGCGCGGTGATCGACAGGGTGGCTACCCCCGAGGGGTAGCCACCCGCTGACGATCACCCGGTGGGGGTCACTCCACCTCGTTGCGCACAAGCGCGACCGCCGCATCCACCCGTTCGCGGATCGCGGGATCGTTCATGTCGATGCCGGCGTCTAGCGCGGCGGACCACACGATCTCGCCGGACGGGGTACGCCGCCCGGTGACCCGCACGCCGCGCCGCCCGTCGACGGCGAGGTGCCGGCTGATGAGGACGCTCGCGATGACCTGCTCGCGCACCACGTCGACCAGCCGGCCCGGGTGCCGCAGTGCCACCCGGTGGCGGCGCTGGCGCCCGGTGCTCTCCGGGACCTCGGTGACGGCCAGCAGCTCGGCGTCGCCGTCCCAGGTGGCGGTGTCGACGCGGCTCCATTCGACCTCGGTGTCGCGCAGGAACAGGCGGTGCGTGGTGGCGACGACGTCGCCGTCCGGACCGCCGGCGGTGGCCAGCACGCGCTCGCCGGATACCAGACCGTCGATGTCGGGGGTTCGCCGCCGCAGCCTCATGACGTCAGCCTAACCAGCGGCGCCCGGCCGCCTCGTCGTGCCGGCCGCCTCGTCGTGCCGGCCGCTCCACGCCGGCCCTCTCGTGCGGCGCTCAGCCGAGGTAGTCGCGCAGCTCGCTCGCCCACTCGTTGCGGCGCAGCTTGGTGAGGGTGCGGTGTTCGATCTGGCGGACCCGCTCGCGGGTGACCCCGAACACGCGGCCCACCTCCTCCAACGTCCGGGCGCGTCCGTCGTGCAAGCCGTATCGCAACCGCACCACGGCACGTTCCCGCTCGCTCAGCCCGTCCAGCACCTGCTCGACCTGGTCACGCAGCATCACCTGGGCCACCAGCTCCTCCGGGCTGACCGCGTCGGTGTCCTCCACGAAGTCGCCGAACGTGTTCTCGGCGGACTCCCCGACCGGCGACTGCAGGCTCACCGGGTCCTCGGCGTACGACAGCAGCTCGACGACACGGTCGACCGGCAGCGCCGTCGCATCGGCCAGTTCCTGCACCGTCGGGTCGCGGGCCTCGGCCTGAGAGATGGTCCGGAGCACCCGCACCACCCGGTTGAGCTCGTCGACGACGTGTACCGGCAACCGGATGGTGCGGCTCTGCTCGGCCACGGCCCGGCTGATGGCCTGCCGGATCCACCACGTCGCATAGGTGGAGAACTTGAAGCCGCGGGCATGGTCGAACCGCTCGACCGCCCGGATCAGCCCGAGGTTGCCCTCCTGGATGAGATCGAGCAGCGGCAGCCCGCGCCGGGTGTACCGGCGTGCGATGGACACCACCAGCCGCAGGTTCGCCTCCACCAGGCTGGCCCTGGCCTGCCGGCCCAGCCGGACCACCTCGCGCAGGTATTCGTCGTCCGGGCCCGACGGCGAGCTGGTGGCCAGGCGCTCCTCGGCCAGTACGCCCGCCTCGATGGCGCGGGCCAGCCGGACCTCCTCGGTGGCGCTGAGCAGCGGTATGCGGCCGATCTCGCGCAGATAGTGGCGAGTGAGGTCGGTGCCGGTCGCTTCATCGCGCCGGGGCGGCGGCGGTTCGGCCGCGGGCACGGGCTCGGCGTCTCGCGGCGTCGATGTCTCTGCCTGGCCGTCGTCGGGCCGCCCACGTTGGGACGGCAGCGCGCGACCCTCCGCCTTCGCTTGGACCACCGGCACCACCTCGGCTCGCAACAAGTGTGCCTTGTCGAGGTCGTGTTGATCTACCCTTTCCGGCATCCCAATGATCAACAAGTACGAACCTGAGCCGCAACGGATGATGGCGGGTGGTTTGGTGGGGCCAGGGCGCCACCAAACCACCCGCCATCGAAACCCTGGCCGATCCGCTCACCCGGCTGCGGTCCCTCCCGGCGCCGGGGGTCAGCGAACCCGCAGGCGGCTCAGGTACTCGTAACCCACCTGCGCCGTCCGCAGCGGCGTGACGTCAGGGGTGTCGTTCTCCACGATGTACTCCAGCACCCGGTGGGCACGGAAGATCCGCGCGAAGTCGATGTGCCCGGTGCCGAGGTCGGCCATGTCGCCGTCGTGGGCGTGCCGGTCCTTGACGTGGTACTGCAGCACCCGCTGCGGCGCGGAGCGAATGACGTCGATGGTGAAGCCCTCCGGGTCGTCCACGCCGTCGCCGCTGTTGATGCCGCCGACCACCGCCCAGTAGAGGTCCACCTCGAGGTGCACGAGCTTCGGGTCCAGCTCGGAGGTCAGCACGTCCCATGGGGTGACGCCGCCGCCGAGGTCGGTGGTGAACTCGTGCGCGTGGTTGTGGTAGCCGTAGCGCAGGCCGGCCTGGCGGGCCGCGGCCGCCTCGGTGTTCATCTGCTCGGCCCACAGCTTCCAGTCGTCGAGGTCGGCCGAGTCCAGGTACGGAACCACCATGAACCGCTGCCCGAGCGTCACCGCGTTCTCGATCTTCGCATCGAGACTCGCCGCGTCACCGCTGATGCCGTCGTGGCTCGACGTGCACGAGATGCCGATGCCGTCGTAGAAGTCGCGCAACTGGGCGGCGGTACGGCCGAAGTACCCCAGCGCCTGCTCGACCTTGACGTAGCCGTAGTCGGCGATCGCCTCCAGCGTCGCGTCGAACCCCGGCGAGCCGTTCAAGGCGTCGCGCACCGTCCACAGCTGGATGCTGATGAGGCCGCGCGGCACCCGCGGCAGCCCCGTCGGGCGAGCCGTGGCCTGCGCCGCACCGGCGCCGGCCAGCATCGCCGCTCCGCCCGCGGCCATCGCCGCGCCACCGGCGAGCGCACCCCGCAGGAACGACCGCCGGCCCAGTCCGCGCCGCTGCAACGAGACGTCCAACGCGCGATCGCCGTCATATCCGAAACACATCGTCGTGCTCTCCTTCCTGACGAACTGACGAACCCGGTGATCACCAACCGGCGCCGGCGTCCGAGCACGGCCACCGGTCGGTGGGCACCGGAGTCACTGAGTGCTGAACGCCGCGTCGAACGCCGCCTCCGGCGGGTCGAACAGGTTGGACCGCACGAACTGCAGCGCCTCCGGGGCGCCACGCAGCCGGTCCATCCCGGCGTCCTCCCACTCGATCGAGATCGGGCCCTCGTAGCCGATCGCGTTGAGCATCCGGAACGACGCCTCCCACGGCACGTCACCGTGGCCCGTCGAGACGAAGTCCCAGCCGCGCCGCGGGTCCGCCCACGCCAGGTGCGACCCGAGCCGGCCGTTGCGACCGTTGCCCAGCTGCTTCTTCGTGTCCTTGCAGTCCACGTGGTAAATGCGGTCGCGGAAGTCCCACAGGAACGCGACCGGGTCGAGGTCCTGCCACACCATGTGGCTGGGATCCCAGTTCAACCCGAACGCGTCCCGGTGCCCGATGGCCTCGAGCGTCTTCACCGTCGTCCAGTAGTCGTAGGCGATCTCCGACGGGTGCACCTCGTGGGCGAACCGGACGCCGACCTCGTCGAACACATCCAGGATCGGGTTCCACCGGTCGGCGAAGTCCCGGTAGCCGGCCTCGATCACATCGTCGGACACCGGCGGGAACATCGCCACGTACTTCCAGATGGCCGAACCGGTGAAGCCGACGACGGTGTCGACGCCCAGCCGGGCGGCCGCCCGCGCCGTCACCTTCATCTCCTCCGCGGCCCGCTGCCGCACGCCCTCCGGCTCGCCGTCACCCCAGATGCGGTCCGGCAGGATGGCCCGATGCCGCTGGTCGATCGGGTCGTCACAGACCGCCTGGCCCTTCAGGTGATTGGAGATGGTCCACACCTTCAGGCCGTTCTTCTCCAGGACGTCCTGGCGTGACTTGACGTACGCGTCGTCCTCGGCGGCGCGCCACACATCCAGATGGTCGCCCCAGCAGGCGACCTCCAGGCCGTCGTAACCCCACTCCCCCGCCAGCCGGGCCACCTCCTCGAACGGCAGGTCGGCCCATTGCCCGGTGAACAGGGTGATCGGTCGTGCCATGTGTCGTCTCCTCCAGTCGTTCGCTTGCTGTTGGTGGGTGGGGGTGTTGGATGTGCCGGCCCCGCCCGCCTCGCTCGTTCCTCGCTCGGACGCCCGACCTACCCTGGCCGGCATCCCCCGCACCTCCACCTCCGGCCCGCTTGCTCATCCGTAGGGTCTGCGTCTCTCAGCCCGCTTGTGCTGGGGTGCTCAGGTGGGCGAGGTCGAGCATGAGGTCGCGGACGTCGGTGGCGGCGAGCTTGTCGCGGGCCGTCGACGGGTCGCTGCACAGCAGCACCGGCCCGTCGGCGGGATCGTCGGGCAGCCGGCCGTGGGTGCCGCGGACCCACTGACCGTCCAGGGGTACGACGTTCATGGCGTAGCGCAGCCCCAGCTTCTTCTTCGCCAGGTTCGCGCCCGCGCGCAACTTGACCCGCGGGTCGGCGGGGTCGAGGAACAGTTCGGCCGGGTCGTAGCCGGGCTTGCGGTGGATTTCCACCCCACGGGCGAAGTCGGGCGCACGGTCGTCGTGCAGCCAGTAGTAGTAGGTGAACCAGGCACCGATGTCGGCGACCAGGACCAGCTCGCCGGAGCGCTCGTGGTCCAGCCCGAACTCCCGCTGCGCCTCCTTGTCCAGCACGAGATCCACCCCGGGTAGCGCCTCGCACAGTTCCCGGACGGCGTCGAGGTCACCGGGCTCGCGGACGTAGACGTGCGCCACCTGGTGGTCGGCGACGGCGAACGCCCGCGACGTCCACGGGTCCAGGTACTCCATGCCCGCCTGCGTGTACACCTCGAGCAGCCCGGCTTGACGCAGTGTCCGGTTCACGTGCACCGGACGGCTGGCCGGGCCGATGCCGTACTCGCTGAGGGCGAGCACGGTGACGCCTCGGTCGCGGGCCTCGGTCAGCAGCGGCGCCAGGACCCGGTCCACGTCACGGGCGGCGGCGACCGCCTGCGGGCTGTGCGGGCCGAAGCGCTGCAGGTCGTAGTCCAGGTGCGGGATGTAAGCGAGCGTCAGATCCGCGCCCGGCATCAGCTTGCGGGTCGCCTGCACGATCCAGTCGCTGGACTTGATCGACGCCGTCGGGCCCCAGTAGTTGAACAGCGGGAACTCCCCCAGCGCGCCGGTCAGCTCGTCGTGCAGGGCCGGCGGCCAGGTGTAGCAGTCCGGCGACTTGCGGCCGTCGGCGTGGTAGATGGGCCGTGGTGTGACGGTCCAGTCGGTCGACGCGCCCATCGCGTACCACCAGCACACGTTGGCCACCCGGTACCCGGGCCGGACGCGCCGGGCGGCGTCCCACACCTTCTCCCCGCCCACCAGCCGGTTGTGCTGCCGCCACAGGAAGACCTCGCCGAGGTCACGGAAGTACCAGCCGTTGCCGACGATGCCGTGCTCGCGCGGCATCGTCCCGGTGAGGAACGTCGACTGCACCGAGCACGTCACCGCCGGCAACACCGTCCCGAGCGACGCCTGCCAGCCCTCGTCCGCGATCGCCCGCAGGTTCGGAGTGTGTTGCAGCAGCCGCGGGGTGAGCCCTACGACGTCGAGCACCAAGACCTTGTTCACCGCTTCTCCTTTCGACTTCTGGAGGCTTGTCCACGTTTCCGGGCCAGTTTCAGGGTGGATAAGCCTCCAGAAGTGGGGTCATACCCGTCGCGATCAGCCGGTCCGCGACCCACCTCAGCTCCGCCGCCAGACCGTCGGCCAGCCCGTCCGGCCCGGCCGGCCGCCGCCCCTCGGGCAGCACCGACCAGGTGTAGGTCTCGACCTCCACGTGGTCGGTGACCGCGTGCTCGCCACCGAACAGCGCATCGAACGTCGCGGCCAGGTGATCCTGCGTGACCGCGAGCGGCGGCTCCGGGTGCTCGTGCACCGGCACGTGGTAGTGCACCCGCCACGGGTCACCGCGAGGCAGCCCACCGGCCAGCGCGGCCGGCAGGTCATCCACGCCGGCCACCGCCGCCGACGAGCCCAACGCGCGGGTCTGGTGCAGGAACCGGTCCTCGGTGTACGCCGCGAGTGCGGCCCGGGCCCCGTCGGACGCCGGGTCGGCCACCTCCAGAGCCGCCGACGCCTGGGTCTTCACGATCGGCAGCCCGGCCGCGGCCAGCCGCCGGACCGCCTCGGTCGGCTCCTCGAACTGCACGGCGAGATGGCAGGCGTCCAGGCAGACGCCGATCCGCTCGGTGTCGACGCCGGCCAGCTCGACGACGGCGCCGTCGGTGGTCTCGACGACACAGCCGGGCTCCGGCTCCAGCCCGACCCGGATGGTGCGGCCGGTCGACGCCTCCAGCGCCGCCAGGCCGTCGGCCAGCCGATCCAGGTGACCCCGGGCCAGCCTCCGCCGTGCGTCGTCCCACGGCGTACGCCAGGCCAGCGGCAGGCTGGACACACTGCCGCGGGCGGCGTCGTCGGGCAGCAGTCCGGCCAGCACGCGGGCGCAGTCCAGCGTGTACGCCAGCCGCTCCGGCGTGGTCCAGTCCGGGTGGTAGACGGCCAGCTTGACCTCGGGGTCCTGGAAGCCGGCGTACGGGAACGCGTTGAGCGTCACCACCTCCAGCCCGCCGGCGTCCAGGGCCGAACGCAGCCGCTCCAGCTCCGCCCGCCCGGCCGCACCGGCCAGCCGGGAGACCACCGGCGCCGGCAACCACAGGCCCAATCCCAGCCGCGCCGTGCCCAGCCGTTCCCGTATCCCGCCCCCGTACCGGCGCACCTGCCGCAACAGCGCCTCGACGTCCTCGGTCGGGTGCACGTTGGTGCAGTACGCGACGTGCACGACGGTGCCGTCACGGTGCCGCATGCGCAATGGTCGGCCCTCCTCAGCGCTCGTCAGTGCTCATCGGGGTCCGGCCGCTGCCCGCGCAGCACGGAGTTGCCCTCGAAGGTGGCGGTCGGGCCGGTCGGGATGCCGCGCACGCCGGTGCCCGCGGTTCCGGACAGGTCGACCTCGTCGAGCAGCAACCGGCCGCTCTGGCCGTAGAACTCGACCGGGTTGCGCCACAGCACGCGGTCGACGTCGTCGGCGCTGAATCCCTCGCCGAGCATGGCCCGGCCGGTCTTCACCGTCTTCAGCGGGTCGCTGTGACCCCAGTCGGCCGCGGAGTTGACGATCATCCGGTCCAGCCCGCGGTCGGCCAGGATGCGCACCATCCGGTGTTCGTCCATCTTGGTGTCCGGGTAGATGGAGAACCCCATCCAGCACCCGGAGTCGGCGACCATGCCCACCGTCGTCTCGTTCAGGTGGTCGACGAGCACCCGCTCCGGCGGGAGCCCGCTGGCGTTGACCAGCTCGAGGGTGCGGCGGGTACCGGCGGCCTTGTCTCGGTGCGGGGTGTGCACCAGCACCGGCAGGTCGTGCTCGCCGGCCAGCTCGAGCTGCTGGACGAACACCTTCTCCTCCTCGTCGGTCATGGAGTCGAAGCCCACCTCGCCGACCGCCACCACGCCGTCCTTGGCCAGGTAACGCGGCAGCACCTCCAGCACGGCGGTGCAGCGCGGGTCGTTGGCCTCCTTCGGGTTCAGCGCGATGGTGCAGTGGTGCCGGATGCCGAACTGCGCGGCCCGGAACCGCTCCCAGCCGAGCAGCGCGTCGAAGTAGTCGCAGAACGACCCGACGGTGGTGCGCGGCTGGCCCAGCCAGAAGGCCGGCTCGGTGATGGCCCGCACCCCGGCGGCGTACATGCGCTGGTAGTCGTCGGTGGTGCGGGACGTCATGTGGATGTGCGGGTCGAAGATGCGCATCAGGCCTCCCCGGCGCTGGTGTCGGACGGGACGGGGAACCGGCCGGCGACCGCCTCCGGGTGCCGGCCCAGGATGCGCCAGGCGTCGCTGGGCACCGAGCGGCCGGCAGCCACCCGTTCGTTGCCGTAGTCGGCGACCATCCGGGCCAGCTCGGCGTCGGTGCGCGCGTCCAGGTCGGCGACGGCGTCCAGCGGCACGCCCACGAACAGGCACTTCAGCACGCCCTGGCGCCACGCGCTGTCGTCGAGATGCGCGGCGCCGTACGGACCCAGCGCGGCCGCCACCAGCCGCACGTCGTTCGTCCGCAACGCGTCGGCCACCAGCGGCAGTCCGGCGTCGCCGAGGTCCAGCAGCGCCAGCGCGCGCAGTACCGCGCGTTTCTCGTCGGCGTCGCCGAACCGGTACAGCTCGGCCACCTCCCGGGCCAGCGCGGCGGCGTCCATCTTCGCCGCGGCCGCCACCAGCAGCGCCATCCGCGCCTCGTCCTCCAGCCGCGGGCCGCGCAGGCCGTCCGGGTCGCCGGTGCTGACCGGACCCCGCGTCACCCTCCGGGCGACCGCGGGGAACAGCACCGAGATCCGTGCCGGGTCCGCCTCGACCTCGGCGATCAGCTCGCCCAGCCGTTCCCGCGCCGCCCCGTCCAGGTGCGGTGCGGCCTGCTCGATCGTCGCGCTCATCCCGTTCCCTCCTCTGCCCCGTCGTCTCCGCCTGCGTCGTCTGCCGCGGTCTCCGTCGCCCCCACCCCGTTGATCTTGGAGTTTCCGCGGAATTGCGGCCCGTTTTGTCCGGTAGATTCCGCGGAAACTCCAAGATCAACCGGAGGACGGGGGGTGTCGCTGGAGCGGCGGGTGTCGAACGCGGTCGCCTCGGCCGCGCGCAACGCCTCCAGCGACCGGCGAGCCACGGCGGGAGCCGCATGCCCGTGCCGGGGCAGCTCGACCGCGGCCAGCCCCGTGTAGCCGGCGTCCAGCAGCGCACCCAACGCCGCCGGCAGGTCGACCTCGCCCTCACCGAACTCCAGGTGCTCGTGCACACCCTGGGCCATGTCGTCCACCTGCACGTTCGCCAGCAGCTCGCCGGCCTGATGGACGCAGTCGGCCACGGTGCCCGTCTCGTTCGCTACGACGTGGCCGATGTCCAGCGTCACCCGCAGCGCCGCCGGGTCGCCGAGCCTCTTACGCAGCTCCAGCACGCCGGCGACGGTATCGACGAACATCCCCGGCTCCGGCTCGAACGCACAGATCACGCCGCACCGGTCCGCCTCCTCGAGGACGGCCCCGACCCCCGCGGTCAGCCGCCGCCATCCCTCGTCCGCGCTGACCCCGTCGGGCAGCGTCCCGGACCAGAACGACACCGCCTCGGCACCCAACTCCGCCCCGATGCGCACCGCCCGGCACAGCAGGTCGACCCGGCGCTCCCGTCCCTCGTCGGAGACCAGGTTCGGCTCGTGCTTGCGCCATGGGTCGAGGACGTAGCGGGCGCCGGTCTCGATGACGACGGCCAGGTCCAGCTCCGCCAGCCGCCGGCCCACCGCCACCGTCCGGGCCGAGAGCCCGGGCGCGAACGGGTCCAGGTGCGGGTGGTCCACCGTGAGGGCCACTCCGTCGTACCCGAGCCCGGCGATGACCGCCAGCGCGTCGTCCAGGCGATGGCTGCCGAACCCGTTGGTCCCGTATCCGAATCTCAGTCCAGCTCCGGGGCCGCTCATGTCGGCGACACCACCTTCGACAGTGCCCGCGCCGCAGGACCGATCCCGACGACGACGCCCGCCAGGGCCGTCGCCCCGGACCGGGCCAGCAGGGCCGCCTGCAGCGGGATCACGCCGCGCACCCCGGCGCCGGTGGCCGACCGCACCGTCTGCGCATCCGGCCGCCGCGCCGCCCCGAGCTGTGCCCGCCCCACCGTCGCCGCGTACATCCCGGCGAACCCGGCAGCCGCGAGCGCGCGCACCGGGCGACCGGCGTCGCCGCCGCGGGCACCCAGGGTGACCACAGCGGCGGGCTGGGCGGGGGAACGCCGGCCAGGGTTCGGTCGGGCATCGGGCGAGGAACGAGCCCGCGGGCGGGGACGGCGTTCCCCCGCCCAGCCCGCCACCACCGGAGCCACGGCCGAGACAGCGGCGACGGTCGTCGCACCTAGCGCGAACCGGGCCGACGACGGGGACGCGCCGTGCACCTCGCCGCGGCTGAGGACCGTGACGCCGACGGTGTGAGCGGTGACGGCCGCCGCCGGCAGGGCAGCGGCACGCAGCCGCCCGCCCGCGCCGAGCAGCACGTCGAGTCCGCGCGCCAACCCCATCGCTGCCGGCCCGGCGGGTGTCGGCTTGGCCAGCAGGTCGTACGTCCAGACCGCCGCCGCCAAGGGGACCGCGACCCGCAGGGCGCGCCGTCCGCCGGCCACCGCGGCCAGGCCGATGCCGGCGGCGGTCAGGCCGGCGGCCAGGCCCAGCGCCTCCGCCGGTTTCACGCGTCCCGACGGGATGGGACGCTCCGGCCGTTCGACGGCGTCGAGGTCGCGGTCGGCGTAGTCGTTGAGCGCCATGCCGGCCCAGTACAGGCAGGCCGACGCCAACGGCGTCACGGCGGTGCGAGCGCCGTATGGGTAACCGGCCGCGGCGGCACCGGCCAGGGAATCCCCGGGCACGGTCAGCGCGGCCGGTGCTCGCACCAGTTCGGCGACGTCGCGGAACCTCACACGGAGCTCCCCGCCGCGCCGGCCCGGGCGCACCATGCCACGAGTGCTTCCCATTGCGTGCTGAGCGCGTGGACGTCGCTGCCGGCGGGGTCCTTGAAGAAGAATCCGAACTCCGGCACCGGGCCGCTCTGCCCGAGCGAATGCGCCCGCGACACCAGCCGCACCAGGTCGAGCACCAACGGCGCGGCCAGCGACGAGTCACAGCCGGACCAGGTGAACTGCATGGACATGCGGGTGCCGAGGAAGCCTTCGAAGGACACCAGGTCCCAGGCGGTCTTCCAGTCGCCGAGGTCGGGCACGTAGTCGATGTGCAGCGGCCCGTCGACCGTGTGGCCGAGGATCGACTCCAGCCCGTTCGCCTTGGTGGCGATCTTGCTGGCCGCGTTGTCCGGGTCGGCGAGCGTCTGGCCGTCGCCGCCGCCGAGCAGGTTGACCGAGGACCACGAGCGCACCTTCAGCGCGCGCATCGCGAACATCGGCCCGAGCACGGTCTTGACCAGGGTCTCGCCGGTCTTGGCGTCCGATCCGGTCCACGGCACGCCTTGCCGGAGCGCCAGCTCGAGCAGCGCCGGCAGCCGCGGCCCCGGGCTGGGGGTGAACGCCACGTACGGGCATCCGGTCCGGAACGCCGCGTACGCATACACCGAGCTGCCGGGCAGCGGCGCCTCACCGGCGTCCAGGGCGGCTTCCAGCGCCTCCAGCGATGCCAGCGCCGGGACGTCGTCCTCGACCGGCGGCTCGGTGCTGGACACGTCGACGACGACGACACGGTCGAGCCGGTGCTCGTCCCGGAACGCGGCCAGGTCCGCGGCGACCCGCTCCGCCGCCGCCCGCTGCGAACCGGTAGTGGCGACGACGCCCGCGCGGATCCGTTCGTCCGCCGCGGCCAGCTCGCGGGCCAGCACCTGTGCCAGTGCCGGCGGGATGACGCCGCCGCTGCTGAGCTCCTCGGCCCGCTTCACCAGCGACCCGTCGGCGACCTCGTGGCCGCCGATGACGATGCCGTCCAGCGGCACCAGCCCGGCCGCGGCCACCTGCGGCAGCTCCGACACCATGCCGGTGTGCCCGGCCAGGCCGGCCCGGATGGCCAGCAACCCGACGGTGGTCGTCGTGGCGACGGAGCCGCGGGCCCCGACGAACCAGATACCTGTGCGCTCGCTCATGCCGTTTCCTCCGCATCCCACTTCTGGAGACTCATGCACGCTTCAAGGGGGGTTTCAGGGTGCATAGCTCTCCAGAAGTCGCGAGTGGAGGCGAGACAGGTGCCCCGGTGCCGGCGCGGAGCGCGTCGCTCCGGCACCGGGGCCGAGAGCCGGCTGTCGCCGGCTCCCCGCCGACCATGAGAGCCCGGCCCGTCGAACCGGGGCAGGGCCGAGGTGCCCTGGTCGCGGGGTCCGATCCGGCGTCTTGCACCGGATGGGTGCTGAACTCTCATGGTGACGTCTCCTCGTGGGGTGGTGGGTGGTGGCGGTTACCCGGCGGAACCCGAGGGGGTGCCGCCCAGGCGCAGGATCATCGCGTCGGCGTCGCGCAGGAGCGTGGCGCGCACGCCCACGTCCGCGACCCGGTCGGTCACGATGTCCTTGAAGGACTCCAGGGCCCGCACGGCCCGTTCGTCCCGGCCCATGGCGTCCTGCCGGTGGGCCGTGCCCAGGGCCTTCTGCAGGTCCTTCGCCAGCCGCTTGTCCAGCAGCCCGTCGTCCTCGAACCGCGTGATGAGCAGTTCCATGTCGGCGAACGACGTGGTGACGAAGAACGTGATCCGTTGCGTGGTGCTGTTGCCGGCCGCGTCGGTGGCCGTGACCTGCAGTTCGTGCAGACCCAGCGGGACGGCGTGCAGCGCGAGCACCGTCCCGGACGAGATCGGCTCGCCGTCGAGCTCCGCGGTCACGGTGACCGGGCCGTTGTCGGTGGCCGTCCAGGTCACGGTCAGGTCCTGGCTGTCGCCGTACAGCTGGCCGTGTGCGATGCCGCTGACGACGAGCACCGGTGCGGAGCCGTCGACGGTGACGGTCACCGCCTTGACGTCCTCGACGTTGCCGGCGGCGTCGGTGGAGCGGTACCGCAGCTCGTGCTCGCCGTCGCCGCTGACCTCGACCGGGCCGTCGTACGGGGTCCAGTCGCCGTCGTCGAGTGACCAGTCGGTGGCCGTCATGCCGGCGTGTTCGTCCGTGGCGGCGAGCGTGACCGACACCGGCGCCGAGCCGGACGTCGTGGCCGTCGTGACGGGCGCGGTGGCGTCCTTGCGGACGGTCGCCGCGACCGGTTCGGACACATTGCCGGCCGGGTCGGTGCCCCGGACCTCGACGACGTGCTCGCCGTCGGCGTCCACCACGACCGCACCGGTATACGGTTCCCAGTCGCCGCCGTCGAGCCGGGACTCCAGGGTGACCTCGCCGCCGTCGTCGGTGCCCACCGCCGACACGCTCACCGGGCCGGTCCACCAGCCGTTCTGGCCGGTCGGCTCCGCCGGGTCGAGGGTGAGCTCGACCGTCGGCGCCGTCTCGTCGACGAGCTCGGCGATGCGGATGTCGCGGAAGTACACGTCGTCGCCGTTGCCGTGGTTCTGGATACCGACGAAACTCGGCTGGTTCATCCGATTCGGATCAGTATCGGTGTAATCGTTGATCAATGCACCGTTCAGGTAAACCCGGATCCGGTTACCCTGCACGACGATCTCGAACTCGTTCCACTCCCCCGGCGGATTCAACGCCGCATCACGCGCCGCGATATCCGCCGACTGGAACGCATACACCGCACCCGTCGTCCGGTCCGCAGCATCCGTGGCATCGATCTGGATCTCATGACCCTGCTCGACCGCCACCCACGGGTCCTCACCCGGATCCGGGAACCCGACGAACACACCGGAGTTGTCATCCCCCGGCATCATCCAGTCCAACTTCAGGCTGTAGTCCTCGAACGAGTCAGCCTGATACCAGTACAGCCCCATGCCGCCCTCGGACAGCAGGGCGCAGTCCTCGGTGAGCGCGAACCCGCCGGGACCGGCCATCCCCCAGCCGTCCAGGCTGGCCGCGGTGCCGTCGAACAGGCTGGTGTAGCCCTCCTCCGACACCGTCGGCTCGCAGGCGGGCGCGCCACTGTCGACCCGGAAGTGGTCGAACCGGGCCGTCTTCGACGCGCCCTGCGCCGCTCCGAGAGCGAACAGGCCCACCCGCACGTCGCCCTCGGACAGGGCGGCGTTGGTGACGGGCTCGGCCAGCGGCGTCCAGGTCTCGCCGTCGGCGCTGTACGAACCGGCGTACGTTTCGCCGGACCGGGTCAGCCGCAGATGCCAGGCCCCCTGTGTCAGCTCGGTGACCTGGGGTTGCGGGTTCTGGATGACGGCATCGACCTCGCTGCGCAGCTCGATGCGGCGGGTCACCGGCTGGCCGGCCTGGTTGTCCGTGACGAGGTCGAGCTTGACGTAGGTGTCGCCGTTCTCGTAGACGATCAGGCCGCCCTGCTGGTACTGCTCGTCGAAGAGCGACCCGTCGACCACCGTCTCGATGGTCCACTCGTCGCCGTCCGGCGCCGGCTGCAGCACGAAGTTCGACGGCGCCGGGTCGGTGTCGCCGGTGTAGATGTCGCCGTCGCTGGTGTCGATCTCCAGCTGCCCGCCGGCCACGCGCAGCGCCGCCTCGTCGGGTCGCAGCACCGTCCAGCGGCAGCCGTCCAGCGCCGCGCCGTCGAACTCGTCGTCCGGCTCCGGTACGGGGGCGGTGTCGTCGGGGGTGATGTGGAACGAGTCGAACCGGACCTCCGTGACCGGTTGCCCGGAGCCGGACAGCGCCACCAGGCCGATCTTCGGGTTGTCGATGCCGGCCAGGCTCTTCGTCTGCGGCATCTCGGCGAAGGTCACGCCGTCGGCGCTGTACGCGGCCCGCAGCGTGCTGCCGTCGCTGATGTAGCGGACCCAGACGGTGTCCGGGTAGCCGGCGCCGAGGTTGGCCGTGTTGCTCTCGCCGACCTCGTTCGGCGCGCCGTTCTCCTCCCGGATGAACTGGAAGATCCGGGCCGCCGGGTTGCTGGCTGCGGTGTCGCGGCCCTGCAACACCATCTTGGCGTAGTTGTCGTCGTCGCCGTAGATGATCAGACCTGCCTGCTGGTAGGCGCGGTAGGCCTGCATGGTCAGCTTCGCCGTCGCCGTGAACGGACCGTCCGGCAGGTCCTGCAGGACGATGTTGGGCGTGTCGGTGTTGTTGGTGCCGTAGATGTCGGTGCTCGTCGCCGGCAGGACGAGGTGTCCGTCGGCCACGGTCAGCTCCTGGTTCTCCCGGACCACCGTGGTCCAGCGGTCGCGGTCCAGGGCGTCGCCGTCGAAGCCGTCGGACCGGCCGGCCAGGCAGACCGGCGGTTCGGAGACGTCGGCGTCGACGTCGATGGCGACATGCTCGGTGGCCGCGGCGCCGCGGGCGTCGGTCACCGTCACCCGGGCGTCGTACGTGCCGGCCTCGGTGTAGGTGTGCGCCGCAGTCGCGCCGGTGGCGGTGCCGCCGTCGCCGAAGACCCACTCGTAGGTCAGCGGCAGGTCGCCCTCCGGGTCGGTGGCGGTCGCCTCGAATGCGACGTCGAGCGGCGCGGTGCCGCTGGTGGGCGTCGCGGTGACCTCGACGTCGGGCCGTTCGTTCTCGGTGACGCCCTTGCCGTCGAAGTCGATCCAGTTGACGTTGAGCTGGCCTGACACGTTGACGAAGTACAGCGGGCCGCTGTCGCCGGCGGTGTCGCCGCTGACCTCGCCGGTGAAGTCGTCGTACTGCTGCCAGTCGCCGGTGGGCTCGACGGTGATGGTGGCCACCGTCGGGCCGTCCGGGGCTCCCGTGCGCACCTCCACCGTCGACGGGCCGGACGGGGTGGCCGCCCGCAGGGTGACGGCGTCGATGTTCGTGAGGTTCATCGGGTCCCACGCCCACCAGTCCCCCGGCTCGATCCAGCCGATGTTCTGGCCGCCGCCGAGGTCGTCGCCGGTGGTCTCCACCTGCACACCGGGGTCGCCGCCGGACGTGGAGCCGGTCAGCCGCCCGGTGCTGTCGAAGTGCTCGGCCTCGCGCCGCTTGGGCTGCAGGACCAGCACCTCCTGGCTGGTCAGCGGGCTGACCCCCGGGGCGCCGTCGTCGGTGTAGGTGACCGAGACGGTGCCGAAGATGTTCGCGCCGATGTGGCCGGCGTCGCCGGGCAGCGGGAACACCCCGGTGCAGCCGAAGTACTGCTCGTAGCCGTGCGAGTGGTCGTCGTGGCCCAGCGCCGGCTGGGTGACGACCCGCGGGCACTCACCCGCGCCGTCCTCGGCATCGGTGACGCCGACGTCGTAGGCGATGGTGTCGCCGAAGTCGAAGAACCCGCCGTTCGGCGGCCACGCCACGGAGATCTCCGGCGCGGTGTTGCCGGCCACGATCTCCACGTTGGCGACGTCGGCGAGGTCGTCGGCGTCGGTGACCGTGAGCGCGACGGTGTAGTCGCCGGCCTCGGTGTAGGTGTGGGTGGCCTCTTGATCAGTACTGTCCGTGGTGCCGTCTCCGTCGAAGTCCCAGGCGTAGGTGATGGGCCCGCCCTCGGGGTCGATGGACGCCGACCCGTCGAAGGTGACCTCCAGCGGCACCGGGCCGTTCAGCGGGTCCGCGGCGATCCGTGCCACCGGCGCCCGGGTTCCTTGCACGTAGTCGATGCGGTAGACGCCGGAGTCGGCGTTGTCGCCGCCGAAACCGCTGCCCCACTCGATCAGGTACAGCGCGCCGTCCGGGCCCCACTGCATGGCGTGTGGCCGCGCGAACGCCCAGTCCGGGAAGAGCGCGTTGATGTCGGTGACCGCGGTGCCGGCCTCGTCGAGCTGGAAGGAGTACAGGTTGCCTTGGTTCCACTCGCCGAAGACGGCCTTGCCGTCCCAGTACGCCGGCCACTTGCGGTCCGACACCAGCTGCGGGTCGTACCGGTACACGCCCCCGGCCATCGGGGCGCCGCCGCCGCCGATCTCGGGGTACAGCGGGTTGGTCGAGTAGCCGTACCAGACCTCCGCCTCGACGGCGGCGGGCAGCTGGGTCAGGCCGGTGTTGTTCGGCGAGTCGTTGACCGGCGCGGCGCAGTCGAACGCCGCCCCGGACTGGCCGGTGGCGAAGTCGTAGTCGATGTAGGGCGTGTTGTTGCCGACGCAGTACGGCCAGCCGTAGAAGCCGGGCTCGTCGACGATGTTCCACTCCACCCGGCCGTCCGGGCCGCGGCTGGGGTTCGCGCTGCCGGCGTCCGGCCCGTAGTCGGCGACCATGAGCGTGTTCGTGGCCGGGTCCAGGCCGATCCGGAACGGGTTGCGGAAGCCCATCGCGAAGATCTCCGGCCTGGTCTGCGCCGTGCCGGGCGGGAACAGATTGCCGTCGGGGACGGTGTAGCCGCCGCCGTCGGACGGGGTGATGCGCAGCACCTTGCCACTCAGGCTGTCGGTGTTGGCGGAGGTGCGCTGGGCATCCCAGAGCGCGCGGTCGGGGCGCTCGTCGATCGGGGCGTAGCCGTCGGAGGCGAACGGGTTCGTGTTGTCGCCGGTGGCGATGTAGAGGTTGCCGTCGTTGTCGAACTCCAGCGCCCCACCCGCGTGGCAGCACTGGACCCGGTTGGTCGGGTACTCGATGATCACCGTCTCGCTGGCAAGGTCCAGCGTCTCGCCGTTCAGCGTGAACCGCGACACCCTGTCGACGGCCTCACCGCCGGCCGGCGCGTAGGTGAGGTACATCCAGTTGTTGGTGGTGAAGTCCGGGTCCAGGGCGATGCCCATGAGGCCGAATTCCTGGCCGGTGTACACGCTGAGCGTCCCGACCGTGGTGGCCGAGCCGTCTTGACGTATCAGGCGGACGAGGCCATTCCGGTCGACGTAGAAGACGCGGCCGTCGTCGGCGACGTCCAGTTCCATCGGGTTGCTGGTGGTGTCGTCGAGGGTGACCTTCTCGAAGCTGCCCGGCACGCTGGCCGAGCAGTCGGCGGGGGTGACACCGGCCGCCGTCTCCAGGCCGCCGAGGACGAGCTCGAGGAACTCCGGCTCGCTGTAGGACTCCTGGGTGTGCCCGAGCCCGGTGTACCAGGAGCGGCCGCCGTCGTAGTCCTGGCACCAGGTGATCGGGTGGTCGTGTCCCATCGCACCGCCGCCCGGCGAGTACGACGACTCGTCCAGGGAGGTCAGCACATGCACGTCGCCGCGCGGGTTGGACCGGTAGTTGTACCACTCGTCGTAGCGGGTCCAGAGCGGGTCGAGGTGATCGGTCGACGGGTGCGCCGGGTCCTCCACCTTGACGGTCGCGGTCTGGTTGGCCGGGTGGCTGGCGAAGTAGGCGCCCACCAGCTCGCCGTACCAGGGCCAGTCGTACTCGGTGTCGGACGCGGAGTGGATGCCCGCGTACCCGCCGCCGGCCTGGATGTACCGCTCGAACGCGGCCTGCTGGTCGCCGTTGAGGACGTCACCGGTGGTTGACAGCCAGACGACGACGTCGTACTGGGCGAGGTTCTCGTCGGTGAACGCCGCGGCGTCCTCCGTCGCGGTGACGTCGAAGTCATGTTCGGCACCGAGCTGCTCGATGGCCGCGATACCGGCCGGGATCGAGTCGTGCCGGAACCCAGCGGTCTTGGAGAACACCAGGACCGAATAGCCGCCGTGGCCGGGATGCGCCGCGGCCGGAGCGGCGGTCGCGCTCATGACCAGCGGCGCCGAGACGAGGGCCGCTAAGCCGGCGGCCAACAGCCGCCTCGCCGCATGGCGGACGCGTTGCGCGGGATGACTCACCACAGTCTCCTTCGACTGTCGGGAAACGGGACGCGCGCTCTGGGTTGCTGTCTGGTTCGGCCACTTCTGGAGACTTATGCACCCTTCCCCCTGGCCCGTAGGGTGCACAAGCCTCCAGAAGTGCGAGTTATGTGCCCGGCACCTCCGTCCAGGTGCTGTTCGCTGCCGCGCTCCGCTCGACGGCGGCCAGCACGCGCTGGACACCCAGGCCGTCGGCGAACGACGGCGCCGGGTCGGTGCCCGCGGCGATCGCGGTCAACAGGTCGACGGCCTGGTGGGTGAAGGCGTGCTCGTAGCCGAGCAGGTGACCGGGCGGCCACCAGCCCTCGACGTACGGATGGCTGGGCTCGGTGACCAGCACCCGCCTGAACCCGCCGAGGCCCGGATCCACGGTGTGGTCGTGGACGTGCAGGACGTTCATGTCCTCGAAGTCGAACGCGAGGCTGCCCTTCGACCCGTTGATCTCGATGCGGATGGCGTTCTTGCGGCCGGACGCGAACCTGGTCGCCTCGAAGGTCGCCAGCGCCCCACCGGTGAAGCGAGCCAGGAAGACCGCGGCGTCGTCGACGGTGACTGGCCCCCGCTGGCCACCCTCGCTGACCGTGCCGGACAGACCGCTGGAGGACGACGGCAGCGGCCGCTCCTTCACGAACGTCTCCAGCATGGCGCTGACCCCGGTGATCCGCTCACCGGTGATGTGCTGGGTCAAGTCCACGATGTGCGCGCCGATGTCGCCCAGCGCGCCGGAGCCGGCCCGGTCCTTCTGCAGCCGCCACGACAGCGGCGCCTCCGGGTCGGAGATCCAGTCCTGCAGGTACTGGGCCCGCACGTGGTAGATGCGGCCGATCCGCCCGTCGGCGACCAGCCGGCGGGCCAGCGCGATGGCCGGCACCCGCCGGTAGGTGAAGCCGACCAGGCTGCGCACCCCGGACTCGGCGGCCTTCTCCGCGGCCGCGACCATCGCCTCGGCTTCCTCGACGCTGTTGGCCAGCGGCTTCTCGCACAACACGTGCTTGCCGGCTTCCAACGCCGCGATCGCGATCTCGGCATGGGTGTCCCCCGGCGTGCACACGTCGACCAGGCCGACGTCGTCGCGGGCGACGAGCTGCCGCCAGTCCGTCTCGACACTCTCCCAGCCGAAGCGGCTGGCGACCTCGCCGGCCGCCTCGGCATTCCGCCCGCCCAGCGCTCTCAGTACCGGAACGACAGGTACGTCGAAGAAGCTGGGCGCGTTGCGCCATGCCTGGGAGTGGGCTGCCCCCATGAACGAGTAGCCCACCATGCCGATACCGAGTGTCGGCTTGCCGTCATCCGTCATCTGCGTGCCTTCCATTGAGTGTCTGAGCCTCCGGCTGGCCGACGCCACCGGCCGGGCGGCCCTCAGAGCCTTGTCGACAGGTCGATTCGTTCACGTCCAACACCCCCCTGTCTTGATCGGCCCTGCACGGCGCCGGGAGGAGGCCCGTTCGGCCCCCTCCCGGCGCACCGATCAGGATTCGAAGCCCAGGTGCATGTAGTCGTCGACGTTGTCGGCGTTGACGACCGGCGCGTTGAGCACGATGCGCCGCGGCACCTCCACCTGGACCAGGTCCGACATGCCCTTGTTCTGCGCAAGCAGCCGGGCCAGGCGGATACCGTCGGCCGCCTGCGTTGGCGGGTAGAGCACCGTCGCTTCCATCTCGCCGTCCTGGATCCACCGCATCGCGTTGGCCGACCCGGCGCCGCCGATGAAGAAGAACTCGTCCCGGCCGGCGTTGTCGAAGGCCTGCTTCACGCCGACGCCCTGGTCGTCGTCGTGGTTCCACACGATGTCGATGTGCGGTGCCGCCTGCAGCAGGTTCGACGCCTGCTCCTCGCCGGACTCGACGGTGAACTCCGCCGCGACGCGGTTGTCGACGGTCTGGCCGCAGGCGTCCAGCGCGTCGGCGAAGCCCTGCGAGCGGTCCTGGGTCAGCGGCAGTGCGTCGATGCCGGCGATCTCGGCGATCACCGGGTCCTCGATGCCGTTGTCCTCGATGAGCCCGCAGGCGTACGTGCCGGCCGAGACGCCCATGCCGTAGTTGTCGCCCAGGATGGTGGTGCGGGCGGCGAACGGGCTGGAGAACTCACGGTCGACGTTGACGACGATGATGCCCGCGTCCATGGCCCGGGTCGCCACCTCGGTCAGCTGAGCGCCGTCCGTCGGGAGCAGCACGATCGCGTCGACGCCCTCGTTGATGAACGTCTCGATCTGGCTGATCTGCAGGCTGGCGTCGTTGGTGGCCTCGGCGGTGCGCAGCTCGATGTCCTCGTAGCGTTCAGCCTCGGCGATGGCGGACTCGTTGACGGCGGCCAGCCAGCCGTGGTCGGCCAGCGGGCCGGAGAAGCCGATGGTGACGGTCTCACCGGGCTCGTCGTTGCCGCCGGCCGGCGCCTCGTCACCGCCGCCGGTCTCGCCCGCGGCGTCCGGGTCCTCCTCCGGTTCGTTGCTGGTGCAGCCGACCACGAGCGCCGCGGCGGCGAACACCGCGGCCGTCGTCGTCAGCCATCGGCGGAACGGCCGATGCGTGGTTACCGACATGGGTCTCTCCTCTTTGAGATCGGTTCGGTCCGGACTCCGCGTCCGGGTGGGGTTACGGCTGGGGGCGAGGCGGCCGGCGCGCGGGCCGCCGTGACCTACGACGAATCGCTGCGCGCGGCCACCCGCTGCTGCAGCAGCACGGCGATCACGATGATCGCGCCCTTCGCGACGGCCTGGGTGGAGCTGTCCAGGTTGTTGAGGGTGAACACGTTGGTCAGCGTCATGAAGATCAGGACGCCGAAGATGGTGCCGACGATGGTGCCGCGGCCACCCGACAGCAGGGTGCCGCCGATGACCACCGCGGCGATCGCGTCCAGCTCCCAGAGAAAGCCGTGGGTCGAGCTGCCGGTGGTGGTGCGAGCCATCAGCATGACCGCGGCGAGGCCGCAGGCGAGGCCGAGCAGCGCGTAGAGCATCATCGTGTGCCGCTTGACCGCGATGCCGGCGAGGCGGGCTGCCGTCGCGTTGCCGCCGACGGCGATAGTGCGCCGGCCGAACGTGGTGCGGTTCAGCAGCACCCAGCCGATCGCGCTGACCACGGCGAAGATCCAGACCAGCACCGGGACGCCGAGGAAGTCGCCGTTGACGAAGTCGATCAGGGGCCGGACCTCGATGATCTGCGTACGCCGCTCGGAGATGATCTCCGCCAGGCCGCGCGCGGCCGCCAGCATCGCCAGGGTGACGATGAACGGCGCCATGCCCCCGTACGCGATGAGCACCCCGTTGACCAATCCGCAGCCGACGCCGACCGCGAGGGCGGTGAACACCATGATGATCCAGTGGGTGTCCTCGGCCATCCGTTGCGTGGCCAGGGTGGTGGCCCAGACCGAGGCGAGCGCGACGATCGCGCCGACGGACAGGTCGATACCGCCGCCGATGATCACGAACGTCATGCCGATGCTGACCACGCCGACGCTCGCCGCCAGCCGCAGGATCGTCAGCATGTTGTCGGTGCTGGCGAACCGGTCGCCCGCGGTGGCCACACCTACGGCACACAGCACCAGCAGGGCGATGACGAGACCGAAGTTGCGGCCCGCCGAACTGCTCATGAACCGGCCGAAGCTCGACCGGGTGTCGCCCTCAGTCGCCGCGGCAGCCTCGACACGGCGGTGTTCGTCCGCCGGCGGTGTCCCGGACGCGCTCGCAGGTGCGGCCGGAGTCTGATCGCTCACGCTGCGCTCCCTTCCATCACCAGGTCGAGGACCCGGTGCTCGTCGATCTCGTGGGCCGGGCCGCTGTGCACGACGAGCCCATCCCGCAGGACGAGGACCCGGTCGGCCAGGCCGAGCACCTCGGGGACCTCACTGCTGACAATGACGATGCCGACACCGTCGGCGGCGAGGCGCCGGATGAGTGCGTAGATCTCGCTGCGAGCACCGACGTCGACGCCGCGGGTCGGTTCGTCCAGCAACAGCACCCGGCACTCCCGCAGCAGCCACCTCGCCAGCACGACCTTCTGCTGGTTGCCGCCGGACAGCGTCCGGACGGCGCGGTCGACGTCGGGTGGGCGGACGTCGAGCGACGTGATGTGCTCGGTGGCGGCGCGCTTCTCGGTGGCGCGGTTGATGAAGCCGCCGCGGGCGAAGCGGCCCATGGTGGCCAGGCTGACGTTGCGGTAGATCGCCTCATCGAGCAGCAGGCCCTGGCTCTTGCGCTCCTCGGGGGACAACCCGATGCCGCCGGCGACCGCGGCGCCCACCGAACCGTTGCGCAGCCGCTTGCCGTTCAGCGTCACCGTCCCGCTGCTGGCCTTGCGGATGCCGAAGATGGTCTCCAGGATCTCCGACCGGCCGGAACCGACCAGGCCGGCCAGCCCGACGATCTCGCCGGCGCGCACGTCGAAGTCGACGCCGCTGAACGCACCGGAGGCCGCCAGGTCACGCACCGACAGGACAACCGCGCCGTCGCCGTCGCCGGACACCCGCTCAGGAAAGACGTACTCGATGTCGCGGCCGGTCATCCGGCGGGTCAGCTCGCGGGTGGGGGTGTCCCGGGCGGACAGCCCGGCGGCCACCGTGCGGCCGTCCTTCAGAACCGTCACCCGGTCGCCGATCTGGCGGATCTCCTCCAGCCGGTGCGAGATGTAGACGACGGCGACACCGTCGGCCGTCAGGTCGCGGATGACCGTGAACAGCCGGCCGACCTCCTCCTGGTCGAGCACCGCCGACGGCTCGTCCATGACGATCAGCTTCACGTCGTGCGACAGCGCCCGGGCCATGCTCACGATCTGCTTGCCCGCCGCGGACAGCCTCCCGACCTCACGCCGCGGCGAGATCTCGCTGTGCCCGAGCCGGTCCAGCAGGGCCGCCGCCTCCCGCTGGGTGTCGCCGCGGCGGGAGAACCCGGCGGCGGCGAGTTCGTGGCCGAGATAGATGTTCTCGGCGACGCTGAGACCGTCGACGAGGTCCAGTTCCTGGTAGATGGTGGCGATGCCGTGGTTCATGGCCGCCTGCGGCGTCGTGAGCCGGATCTCCTCGCCCTGCCAGGTGATCTGACCTTCGTCCGGCTGGTGAGCGCCGGACAGCACCTTGATCAGGGTGGATTTGCCGGCGCCGTTCTGGCCCAGCAGGCAGTGCACCTCGCCGGGGCGGACCTCGAGGTCGACGCCGTCCAGGGCGCGGACGCCGGGGAAGACCTTGACGATGCCGTGCATCCGGAGCAACGGGTCGCTCACGCCATACCTCCCGGTAGCTGGCTGGGAATGGGGTCGGCCGGTTCCGTCGAGCCGCGGTTCTGACCGCTGGCCCGGACGGCGGCGGCATCGGCGGCGGCGTCGGCGGCGGAGAGCGTCACGGACGCCGGATCGGTGAGCACCGCCTCCAGCGCGACGTGCGCTCCGCCGCGGCAGGCGGCGGTGAAGCCGAGCGCCGACAGCTCGATGCGGCAGCCGCCCCGCGCCGGCGCGACCACCCGCTTGTCCAGCTCGGCCTCCATGGCCGGCAGCAGGAACTCGCCCAGCACCGCGAAGTAGCCGCCGAGCGCGATGACCCGCGGGTTGAACAGGTTGACCAGGATCGCCGCGCCCAGGCCGAGGCTGGTGCCGACGGCCTGCAGGCCGCGCAGCGTGCGCCCGTCGCCCAGGGAGGCGCGGCGGCGGATCTCCGTCAGCCGTACTTCCAGGTCCACCGACGGGTCCGTGACCGAGTCGGCGGGATCGGCCACCTCCCGCAGCAGCGCCGCGAGCCCGACCGAGGTCTCCCAGCAGCCGAGCTTCCCGCAGCCGCAGGGATGCGCTGGGTCGCCGATCGGCATGTGTCCGATCTCGCCGCCGTAGCCTTCGGTACCGCGCAGCAGGACACCGTCGGAGATGACGCCGCCACCGACGCCGGTCTCGCCGGTGACGTAGACGAGGTCGGGGGTGCCGGCCGACGCTCCCATCGTGTATTCGGCCAGGGCGCTGAGGTTGGCGTCGTTGTCGACCCGGATCGGGATGCCGGGTCCGCCGAACCGGGTGGCCAGCTCGTCGGCGACGCGCACCTCGCGCCAGCCGACGTTGGGCGCGTGGCGCAACACCCCGGGGGCGGTCTCCACCATGCCGGGAATGCCGACGGTGATGCCCGCGATGTCGTGCCCGAGCTCCCGGGCCCTCCCGGCCGCGGCGGCGATGGCCGCGGCCAGCTCGTCGAGCGTCTTCTCCACTCCGAGCCGCGGCACGTCGAGGGGGGTGCGCTCGTAGAGGACCTGCTCGCCGCGCAGGTCGAGCACCAGGACCGCGACATAGTCGACGTTGATCTCGGCGCCCAGCCCGCAGACCCGGCCGTCGATCTCGACCGTCTGGCCGGGCCGGCCCACCCCGCCCACGCGCTCGACGTCGCCGTCGCGCACCAGGCCCAGCTCGGCGAGCTCGGCCACCAGGCTCGAGACGGTCGCCTTGTTCAGGCCGGTGTCGGCGGCGATGCGCGCCCGCGAGCGCGGACCGGCGTCGCGCAGGTCGCGCAACACCATGGCGAGGTTGTGCCGGCGCAGGAAGACCTGGTCGGCCGGAGTGAGCCCGCGATCGGGAAGCAGCCCGTCGTTCATGGACAGCCTCCTCTCGTCGGCTCGGCCCGCGCTGAGAATCCGTGAACTCACGTGACGTGCATCACCGGTGTTCGTCGGATGAGACAACAAACTAGGAAGCCGCCTGCCTGGCGGTCAAGGGTTACGACGGAGTTTCTTGCGGTGACGCAACGATGACGGTCAGGCGGCTCCATGCCTCGCGGGTCGCGCCAGGATGGCCGGACGATTCTGGCGATAGCCCCCGAAACGGCTTCCCATCTGCGGCGCAGCGCGGTGCGGCCGGCTGGCACGCCGCGCACATGACGCGACACCGGCGCCAGGTCACAGTTCGGCCACGCACCACGCAAAACCCTGCCGAGCGGGATCGCTGACCAACCGGCATCGGCGCTACTTACGCATCCAGTTGGACAAAGTGAGCTGCGTCAGCGCCTCTCAGTACGATGCGGCGATGCATCGCAGCCGGATCTCGACCCTGCTCATCGACGTGCCCCGCGAGGACGCGCCCGCCACCACCGGGTTCTGGGCCGGCGCACTGGGTGTCGCCACCCACAGCCCTCCCGGCGAGCCGCAGTTCACCGTGCTCGAGGACGCCATCCCCGGCCTGGTGACCGCGGTGCAGTCAGTGGACGACGCGCCCCGCTACCACCTGGACATCGAGACCGACGAGGTCGCCGCCGAGGTTTCCCGGCTGGCCGGGCTCGGTGCCGTGGAGGTGGCGAGCTGGCAAGGTTGCCACACGCTGCGGGCGCCGGGCGGGCACCTGCTCTGCGTCATCCCGGTGCACAGCGACCCGGAGGAGTTCGCCGCGAACGCCCGCGCCTGGCCGTCGGCCCCCACCCCTTGATCGTCAAGGGTTGACCCGGCCATGACCGGGTCAACCCTTGATGATCAACGTGCGTCAGCCGACCGGCTCCAGCACCACCTCCGCGCTCCCGGACAGCGGCGGCAGGCCGTCACCGCCTGGGTCGGTGTAAGCGGCATTGAAGACGCCGCGCAGGTTGTCCCCCGGGCCGTGGCCGCCGGGCAGCGTCGTCTGGATGGTGCCCGTGCAGCCCGCCGCCGTGGTCTGCGGGTGACCGTGGTCGTCGTGGCCGACGATGTAGGTCACCTGCACCCGGGAGCAGTCGACCGGCTGGTCGTCTGTCACCCGCACCTCGAACGCGACGACGTCGCCGAAGGAGAACGTGTCGCCGTCGGACGGGGTGACGAACTCGACCACCGGCGCGACGTTGCCGACCACGATCTCGACCTCCGCCGACGCGGTCTTGCCGCGGTGCGGGCCGCCGAGGTCGGTGACCTTGAGGGTGGCTCGGTACAGGCCGTTCTCCTCGTAGGTGAACGACGGGTTCCGCAGGCGCGAGTCGACCCTGCCGTCAGCGTCGAAGTCCCACTCGTAGCGCATCCGGTCACCGTCGGCGTCGGCGGTGCCTTCACTGCTGAACTGGACCGTCAGCGGCGCCTCGCCGTTGGTGACGTCGGCCGTCGCCACCGGGACCGGGGTGTGGTTGCCGTCCGTGCCGATGTAGTCGATCCGGGCGAGCTGCGCCTCCGGGTTCTCGGCGAAGAAGCCGTCGCCGTACTCCAGGACGTAGAGCGCGCCGTCCGGGCCGAACTCCATGTCCATTGGGTTGTCGGTGACGACCGAGGACACGACGTCCTCGATGGATGCCAGCCGACCGGCGTCGTCGAGGCGGAAGCCCTTGATGTAGTCGCGGGTCCACTCGTAGAACAACCGCACGCCGTCGTAGTACTCCGGCCACGCCACCGGCGCCCGGCCGCGCGTGGTGCGCGGGTCGAAGTCGTACACCGGGCCGGCCATCGGGCCGATGCCGCCGGTGCCCAGTTCGGGGAACTCCGCGGACTGGCCGTAGGAGTACCAGACGTCCGGCTGGGTCACCGCCGGCAGCTCGGTCAGGCCGGTGTTGTGCGGCGACTCGTTGACCGGGGCGGCGCAGTCGAACGGCTCACCGGAGGCCTCGGTAGCGAAGTCGTAGTCGACGTAGGGCAGCTCCGCCGTGGCGCAGTACGGCCAGCCGTAGTTGGCCGGCTCCCGCACGACGGTCCACTTGCCGACTCCGGCCGGGCCACGCTCGGGGTCGGCGGTGTCGGCGTCGGGTGAGTAGTCACCCACGTACACGTCGCCGGTGCCCGGGTCGATCTCGATCCGGAACGGGTTGCGCAAGCCCATGGCGTAGATCTCCGGGCGGGTTCCCTCGGTGCCCGGCTCGAACAGGTTGCCGTCGGGGACGGTGTACGTGCCGTCGTCCTGGACGGTGATTCGCAGCACCTTGCCGCGCAGGTCGTTGGTGTTGGCCGAGGTGCGCTGGGCGTCGAATGCGGGGTTGCGGTCGGGCCGCTCGTCGATCGGGGTGAAGCCGTCGGACTCGAACGGGTTGGTGTCGTCGCCGGTGCCGAGGTACAGGTTGCCGGCGTCGTCGAACACGATGTCGCCGCCGACGTGGCAGCAGATGCCGCGGTCGACCGGGACGTCGATGATCTCCTGCTCGCTTGCCAGGTCGAGCTCGTCGCCGTCCAGCTCGAACCGGGACAGCCGGATCACGCCTTCGAACGGCTCGAAGTCGGCTGGGTCGCCGAAGAGCGGCGCGTCGCCCTCGTTGACGTCCGGGGTGCTCGGGTCGTCGACAGGGGTGTCCAGTGGCGGCGAGTAGTACAGGTAGACCCACTGGTTGTCCGTGCCGAAGCCGGGGTCGACGGCGACGCTCTGCAAGCCCTCCTCGTCGTGCTCGTAGACGTCGAGCTCCGCGGCCAGCGTGTTCAGCCGGGTGTCGGGGTCGTGCAGCCACACCTCGCCGAACCGGGTGGTGTGCAGTACCCGGCCGTCCGGCAGGACCGCGAGGTCCATCGGTTCGCCGGGTGAGTCGTTGAGCGTGACCTTCTGGAACGCGGAGTCAGGCGGTGGCTCCGATGCCGGTGTCCCACCGGTGCCCGGCGCCGCGGCTCCGGGCGTGGCGACGAGCACGGACGCGACCAGCGCGCCGGCTGTCATCCCTACGGCTCTGCGCATGCTGCCCTCCGATCGAGTTCGGAAGGCCTCAGATAAACGTCACATTTCCTCTATGTCAAGACGTTTGAAACTCTTTCGCCACCAACGGTGTAATCCAGGCCACTGAGCGGCAAAAGGCGCCGCCGGCCCTCGCCCCCGAAGTTGATCTTGGAGTAAGCGCGGCATCTATCGGACATATGGGTCCGGGTTGATGTCATTACTCCAAGATCAACTTCGGGACTGGGCCGACGAGGCTGTCAGCCGGAGAGCTGGTCGGTCACCACACCGGTGTGATAGCCGAGCACCTCCCGCGCCGCCGGGTCAGTGACGAACGTGGCGCTGGCAGCCGTCGAGGCGAACTGCGCCAGCGACCGCACAGCGCTGTCCGTGCGGCCCGCGCCGGCGTGCCGGATGGCGGCGTCCAGGTGCAGCCGCAGCCGGCTGTCCCCCGCCGTCGTCAGCACCCCGGCCTGCCTGTAGTGGCCGACGATCGCCGCCAGGTCGGCCAGCGACGTCGTCACCGTGAACGTCGCCGTCGCGCTGCCGTGATGCCCGGCGTTGTCCGTGGCGCTCGCGACCAGCTCGTGTGAGCCGACCTCGAGCGTCCACAGCTCCACGACGGCGCCGGACTCCACCGGGTCACCGTCCAGGGTGCCGGTCACCGAGGCGATCCCGGAGACCGCGTCGGTCCCGGTGAACGACGGCGTCAGCGTGCCGCTGGCCGCATGGCTGGACCCGTCGTCGACGCCGCCGACGGACGCCGCCGGCGGGGTTTTGTCGATCTTGACGGCGACGGAGCCGACCTCGGACACGTTGCCACCGTTGTCGGTCGCCCGGTAGTGCACCGTGGTGGTGCCCTCGGCGCTGACCGTCAGCGGGTTGTTGGCGTTGGCCCAGGTGACCCCGCCGTCGGTGGAACGCTGCCGGCTGGCGACAGTGCCGTTGTCAGTGGCGTTGACGGCGACCGACACGTTGCCGGTGTACCAGCCGTTGGCGCCGGTCGGTGCCGCCGGGTTGAGCGTGTGGCTCACCGTCGGTGCCGTGACGTCGGCCACGCCGTCGCCGACGAACCGCAGCTCGTCGAGGTCGAAGCCGCTGGTGGACGTGAGGTACAGCCGGCCGGTGCCTTCCGGGGCGTCGGTGAGAGCCTGCTCGATCTCGAACCAGCCGGTGCGATTGCGGAACGAGAACGTGGCGAACGGCGTCGCCTTCGGGTCGTCCCACCGCAGGTGCAGCGTGCCCCGGCCCCACGCGCGGGCCACGATGCTGTCGATGTTCACCAGGTTGACCGGGTCGAAGGCGATCCAGTCCCGGGCGTCGAACGACGTCACCTTGCGCAGGCCGTTGGCGTCCGGGTCGTCGACGATCTCGACGCCCTCGGCGTCGTCGAACCACTCCGCCTGCTGCGTCTTCGGGTTCAGCAGGATCGACGCCTCCCCCCGGGCCGGCGGCACGCCGAGGTGGCCGTTGTCGGTGTAGCCGACGACCAGCCCGCCGTAGATGTTCTCCGTCTCACCGTGCTCCGGAGCATCGGCGGGCGTCGGGACGCCGAACGTGCAGTTCCCCGAGCCCGAGCTCAGCGGATGCGCGTGCTCGTCGTGCCCGAGCCCGAACTCCCACTGCACCCGCGAGCAGACCGGCGTGTTCCCGTCCTCCGGGTCCTCGACGGAGACTGTCACCGGCACCGCCTGGCCCCAGTCGAAGAACCCGCCGTCCGGGGTGTCCAGCGTGACCGTGGGTGCGACGTTGCCGACCGTGATCTGCGTCGAGCGCACGCCGAACTTGCCGGACGGGTCGGTGACCCGCAGCGCCGCGTTGTACTGACCGAGCTCGGTGTAGGTGTGGCTGGCCGTGACACCGCTGGCGTCGAACGAGCCGTCACCGTCGAAGTCCCAGTCGTAGGTCAGCGTCGCGCCCTCCGGATCGGACGACGCCGACGCGTCGAACTGCACCGTCAGCGGCGCGTCGCTGCTGGAGATGGGGTCGGCCGTGAACCGCGCCTGCGGGCTCTTGTTGCCCTCGGCATAGTCGACCCGGTACAGGCCGGCGTCGGGGTTCTGCCGGAAGAAGCCGTCGCCGTACTCCAGTACGTACATCGAGCCGTCCGGGCCGAACTCCATGTCCATGACGTTGTCCCAGATCGGCTGGGCGACGTGGTTCAGGTGCGCGTTCGGCAGGAAGTCCACGATCTCGGTGACCGGGCCGCTCGTGGCCAGGTCGAGCGTGAACGCTGCCACGTAGTCCTGCGAGAACTCCGCGAAGAACGCCTTGCCGTCCCAGTGCTCCGGGAACTTCGACGGCGACGGGTTGTCCGCGTCGTAGCGGTACACCGGGCCGCCCATCGGGCCCTGGCCGCCGCCGCCGAGATCGGTCAGCTCCGGCCACGGCTGGTGGCTGGCGTTGTCGCCGTAGTACAGGTGCGGCGCGGTGGCCGGTGGGACCACGTCGAGGCCGGTGTTCCAGCGGGAGTTGTTCTCCGCGCCGGCGTCGCAGTCGAACCACGCGCCGGGCGTCGCCGTCGCGAAGTCCCACTCGTTGTAGTTGGCGTTCGGGCCGTGGCAGTACGGCCAGCCGGCGTTGATCGGCTCGCCGGTGGTCTGCCATTCGACGTAGCCCATCGGGCCGCGGTCGGGGTTCGGCTGGCCGGCGTCCGGGCCGTAGTCGCCCCAGACCAGCGAGCCGGTCTCGACGTCGTAGTCGATGCGGAACGGGTTGCGTACACCCATGACGAAGATCTCCGGCCGGGTGCCTTCCGTGCCGGGCGCGAACAGGTTGCCCTCCGGGACGGTGTAGGACCCGTCCTCGCCGACGTTGATCCGCAGGATCTTCCCGCGCAGGTCGTTGGTGTTGCCCGGGCCGCGGCGCGCGTCGAAGCCCGGGTTCATGCCCGGCGCGTCGTTGTTGGGCGCATAGCCGTTGGCACCGGGGGTGCCGGCCGGCGTGTTGTCGCCGGTGGAGATGTAGAGATTGCCGTCGGCGTCCCAGGCGAGGTCACCGGCGACGTGGCAGCACTGCCCACGCTGCACCTCGACCTTGATGATCTCCTGCTTCGTCGCCAGGTCGAGCGAGTCGGTCGCCTCGTCCCACTTGAAGCGGGCGAGGACGTTGTAGCCCTTCCACCGGTCCCAGTACGCGTCGGTCTCACCGGCCGGCAGCGAGTTCGGCGCGTTGCCCGCCGGCGTGGTCTCCGGGTACGGCGCCTCCATGACGCGAGGTGCGTAGAAGAGGTACACCCACTGGTTGGTCTCGAAGTCCGGGTCGATCGCGATGGTCTGCAGACCGTCCTCGGAGTTGGCATAGACGTCGATCGTGTTGATGAGTCTGGTGATGCCGGTGGCGGGGTCGGTCAGCCGGACGTCACCGTTGCGGGCGGTGTGCAGCACCCGGGAGTCCGGCAGCACCGCCAAATCGATCGGTTCACCGGTGTTCTTGCTGAGCAGGATCTTCTCGTAGTTGTTCCAGTCGCGGGCGGTCTCCTCGGCTTCGCTGTGCTCGTGGCCGGGGTGCGCTGACGCGGACAGGCTGGCGGGCAGGGCCGCGGCGAGCACGGCGGCCGGCATCAGGGCGGCCAGGGCGATACTGGCGAAACGGCGCATCGCGTCGTCCTCTCGTGTCGGCCGGGTCAGCCGCGAAGGCTGTAGATAGCGTCGTAGCTGCGCTCCGCTGCGCCCAGCGCACCGCCGGCCTCGGCCGGCGTGTTCGGCGCGTTGTCCTGCTCCCACAGCGAGTAGTGCCGGCCGCGCGACCCGATCGCGCTGTAGAAGCGCTGGAAGTCGATGCTCCCGGCACCGAACTCGACGATGTCGTAGCCGTTGGCGGACGCCGACTCCCGGCCGTCCTTGGCATGGAACAGCGGGTACCGCAGGCGGTTGTCGACGACGTAGTCGATCGGGTCGAAGCCGGGCGCGATGTGCTGGCCCACGTAGGCCCAGTAGATGTCCATCTCGAGGAAGACCAGCTTCGGGTCGGTCTCCGCGAGCAGCACGTCGTAGAGGCGCGTGTTCGGATCGTCGTTCGCGAACCTGAACTCGTTCTGGTGGTTGTGGTGGTACCAGCGGATCCCGCGGGCCTGCGCGGCGGCGCCGAACGCGTTGAACTCCGCGGCCGCGGCCTGGTAGCCGGCGACGGTGCGGTTCGCGGCGCTGACCGGCTCGTTCGCGGTGCCGATGAACGGCAGGCCGAGGATCTCCGCCCGGTCCAACTCCTGCTGCAGGTTGTTGCGGAACGCGTTCAGGCCGACGTGGCTGCCGATGGGGGTGAGGCCGTTGTCGTCGAGCAGCTGCCGGATCTGCTGCACGGTGATGCCCGGCTCGGCCGGCGACGTGTAGCCGGCGAACTCGATGTTCTTGTAGCCGATGCGGGCCAGTTCCTCGAAGACCACCCGGAAGCCGAGGGAGGAGACGAGGTTGCGGATGGTGAACAGCTGGATACCGATCTTGCCGGGCGGGACGAGCATGCCCTTCGCCGCGCCGGCCACCGCCGGTGCCGCGAGGCCCGCGGCCGTGACCGCCATCGTGGTGCCGGCGACGGCGCTCAGGAACTGCCGCCTGTTGATCTCGGGACGTGCCATGTCGTTCTCCTCATTGAGCCGATCGACCGCTACGGCGGACATGACGGGGGCGCGGGATCAGAAGGCCGTGCCGTGCCACCCCCCTTTCCGGGCACGGATCCGTTCGACGCGCAGGAAGATCGCGGCCGGAAGATGCCAGCCGTTGATCACGCAAGCTAGACCTCAAACGAAACAAAGGTCAACAGTTCCCGTCAAACTTTCGAAACTTGACGGTGTAAGTAACGCGCTTTGTCGCCCGCGACCAAGCCCCAAATGATCACGTCCACCATGGGTGCTCACCCTTCACCAGGGATGCTTGCCTGGGGCACCGGGAGGACGCCTGGGGTGGCCACGCCCCGGCGCAGACGCCGTCAGGGCGCGGCGAAGATCGCGTCGCTGATCAGTGCCGCGGCGCCGACCACGCCGGCGTCGTCGCCCATCTCGCTGAGGACGACCGGAAGGTTGCCGGTGGCCAGCGGCAGCGAGCGCCGGTACACGACGCCGCGGATCTCGGCCAGCAGCGGATGGCCGAGCCGGGCGACCCGTCCGCCGATGACGATCAGGCCAGGGTTGAAGAACGAGACCAGGCTGGCGAGGACCCAGCCGACGCGGTGGCCGCCGTCGCGGATCATCTGGACGGTGTACGGGTCGCCCATGGCCACGGCGGAGGCGACGTCGGCGCCGGTCAGCTCGCCTTTCTCGGACAGTATGGCCGCGAGGGCCGGCGACCGGCCGCCGCGGGCCGCCGCGAGCGCGTCGCGGGCCATCGCGGCCCCGCCGAAGAACGCCTCGAGGCAGCCGGTGTTGCCGCATGCGCAGGTGGGGCCGAACTCCTCGACCCGGATGTGCCCGATGTCGCCGGCACAGCCGTCGACGCCCCGGTACAACTGGCCGTCGACGACGATGCCGCAGCCGATCCCGGTGCCGATCTTGACGAACAGGAAGTCGCGGGCGGCCTTGGCGACGCCGGAGTGCTGCTCGCCCAGCGCCATCACGTTCACGTCGTTGTCCAGCAGCACCGGGCAGCCCAGTTCACGGGCGAGTGCGTCGCGCACCGGGTAGCCGTCCCAGCCGGGCATGATGGGCGGTGAGACCGGCATGCCGCCGTGGAAGTCCACCGGCCCGGGCACCCCGACGCCTACGCCCACTGGCCGGGTCACGCCCTGCTCCGCCAGCACCTTGTGGGTCAGCTCCAGGGCGCGAGCCAGCACCGGCTCCGGCCCCTGCCGCACGTCCATGTCGACAGAGCGCTGGCCGAGCACTGCCAGCCGGCCGTCCGTGACCGCCACCGACACCGTCGTCGCGCCGATGGCGATGCCGACGAAGCGCACGTCGGAGGAGAGGTCGACGAGCGTGGAGCGACGGCCGCCACGCGAGGCCGCCGGGCCGGCCCCCTCGGCCAGGGCGAGCTCGGTCAGCCGGCCCACTTCGCTGGCCATCGTGGTGCGTGAGACACCGAGGCGGTCGGCGAGTTCGACCCGCGACAGCGGCCCCTCGTCACGCAGGAGCTTCAGGACTTTCGCCTGGGTCGCCGTCTCCGGCCGGCCGGCGAGCGTATGCGCCATGCGCCCATCGTGCCATGCTTTCGCCGCGCCGCATCGAAAGTTCCGCATGCGACACGCAAATGAGTGAGCGAGCCATCACCATGATTGCTCCCGGTTCCCCAGGCAAGCATGGGTGGTGGAGGGTGAACACCCCAACGCCACGTGATCATTTCGGGGCGGTTGGCGGTCACTGGTGGTGGGAACCGTGGGCGCCTCCTTCGGCGACGTCGCCCTCGGTGGTGCTGGGGACGTCGAGGCTGTGCGGGTCGGTCTCCTCGCCGGGGCGGATCGGCAGATTGATGTGGACGTGACCGTTGCCCGCGTCGATGTTCAGCACGTCGAGTTGGGTCGCTGCCACCGCCCAGGCGCCGACGGCCTGGGTGCGCAGGTCCGACGCCAGGGTGAGCAGCGTGTCCTGCTGGTCCCCCGCGGGCGTCGCCACCGCGGACTCGTACGCCGTCACCGCCGACCGGAGCAGGTCGACGGCGAGCACGAGACCGTTGCGCGTGACGTTGACCTCGGTGGACGCCGACGGCGGCTCACCGAACGTGGCGGTGGCTTCGTCGACGGCGGCCCGCCAGCCGGCGATGTCGGTGGCCGTGGCCGGGGTCGCCGACGGGGCTCCTTCGGCCGGCAGCACGCCGTGCATGCCCTCCATCAGCGACAACAGCGCGTGGTGCGCCGCGGTGGCCTGCTGGGTGAGCTCGGTGACGACCTCGGCGTTGCGGGCTTCCTCCTCGGCTTCAAGCTCAGCCACCCGCGAGGCCAACGGGTCGTCGTCGTCGCCACCTCCGGACAGCACCAGCGTCGCCAGCACGATGTTCAGGGCCACCAGAGCGACGAGGGCGGCGATCCAGAAGGCCCGGCGCCGGGACGGGGCCACCTGCCCCGGCGCCGGGGACGGCGACCGGCCGGCACCGGTCGCCCGGCCACCGCGTCCGCTCGGTCTCCGAGATCCGTCGCGTCGGTTCGCCACGCTCGCAGGACGTTGAGTCGGCACGGTGACGTCTCCTTTCTCAGGTGATCACCAGGGGGCCGCCACGGGGGCACGACGGCCCCCTGGTGATCACGGCTCACAGACGGGCCCGCAGGGCCTCGCCCATCTCCAGTAGCTCGGCCCGGACGGACTCGTCGGCCACGCGGGACGCGACCGCCTCGTACCGATCGAGGGACTCGCCGGCGCGGGCGGTCAGGCCGTCGCCGGCCAGCCGCTCGGCCATGGACAGGTGCTGCAGCAGCTGACGCTCCTGCGAGCGGTTGAGGTCGCCCGCGTCGTACAGGTCGCCGACGAGGCCGGCCGCGGCTTCGAACGTGTACTCCTGGATCCGGATGTTGCGGAAGTACACGTCGTCGCCGTTGCCGTGGTTCTGGATACCGACGAAACTCGGCTGGTTCATCCGATTCGGATCAGTATCGGTGTAATCGTTGATCAATGCACCGTTCAGGTAAACCCGGATCCGGTCACCCTGCACGACGATCTCGAACTCGTTCCACTCCCCCGGCGGATTCAACGCCGCATCACGCGCCGCGATATCCGCCGACTGGAACGCATACACCGCACCCGTCGTCCGGTCCGCAGCATCCGTGGCATCGATCTGGATCTCATGACCCTGCTCGACCGCCACCCACGGGTCCTCACCCGGATCCGGGAACCCCACGAACACACCGGAGTTGTCATCCCCCGGCATCATCCAGTCCAACTTCAGGCTGTAGTCCTCGAACGAGTCAGCCTGATACCAGTACAGGCCGAGCCCGCCGTACGACAGCAGCTCACAGTCGGTGTGGTGGAACCCGCCCGGACCGGCCATCCCCCAGTCCGCCAGGCTGGCCGCCGTACCGTCGAACAGGCTGCGATAGCCGGCCTCGGGCGCCGTCGGCTCGCACTGCGTCGTCGGCGCCTCGCCGAGGTGGAAGTGCTCGAACGCCGCGGTCTGGCCGACGCCGTTGTACGCGCCGAGACCCACCTTCGGGTTCGGCAGCGCCGACATCGGGCGCGGCCGCCCGAACGCCGTCCACTCCGCACCGTCGGCCGACCAGTACGCCGTCAGGGTGTGGCCGTTGCTGACCACCTTGACGTGCGCGTTCTCGGTGATGGCGGCGGGCAGCTCGCCGGAGCGGTCCAGCGCGGCGTCGAAGACCGCCTGGCCGCCGGTAGTCATGCCGAACTCGAACCGCCAGCCCAGCCCCGGGACGTTGATCAGGACCGCCTTGGCGAAGTTCTGATCGCCGGCGTGGACCAGCAGCCCGGCCTGTTCGTAGTCGCCGCCGGCCGGCAGCGAGAGCTGGGTCGACGCCTCGAACCCGGCCGCCGGGTCCGGCACGTTCTGCAGGACGATGTTCGCGGCGCTGGTGTTACCGGCGTGCATGTCACCCTCCAGCGCGTCGATCCGCAGCTGGCCGTCCGCGACCGTCAGGTGCTCCGGGTCCGGCCGCAGGATCGTCGCCCACCGGCACCGGTCCAGGGCGTCGCCGTCGAACTCGTCGTTCGGGTCGACCTCGGCGCCCGGGTCCTCGCAGACGCCGGCCGAAGTGCTGAACGTCATCGCGTCGATGTCCATCAGCCCGCCGCCGGTGCCCTGGAAGACCAGGTACAGCGTGTCGGTGCCACCGGGGTCGGTGACCGGTACCGGCTCGAGGTCCACGTAGTTGTCCGGGCTGCCCGTGTGCGGCACGTCCACGACGGCCGCGAGCGGACCATCGGGTGCGCCCATCCGCAGCTCGACGGTGCCGCCCGGGCCGCCGGCCGACACCCGCAGGGCGACCGACCTGATCCCGGCCAGGTTCCACGGCTCGAACGCGATCCAGTCGCCGGGCTCGATGTACCCGACCCGGGCGCCGCCCTCGGCTCCGCCGTGGCTGACCACCTGGACGCCGCTCTGCGCGGAAAAGTGCTCGGCCTGCCGGTGCTTCGGCTGCAGGATCAACTCCGCGCTACCGGTCACCGGGACGGTGTCCGGCGAGGGCGGAGTGTCGGTGTACTCGGCCAGCAGCAGCCCGAAGATGTTGTCGTTCGTGCCGTGCGAGCCGTCGGTGCCGGTCGGGAGGGTGCCGGAGCAGCCGTTGACGCTCTCGCCGCCGTGCGTGTGCTGGTCATGCCCCAACGCGAAGGTGACCTCGACGTCGGCGCAGTCGACCGGCTGCCCGTCCGGGTCGGTGACCGAGACCTCGAACGAGACGTCCTCGCCGAAGCTGAACATGCCGCCGTTGGGCGGCTGCACGAACTCGATCACCGGTGCGGTGTTGCCGACGACGATGTGCACCGTCGCGACGCCCTCGAGCCCGGCTTGGTCGGTCACGGTGAGCCGGGCGGTGTACTCGCCGTTCTCGGTGTAGGTGTGCGACGCCTCCTCGTCCGTACTGTCGACGACGCCGTCGCCGTCGAAGTCCCAGGCGTACGTGATGGTGTCGCCGGGGTCGGGGTCGTCGGATCCCGCGGCGGAGAACTCGACGGTCAGCGGTGCCGGCCCGGAGGTCGGGCTGGCGGTGGCGATCGCCGACGGCGACCGGGTGCCCTTGACGTAGTCGATCCGGTACAGCGCGGAGTTCTGGTCGCCGCCGAAGTACCCGGTGCCGTAGTCGAGCACGTACAGCGAGCCCTCCGGGCCGAACTCCAGGTCCATGAGCTGGGTGTTGGTGACGACGTCGGAGAACGGTTCGATGGACAGCGACGTCCCGTCCTCGGCCACGCCGATGTTCTTGATCCAGCGGCGGCCGAACTCGTACGCGAAGAACTGCCCGTCGTAGTACTCGGGGAACTTGGTGTCGGACTCCAGGTCCGGGTCGTAGCGGTAGACCGGGCCGCCCATCGGCGACTCGCTGCCGGTGCCGAACTCCGGCACCGACCCGGCGTTGTAGGCGATCCACGCCGGCTCGGCGGGCGGGACGGTGTCGAGGCCGGTGTTGAGCCGTGAGTCGTTGACCGGGCCGCCGGCGCAGTCGAACTTCGCGCCGATGGGATCGTTGGCGCCGTTGTTGGGGTCCTGTTGCCCGGTGTGCGGGTTGATGCCGTAGTACGCGGTGAAGTCGCGGTCGACGTACGTCTCCTCCGGCGTGTTGTAGCCGGTGCAGTACGGCCAGCCGAAATTGCCCGGCTCGGTGACCCGGTTGAACTCGACCTGGCCCGCGGGGCCGTAGCGGCCCGCGCTGCCGGAGTCCGGGCCGTAGTCGCCGACCCAGACGTCACCGGTCTCCTGGTCGACGCTGATGCGGAACGGGTTGCGGAACCCCATCGCGTAGATCTCCGGCAAGGTGCCCTCCGTGCCGGGAGCGAACAGGTTGCCGTCCGGGACGGTGTAGGAGCCGTCCTCCTGCACGGTGATCCGCAGCACCTTGCCGCGCAGGTCGTTGGTGTTGCCGGAGGTGCGGCGGGCGTCGAACTGCGGCGCCCGGTCGACCCGGTCGTCGGTGGGCGTGTACCCGTTGGACTCGAACGGGTCGGTGTCGTCACCGGTGGACAGGTAGAGGTTGCCGTCGGCGTCGAAGTCGATGTCGCCGCCGTGGTGGCAGCAGTTGCCACGGTCCTGCGGCACCTGCAGGATCACCTGCTCCGAGGCGAGGTCCAGGACGCCGTCGGCGAACCGGAACCGGGACAGGTTGTTGTGTCCCTCGTATGCTTCCCAGACGGCCGGGTCGAGGCTGCTGTGCGCGACCTCGCCGTCCGGGGTGTCCAGCACCGGCGAGTAGTAGAGGTACACCCAGCCGTTGGTCTCGAAGTCCGGGTCGAGTGCGATGCCCTGCATCCCGTCCTCGCGGAAGTCGTAGACCGGGACCTGTGCGGCGAGCGTCGTCTCCCCCGCGGCCGCGGTGTAGAGGACGCGGCCGTCGCGCGAGGTGTGCAGGGCGCTGCCGTCGGGAAGCACCGCGACGCCCATCGGCTCGCCCATCTCCTCCGGCCCTCGAGCCAGCGTGATCTGGTCGAAGTTCTGCTCGACGGTGGCGCCGCAGTCGGCGGGGACCTGGCCCGCCGCGGTCAGGATGCCGCCGAGCAGGTGCTCGCGGAACGCCGGCTCCGCGAACGACTCCTGGGTGTGGCCGCCGCCGGTGTACCAGGACCGGCCGCCCTCGTAGTCGTGGCACCAGGCGATCGGGTGGTCGAGACCCATCGCGCCGCCGCCGGCATCGTAGGAGTCCTCGTCGAGCGTGGCCAGGACGTGCACGTCGCCACGCGGGTTGGTCTGGTAGTTGTACCACTCGTCGGTGCGTTCCCACCGCTGCGGCAGGCCGGCCGTGGACGGGTGCACGCGGTCGGCGACCGTGACGGTGGCCGGCTGGATCTGCGGGTGCGAGTCGAAGTAGGCGCCGACCAGCTCGCCGTACCAGGGCCAGTCGTACTCGGTGTCCGCCGCCGCGTGCACGCCGGCGTATCCGCCGCCGGCCGCGATGTACTCCTCGAACGCGGCCTGCTGCTCGTCGTTCAGGACGTCACCGGTCGTGGACAGCCAGACGACGGCGTCGTACTGGGCCAGGTTGTCGGCCGTGAACGCCGCGGCGTCCTCCGTCGCGGTCACCTCGAAACCGTGCTCCGCGCCCAGTTCCTCGATGGCCGCGATGCCGGCCGGGATGGAGTCGTGCCGGAAGCCGGCGGTCTTGGAGAAGACGAGCACGTGAGCGCCGTCGTGCAGCGGTTCGACGACGGACTCGGCGGATTCGGCCGATGGGACTGTCGTCGCCGATGAGGTCGCCGTCGCGCCGAGCGGCAGGAGCAGAGCTCCGGCCGCGGCGACGGCAACGCCGCGGGCGAGTGATCGTGAGGTTCTCGGATGGTGTGGCACCAGTGCCTCCCTCGAACGTGTACTGACGTGCGCGCCCTCGTTCCCCGTGATCGGCCCGATCGGTGGTGCCGGTGATCGACAGGGGGCCAGTACCTCCATAGGGGTCGTGACCCCCTGTCGATCACCGTGGTGCTGTTACAGCTGTGCTCGCAGCGCGTCGGCGTAGGCCAGCAGCCAGCCGCGAGCGTCGTCGTCCGTCACCCCCTCCGCGACCGCGACGTACCGGTCCAGCGAGGTGTTGGCACCGGTCGTGACGCCTTGACCGGCCAACCGCTCGGCGTTGGTCAGGTGCGTGGTCAGCTGCACGGACTGGTTCCGGTTGACGGTCCCGTCCTCCCGGTAGCGCTGGACCAGCGCCCGGGCGCCGTCGTAGGTGGCGACCACCTCGAAGGAGACCGTCACCTCCGCGACGTTGCCGGCCTCGTCCGTCGCCGCGGCGACCAGTTCGTGGGCGCCGAGCGACGGTGTGACCGTCTCCGGGTTCTCGACCGGCTGCCCGTCGAGCGTGAGCGTGGCGGGCACGTCACCGGACACGTCGTCCGTCGCCGTGGCGCCCAACTCGAGCGGAGTGGCCAGATCGTAGACACCGGCGTCCTCGACCCCGGTGACGGTGATCACCGGCGGCGTTGTGTCCGGCTGCTCCGTCGTGACCCGGAAGTAGTCGAACGCCACGGTGACCGGCTGCGTCTGCTCCGGACCGATCGCCATCAGGCCGAACGACGTCAGCTCGGCGTCGTTCGTGACCGGGTCACCGAGAGACGTCCAGTTCACTCCGCCGTCGCTGATCTCGGCGGCGTAGGTGTCGCCGCTCTTCGTCAGCCGCAGGTAGAACCAGCCGCTCTCGCTGGTCTCGGGGATGTCGATGTTCCGGTTGCCGCCGTTGCCGAACTGGCCGCCCTTCTCCGACACGAGCTCGGCGTGCAGGTTCGTGGCCCCGCCGGCGGCGTTCTGGGCGACGACGTCGAACTTCACGTAGTTGTCGTCGTCGCCGTAGACCATGAAGCCGGCCAGCTGCCACTGGTGCAGCATCGTCGGCGTCAGCCTGGTCTCGATCGTCCAGTCGCCGTCGGGGACCTTCTGCAGGATGAAGTTGCGCGGGTCCTCGTTCGCGGCGCCGTTGATGTCTCCCGGCTGGGTCTCGATCCGCAGCTGGCCGTCGGCCAGCCCGACCTTCGACGAGTCGTAACGCACCACGGCGTTCCACCGGCAGCCGTCGATGGCGCTGCCGTCGAACTCGTCACTGGGCTCCCGGACGCCGTCGTCGTCCACGTCGGGGGTGATGGTGAAGTGGTCGAACACGGCGTCGACCTCGTGGGCGGCGGTGTCACCCGCGGCCATCAGGCCGATCGTCGAGTTCTCGATCACCTGCGCGGCGCCGGCCAGGTCCACCCACGTTTCACCGTCGGCGGAGTACGCGGCCGTGAGCTGCGTCCCGTCACTGGCCAGCCGCAGGTGCGCCGTCGACGGGAAGTCCGCCGGCAGGGTCACGTTGGCGTGCCAGGTCCGGGTGCCGCCCGCTTCGGTCTGGAACTCCAGGAGCCGGCCGCCGGAGTTGTTGCGGGTGAACGCCAGCTTGACGTAGTCGTCGTCGCTGCCGTGCATCAGCAGTCCGGCGTGCTGCCACTCGCGGGTGTGCTCCAGCGAGACCGCGGTCTCGACGGTCCACTCCCCGGCCCGGGCCGGCTGGCCCACGTAGCTGATCGGCCCGGCGACCGCCTCGTTGATGTCGCCGTTGGTGACCGGCAGCACCAGTCCGCCGTCGGCCACGGACACCGGGAGACCGTCGGCGTTGCGGACCGTCGTCCAACGCTTGGTGTCCAGCGTGGAGCCGTCGAACTGGTCGGTCCCGGTGATCAGGCAGACCGGCGGCTGCTCCGGCTCCGGGTCGGGCCCGGGGGTGCCGTCGACCAGCGTGAAGTCGCTGAACACCGCCGTGGTCCGCGCGGAGCCGCTGTGCGCGGTGACCGCGAGGCCGATGTCCTGCACGTCCGCCGCACCGGTCAGGGTCACCGGCTCGCCCACCGCCGTGAACGTCTCGCCGTCCTTGCTCCAGTACGACGTGTACTGGTCGCCGTCGCGGACGATCCGTACCCAGGCCGGGAAGCCGTTGGTGCTGGCCCCGGTACTGGCGTCGAGCTGACCGTTGCCGTCGGTGTCGCGCAGCCACTCGAAGCCCGACCCCGCGCGCATCGTCATCGCCGCGTACCCGGGTGAGACCCCCGGCTGCGTGACATCGTTGCGGACGATCAGGCCGGCCTTGGCCGAGTTGTTGGTGTTGACCAGGCTCTCGACCTTCGCCGTGGCGGTCCACTGCTCACCGGCGGCACCCGGCAGGTAGACGGCGCTGTACTCGTCGGTCCCCTGCCACATGTTGCCGCCGCCGGACTCCACGACCCAGGTGTCAGCGTCCGGACGGTCGAACACGCCGTTCGCGGCGGGGTGCGAGAACGTCAACCAGTCGCCGAACAGGTCGCCGACCTCCACCTGGACGATCCGCGACGTCGTGCTGACGCCGAGGTCGTTGGTGGCGACCGCGGTGAGCCGGTACCGCTGCTCCTCCGCGACCGTCCAGGTCACCTCGTACGGCGTCTCCGTGTCGACGCCGATCGACTCGCCGTCGGCGAAGAACTCCACCTGGGTGATGGTGTTCTCCGCGTCGCTGGCGTCCGCCGTGACGGTGATCTCGCCGGGCTCCAGCTCGTCGGCCGGGGTCGGCGCGGTGACGGCCACCTTCGGCTTCGACGTCGGCGAGGCGCCCTTGCCGTCGGCCTCGATGAAGTTCAGCCGACGCTCGCCCGCACCCGGGAAGACCGCGTAGAGGGTGAAGCTCTCACCCGGGTCCTCCACGGCGACGGAGACGTCCGCGTAGGCGGCCGAGCCGGTGGCCGGTACCTCCGCGGTGCCGATCAGCTCGCCGTCCGGCGCGTCCCTGCGCAGTTCGATCGGGCCACCCGCGACCGACGATGCCCGCAGGACGAGCGCGTCGACGTTGTGCAGGCTCACCGGCTCGTACGCCGCCCAGGCGCCGTCCTGGCCGGTGATGGCGTCTCCGTGCCCCTCGATGTCACGCGAGGAGCTGGTGGTGACGCCCTCGGCGCGCTTGAAGAACTCCGCCTCCCGCTGCTTCGGGAACAGCAGGGACGTGTCCTCGCCGGCCAGTGCCGGGATGCCGCCGGCGCCGCCGCGGTCGGTGTAGCGGGCGTTGAGGATATAGAAGACGTTCATGTCCTCGCTGTGACCGCCGCCCAGCGCCGTCACCACCGATCCGGTCCGTCCGCTCATCGGGTCGGCCGGGTGTGGGTGATCGTCGTGGCCGAGCGCCGGCTGGATGACGATGTCCTCGTCGGCGATCTCGGTGTCCTCGGCGTCGGTGACGCTGACGTCCCAGCTGATCTCGTCGCCGAAGTCGAAGAACGCGCCGTCGGGCGGCAGGTTGAACTCGACCTCGGGCCGGGTGTTCCCGACCGTGATCGGCACCGTGGTGGTGCCGGTCTTGCCGTGCGGGTCGGTCACGGTGAGCCGGGCGTTGTAGACGCCGTTCTCGGTGTAGGTGTGGCTAGCCTGCACCTCGGTTGAGTCGACCGTGCCGTCGTCGTCGAAGTCCCACGCGTACGTGAGCTCCTCGTCCTCCGGGTCGGTGCTGGTGCTGCCGTCGAACTGCACCGTCAACGGAGCGTGGCCCGAGTCCGGTGTCGCCGCCGCGTGCGCGACCGGCGAGCGGGAGCCGGAGACGTAGTCGACCCGGTACAGCCCCGAGTTCGGGTTGTCGCGGCCGAAGCCGCCACCCCAGTCGAGCACGTACATCGAGCCTTCGGGGCCGAACTTGGAGTCGATCGGGGCCATCCACGGCTCGCCCGGCAGGAACGGGTTGATCTTCTCCAGCCCGCCGGTCTCCTCGTTCAGGTCGATCGAGTAGAGCTTGTTCTTCGCCCACTCGTAGAAGAACGGCTTGCCGTCGTACGACTCCGGGAACTTCGTGTCCGATTCCAGGTTCGGGTCGTAGTCGTAGAACGGGCCGCCCATCGGCGCCAGACCGCCGCCGGCCGGGATGACACCCGGGACCGAGGACGTCTGGTAGCCGTAGTAGAGCTCCGGTTCCTGTGCCGGCGGGAGCTCGGTCAGGCCGGTGTTGCGGACGGAGTCGTTGACCGGGTTGGCGCAGTCGAAGTAGTCGCCGACGGTGACCGGGTTGGTGCGGTAGTCGACGTCCCGGTACGGCTCGTTCGGCCCGATGCACAGCGGCCAGCCGTAGAAGCCCGGCTCCTTGATGAGGTTCCACTCGACCATGCCGGCGGGGCCACGGTTGGGGTTGTTGCTGCTGTTGTCGGGACCATAGTCGGCCACGCCCACCCAGCCGGTCTCCGGGTCGATGGAGAACCGGAACGGGTTGCGGAAGCCCATCGCGTAGATCTCCGGGAGCGTGTTCGGCGTGCCCGGGGCGAACATGTTGCCCTCGGGAATGGTGTAGCTGCCGTCCGGCTCCGGGTGGATGCGCAGCAGCTTGCCGCGCAGGTCGTTCGTGTTGGCGGAGGTCTCGCGAGCGTCGTGGAACGTCCCGTCGCGCTCGGACAGCGGTGCGTAACCGCCCGAGGGCTCCGAGTGCGGGTTCACGTCGTCGCCGACGCCGAGGTACAGGTTGCCGTCGGCGTCGAAGGCCAGGCCGCCGCCGGTGTGGCCGGGCTCGTCAGGCAACCGGCGGGCCGGCACCTCGAGCACGACGACCTCGGAGGCGGGGTCGATCTGCGAGCTCTCACCGACGGTGAAGCGCGAGACCCGGCTGAAGAAGTTCGCCGGGTCGCTGTCGTTCGAGCTGGCCGGCGAGTAGTACACGAACAGGTGCCCGTTCTGTTCGAAGTCCGGGTGCACCGCGATGCCCAGCAGGCCGTCCTCGCCGCCGGAGTACACCGGAATGGTGACGGCCGTCGACGTCGTCTGGGTGCTCGGGTCGTACACGCGGATCTGGCCGCGCACCAGCTCGGTAAAGAAGACGCGGCCGTCGGGTGCGACGTCGATGGCGAACGGCGCGCTGGTGTTCTGGTCCAGCGGGACCCGTTCGAACTGGTCCCACACGGTGCCGCCGCAGTCGCTCTCGACCACGCCGGCGGCCCACTGCACGCCACCGACGATGTGCTGGACGAAGTCCGGCTCCTGCGTGTAGTGGGCGCCGAAGTGACCCATCGCGGTCACCCACGCGCGGCCGCCGTCGTACGGCTTGCACCAGGAGATCGGGTGGTCGTAGCCCATGGCGTTGCTGCCCGGGTTGTACGTCGTCTCGTCCATGGTGGCCAGGACGTGCGCGGTGCCGCGGACGTTCGTCGAGAAGTTGTACCACTCGTCAGCGCGCTCCCACCGCTGCGGAAGGTGGGTCGTGGAGGCGTGGGTCTGGTCCTCGATGCGAACGGTGCCGGGCAGGCCCGGGCTGGTGCCGGTGGCGGCGTGGCCCGGCATGAGCGAGCCGACGAGGTTGTCCCACCAGGCATAGTTGCCGCGCATGTCGGCGGCGTTGTGGATGGCGACGATGCCGCCGCCGGCCTGCTGGTAACGCTCCAGTGCGGCCTTCTCGTCGGCGGTCCACGGGTCGCCGGAGGCCTGGAACATGACCAGGGCGTCGAAGTGGGAGAGGTCCTCGTCGTTGAAGATCGAGGAGTCCTCGGTGTGTTCGGACGTGATGCCGGCGGCCTCGAAGGCGGCCTCGAGCACCGGCACACCTTGCGTGATCGCCTCGGTGTGCCGGAACTGGGTCGTCTTGGTGAAGATCAGCACGTGCGCGTCACCGTGTTCTCCGTCGTGCGCCGACGACGGCATCGCGGTGAGCAGCGGTATCGCCAGCACGGCGGCGAGTGCCACGGCTAACAGCCGGGCCCACCGTTGGCGTAGAGCGACGATCATCAGGGGGTTCCTCCAGGGGAAAGAGCGACGATGCTGCTGAAACCCCGCGGCGTGCCGGCGCCGCCGGTTGAACTGCGCTTCTCAGGTGAAACCGAAGTGACTGGTTGACCTGCGCTTCTCAGGTGAGAGCGAAGTGACTGGTTGAACTGCTTTCGCGCTAGGTCCGGTCCTGCATCACTCCCTTCAGGAAGGACAGGCCGTCGACGGCGATGGCGTCCTGGCTCGCGGCCAGCGGCCGCCAGATCGAGGCGGCCGTGGCGATGGTCGCGTTGTCGGCCGTGAACGACTCGATCACCAGCGGCCCGTCGTACCCGGCCGCGTCGAGTGCGGCCAGGATGGCGGGCCAGTCGAGGTGGTCGGCGCCGGGGGCGCCGCGGTCGTTCGCGCAGACCTGCACGTGCGCGATCCGGCCGGTGGCCCGGCGGATCGCGTCCGGAACGGACTGCTCCTCGATATTCATGTGGTACACGTCGAGTGCCAGGCCGCAGCCGGCGGCAGGCAGGTCGCTGAGCGCCTCCATGGCCTGGTCGACGGTGTTCAGCAGGCTGGTCTCGTATCGATTCAACGGCTCGACCGCGACCGTGACGCCGGCGCTCACAGCGTGCTCGACGACGGGCGCCAACCCGTCGCGCAGCTCGCTGTAGCGGACCCGGCGCTGGTCCTCGCTCATGCGCCAGGTCCGGCCGACCGAGGCGTAGGCGGGACCAGCGATCACCGCGGACCCGACCGCCGCCGCGACGTCCACCACGTGGCGGAGATAGTCGCGGGTGGCCCGGACGGTCGTGTCGTCGGTTGCCACCAGTTCGCGGCCCGGCCCCATGACGAGGGTGACCGTGGCCGCGAGGTCGAGTTCGCCGAGCAGTTTCGCCGCCTGGGCGGGGTCCCAGTCGCCCGGGTTCTCGACCGGCAGCTCGACGACGTCGAAACCCCAGTCCTTGATGCGCGGGGCCAGCTCGGCGAGCGACGCGTCGGTGAGCGGCGACGTCCACACCCAGGTGTTGACCCCGAGGAGTCGAGTCATCGATCGTGCTCCTTTCGCCTGCACCGCTCCCGCCGCCATCACCCCGTTGATCTTGGAGTTGTTCGGGTATCGCCCGGACAAATCGCCCGGGATTCGCCGAACAACTCCAAGATCAACCTGGGTGGGGGCGACGAGGTGGCGCGTCAGGTGACGGGGACGGGGCGGTGCGTCAGCGGTCCTGCCAGGCGGACGGGTAACCGGGCAGGTCCTCGCCGCCGAACTTGGCGTAGTGCAGGCTAGGCATCTCGGCGTTGCGGTCGAGGAACTCGTCCCGGTCCGCGTCGGTGATGGGCGCCTGCGGGAGCACCCACTCGCTCGGCACCTGCTCGCCGGCCCAGATCATGGTCGCGGCGAGGATCGGGGTGCGCCACTGGAAGTTCGAGTACACCGGCGCGATCGCGGTCATGCCGGTCTCCTGCCACTTGCGCATGAAGCTCAACTCGTCCTCACCGACCATGACCGGGTAGTCGTTGCCCGTGTCCTCGAACGCCTCGACGGCCGCGACGGCGCCGTCGCCGGCGTCCATCCAGATGCCGTCGACCTCACCGCGCTGCAGGTACTGGGTGACCAGGGTCTTGATCTGCGCGCCGTCGCCGCCGGTGAACTCGTCGCCGAGGATCTCCAGCTCACTGTCGGCGAAGATCTCCTGCGCCGCTGCCCACCGGTGCTCCAGCACGTCGACGCCGGGCAGGATGCGCAGCGCCAGCACCGTCGACCCGGGCTCCAGGTTCTCGACCAGGAACTCCGCGCCGTCCGCACCGTAGGCGTAGCCGCCGATCGGGTGGATGAACGTCACCATGCAGTCGGTGTTGACACCGCGGTCGAACACGATGACCGGCACGCCGCTGGCGCAGGCCGCCTCCACCGCCGGGGTGAGGGTGGCCGTCGTCGACGGCGAGATGATGATCGCGTTGCAGTCGCCGGCGTCGACGAACGCCTGGATGTCGGAGATCTGCTGGTTGTCGTCGTCGGCGGCGTCGGACACCCGGAACTCACCGATCTCGCCGGCCGCCTGCAGCACCTCGACCTGCTGCTGCATGGTGATCCAGCCGGTGACCCGCCACGGGTTGCTGACGGAGGCGTTGGAGAAGCAGAGCGTGTTGCCCTCCGGGTTGGCGTACTCCGTGGTGTCGACGTACTCCGGCTCGATCGCCTGCAGCCACGGCTGGTCCGCCGGGCCCTCCGGCTCGATGTCGCGTTGTGCGAGCTGGCGTTCGTAGTCGGCCTGGACGAACCACTCGCCGTCGGCGGCCGGTTCCTCCTCACCCTCGCCCCCGTCTTCGGTGCCCGGCTCCTCACCGGCGGCAGCGGTCTCCTCCGGTGCCGCGGTCTCGTCGGGGTCATCGGTGGTGCAGGCGGTGAGCATCAGCGCGGCTGCCGCCGACGCTGCCAATAGAGCGCGCGATCTGCGCATCGTTGTCCTCCTCGGACGTTCTCGCTAGGACTGGTTCGCTTCGGGTGCTGGCACCGGTGCCTCCGGTGCGGTGTCCGGCTGCTGCCGGGGTCGCGCTCTCTCACGTGCGGCGTAGGCCACCGCGGCGATGATGATCACGCCTTGGACCGCCGGCCGGATGGTCGACGGCATGCTGAGCTGGTTGAACAAGGTGAACAGGGCTTCGAGGGTGAGCGCGCCGGCCATGGCGGCGACGACGGTGCCACGGCCGCCTCCGAGCACCACGCCGCCGAGCACCACCGCGGTGATGGCGGTGAACTCCAGGCCTTGACCCACTTGAGCTGTGACGCCCGCATAGCCGCCGATCAGGATGCCGGCGACGGTCGCCATGACGCTGGACAGGACGAACGCGAGCGTGCGCACCTGCCAGACCCGCACGCCGGAGAACCCGGCGGCACGTTCGTTGTCGCCGGTCGCCATCAGCGTCCGGCCGTAGGAGCTGCGCATGATGGCGATCGCCACGATGACGATGCCGACCAGGATCAGCAGGGCGTACGGCAGTTGGCGCACCACGGCCATGTCGATGCCGCCGCGGCCGGCCTGCCGGAACGCCTCGGACAGGGCGCCGGTGGGCGCACCGCCGGTCCACAACCGGATGGCGCCGTACAGGACCAGCATCATGCCGAGCGTCGTGATGAACGACTGCACCTTGAGCACCGTGGTGACGAGGCCGTTCACCAGGCCGACGAGGACACCGAACGCCAGCATCACCAGGATGACCGGGACCGTGCGGCTCTCCTCCCCGTCGAGCAGCGCGGCGGCAATGACCACCTGCGCACCCACCAGCGACCCGACCGACAGGTCGAACTCGCCGGACACGATGACGAAGTACTGCCCGACAGCCAGGATCACCAGCGGCGCCGCCTGCTTGACGAACGCCATCAGCGACGGCGGCTCGGCGAAGTTCGGGTTGAGGATGAAGATCCACACGAACACGACGATCAGCAGGGCGAACACAGTCGCGCTGCCGCCGCCGAACAACCGGCCGGCGACCTCGGCCGCCCGGGATCCGGCGCTCGGGCGCCGCGTGGGTTGCGGGGACGTGACCGTCATCGCGCACCTCCCATGCCGTCGAGGTGTCGGGCCGGACGATGCCCCGACTGATCCCCAGAAGCGCCGTCAGCGTGGACCGACGCCTCACGGGAACCTCCGGCCCCCGCTCGCCGGTCGGTGTCGTCCGCCCCACCCGGGCCGTCGAGGTGTCGGGCCGGACGATGCCCCGACTGATCCCCAGAAGCGCCGTCAGCGTGGACCGACGCCTCACGGGAACCTCCGGCCCCCGCTCGCCGGTCGGTATCGTCCGCCCCTCCTGTAGTCCCCGCGGGGACGGTGTGACCGGGGCCGCCGTCCGGTGGCGGACCCGGCGGGGCGGCACCGCCGCCGCCACCACCGTCGTCGCCGAAGCGGATGCGGCTGGCTTTCCGGTCGATCTGACGGCGGGCGTAGATGGCGACCGCGGCCACGATGATCACGCCGCGCAGCACGTCCTTGAAGAACGGGTCGACTTCGAGGATGTTGAACACGGTGTCCAGCACCGCCAGGATCAGCACGCCGGCGATGGTGCCCGCGATGCCGCCGCGGCCGCCCAGCAGGAGCGTCCCGCCGAGCACCACAGCGGCGATGGACTCCAGGTCGTAGCCGGAGTTGTAGACCAGGGCGCTGCCGGTGCCGAACCGGGCGGCGATCAGCAGGCCGGCCAGCCCGGCCGCGATGGAGCACAGCACGTGCGCGGTGACGATGACCCGTCCGGTCCTGATGCCCGACAGCCGCGACACGTCCGCGCTGCCGCCGACGGCGAACATGTGGTAACCCGTGCGGGTCTTGCGCAGGAACAGGATGCCGGCGACCGCGACGGCGAGCATCACCAGCGTCGACACCGGCACCGGGCCGATGCGGCTGAAGCCGAACTGCTGGAACGAGCCGGGCACCGCACCTGCGGGGCCCTGGTATTCCGTGTCCAGATAGCCCTTGATGATGAGGCCGACACCGAGGGTGGCGATGAACGGGTTGACCTTGAGCACCGAGATGATCAGGCCGTTGCCGAGCCCGATGAGCCCGGCGACCACCAGCACCGCCGCGATGGCCAGCGGTACCCGTGCGGGGTCGCCGTTCATCGTCGTCGCCGCTATCAGGCTGCTCAGCGCCATCACGTAACCCACGGACAGGTCCAGCGACCGGCACAGGATGACCAGCGTCTGCCCGATGGCGACGAACCCCAGCAGGCTCGAGCGCGCCAGCATGTCGCGGGTGTTCGCGGTGCTCAGCAGGTTCTGCCCGTCGATCGCGACGAGCACCACACCGATGATCAGGACGGCGACCAGCGCCAGCCAGACGATCTCGGTGGAGCCGAGCCGGCGGCGCGACGTGCCGCTTCGGCCGGCGACGGCGACTGCCCGGCTCATCGATCTCCCTCCGTGGTGGTGCCCAGGTCGGCTTCGTGGCCGGTGGCCAGCGCCATGACGGTCTCCTCGTCCGGACCGGCGGGGAGCTCGCCGGCGATGCGGCCGTCCCTCAGGACGACGATGCGGTCGGCCATGCCGATGACCTCCGGCAGCTCGGAGGAGATCATGAGGATCGCGACACCCTGGGCGGACAGCTCCCGCATCAGCGTGTAGACGCGTTCCTTGGCGCCGACGTCGATGCCGCGGGTGGGTTCGTCGAGCACGATCACCGACGGCTCGGTGGCCAGCCACTTGGCCAGCACCACCTTCTGCTGGTTGCCGCCGGACAGGAAGCGCACCTCCTGGCCGGTGCCGCGGGACGCCAGCTCCAGCGAGGACAGGATCCCGGGGATCCGCCGGGCGCTCTGCGCGGCCCGCCGCGGCAGTACCGCGTCCAGCACCAGCCGGGCGTTGGCGGCCACCGACTGGTTGAGCACCAGGCCCTCGGCCTTGCGGTCCTCGGTGACCAGCGCCAGCCCGGCGCGGACCGCCTGCCGCGGCGACCGCAACGTGACCGGTTTGCCGTCCAAGCGAACCTCGCCACGGGTGAACCGTTCGACGCCGAAGAGCGCGTGCGCGATCTCGGTGCGCCCGCTGCCCTGCAGCCCGGCCAGCGCGACGATCTCACCCGCGCGGACCTGCAGGTCGATGCCGTCGAGCTGCTCGTTGCCGCCGCCGGTGACGGACAGCCGGACGTCACCGAGTTCGCTGCCGGGCAGCTTGTCCGGGAAGAAGCTGGAGATGGGCCGGCCCACCATCTTGCGGACCAGCTCGTCGGTGTTCAACTGGTCGGCGTCGGCCGTTTCCACCAATGCGCCGTCCTTGAGGATGGTGACGCGGGTGGCGAGGTCGAAGATCTCCTTCAACCGGTGCGACACGTAGAGGATGGCGACGCCACGCTGGCGCAGGGTCGCGATCAGCCGGTAGAGCAGCTCCACTTCCTCGTCGGCGAGGGCGGCGGTGGGTTCGTCCATCGAGATGATGCGCGCGTCGTAGGAGAGCGCCTTGACGATCTCCACCACCTGCTGGCCGGCCACCGACAGCGAGCGCACCCGCGCTTCCGGGGAGAGCCAGGTCAGCCCGAGGTCGTTCAGCAGCGCCGCGGTGTCGGCGTTCAGGCGGGCGGCATCGACCATGCCACGCCGGCGCGGCTCACGGCCGAGGAAGACGTTCTCGGCGACGGTCCGCTCCGGCAGCAGGTTGAACTCCTGGAACACCGTGGAGACGCCTGCCTGCTGCGCCTGCAGCGGGTGCTCGAAGCGGACTTCCCGGCCGTCCAGCTCGATGGTGCCGCCGTCCGCCTGGTAAACCCCGGCCAGGATCTTCATCAGCGTCGACTTGCCGGCACCGTTCTCGCCGATCAGCGCGTGCACCTCGCCCGCGCGCAGTTCCAGGTCGACGCCGTGCAGGACCTGGACGCCGAGGAACGACTTGTCGATCCCCCGCATCCGCAACACCGTCGTGGCCGGTTGCGCACCCGGGCCGGCGACGCTGGACTCGACGGTCACGGTTGCACCTCCACCCAGCGGCTCTCGTGTGCGGACAGGACGACGGCCTCGGCCAGCCGGGCTGCGCGCAGGCCGTCGTCGAAGGTGGGCAACCCGTCCGGGGCGTCGCCGCCGATGGCCGCTCGCGTGTCGGCGACGAAGGCGTCGAAGCAGTCCTGGTAACCCTGTGAGTGACCGGCCGGGACCCGGGCGTAGCGGGCTGCGGGAGAGCTCAGCGTCTCCGGGTCGCGGACCAGCTGGCTGCTGCGTTCGCGGCCGCCCCACCACAGCTGCTCCGGGTTCTCCTGGTCGAACGAGAGCGACCCGTGCGAGCCCGACACCTCCAGCAGCAGGCGGTTCTTGCGGCCCGCCGAGACCTGGCTGACGACCACCGAGCCGATGGCGCCGGACGCGGTCGCGAACTGCACCACGACGACGTCCTCGGTGGTGACGTTGCGCAAGCTGTCGACGCCGCGCCGCTTGTTCACGGTCGACGACTGCGCCGACACCCGGATGATGCGCTCGCCGGTGACGAATTCGAGCAGGTCACACCAGTGCGAGCCGATGTCGCCGAACGCCCGGGTGGGTCCGCCGAGGTCCGGATCGACGCGCCAGTTGTCGTCGGACGGGTGGAGCAGCCAGTCCTGCAGGTAGCTGCCGTGGGCGACGAAGATGGTGCCGACCTCACCGGCGCGGACCCGCTCGCGCGCCTCGCGGACCATCGGGTGGAAGCGGTAGACGAACGGGACGGCGGCGACGCGGCCCGCCGTGGCCGCGGCGGCGGTCATCGCGGCGGCGGCCGCCGCGGAGGTGGCCAGCGGCTTCTCGCACACCACGTGCTTGCCGGCGGCCAGCGCCGCGAGCACCACCGGCTCGTGCAGGTGGTTCGGCGTGCACACGTGCACGACGTCGACGCGGTCGTCTCCGTCGGCGGCGAGCATGTCGTCCAGGCCGGCGAACACGCGTCCGGCCGAGAGGTCCGTGAGCGCCGACGACGCTCGCTCGGTGCTGGAGCCGACGACCCCGACCACCCGGCCGCCCGCCACCTGGACGGCCCGGGCATGCACCCGGCCCATGAAGCCGGTTCCGACGATCGCTGCACGGTAGCCCGGGGTCGGCGGGGCGCTGTCGCCGCCGTACGCGCGCTCTGTGATCGGAGTCACTGCCATGGCAGAGGAACTTAGAGGCACTTTTGCACGCACGTCAAGCAAAAGTTGCGCGAGTGTTACCACCGAGACTGTTGCTACACGGAATGAAGTCGGGTGTGTTTCACTAGTGCCATGCTCGAAGGCGTACGCGTCACCACGTCGCGGCCGGTCAGCGCGGTGGCTGACAACGGCGGCTCTATGTATGCCGCCGGCTCCCTGTTCCAGCTGCTGCGCGACGGCCGGCCGCGCACCCGCGCCGAACTCGCCGCCGAAACCGGGCTGGCGCGCTCCACGGTCACCCAGCGCGTCGACGCCCTGCTGGCCAGTAATCTCATCGGCCCGGCCGACAAGGCCGCGTCCACCGGCGGCCGCCCGCCCACCCGGTTCGCGTTCAACCCCAACGCCCGGTTCGTGCTGTCCGCCGACATCGGCGCCACCCACGCCCGGCTCGCCCTCACCGACCTCGCCTGTGAGGTGCTGGCGGAGGCCTACGACGAGCTGCTGGTGGCCTCCGGGCCGGAGCCGGTGCTGTCGTGGGTTGCCAGCGCCGGGCACGACCTCATCGCCCGCGCCGGCCGCGACCCCGCCGACCTGCTCGGCGTCGGGATCGGACTACCCGGCCCCGTCGAACACTCCACCGGCCGCCCGGTCAGCCCGCCCATCATGCCCGGCTGGGACGGCTTCGACGTGCAGGGTTACCTGGAGGACCGCTTCGGCGCCGTCGCACTGGTCGACAACGACGTCAACATCATGGCGCTAGGCGAGCACTTCACCCAGTGGAGCGACGCACCACACATGATGTTCGTCAAGGTCGCCACCGGTATCGGCAGCGGCCTGATCAGCGACGGCCGGCTGCACCGAGGCGCCCAGGGCGCCGCCGGCGACATGGGCCACCTGCAGCTGCCGCACGGCACCGAGGTGGTCTGCCGGTGCGGCAACACCGGGTGCCTGGAGGCGGTCGCCAGCGGCGCGGCCATCGCGGCCAAGCTCGCCGCCAACGGCACCCGCGCCGAGACCAGCGCCGACGTCGTCACGCTGGCACGGGGCGGCAACATCGAGGCACTGCAGTTGCTGCGCCAGGCCGGACGTGACATCGGTGAGGTACTCGCCGCGGCCGTGAGCCTGTTCAACCCGTCGGTCATCGTCATCGGCGGGTCGCTGTCGCAGGCCGGCGAGCACCTCATCGCCGGGGTCCGCGAGATCGTCTACCGGCGCTCGCTGCCGCTGGCCACCCAGGACCTGCGGATCGTGCAGTCCAGCACCGGCGACCGCGCCGGCATCATCGGCGCGGCTGTCATGGTCATCGACCACGCCCTGGCACCGACCCAGGTCGACCTCATGCTCGCCCAGTGACTGACCGGCTCATACCCATCCCCCTGGCCGTTGATCTTGGAGTAACCGCAGAATCTCGGCCCGTGATGTCCGATTGATTCCGCGATAACTCCAAGATCAACGGGAGGTCCGGGGTTCGCCGTCAGTTCTCGGACAGCAGTTGCTCGAACGATGTGGGGAGGGCGAACGGGTCGGCCGGCTCGCGCGCCGGCCTGGCCGCCATCAGATCCGCCAGCTCCGCGGCGGCCCGTTCGATACGGCGGGACAGCCCTGACGTCGCACCGGCGCCGTCGCCGTTCTCGCTCCCCCAGTCGGACGTGGCGGCGTAGACCGCGGTCGGCACCGTGACGGCGCGCAGGTAGGCGAACAGCGGACGCAGTGCGTGCTCCAGCGCCAGCGAGTGCCGCTCGGTGCCGCCAGTGGCGCCCAGCAGCACTGGCATCCCGCTCAGCGCGTCGGTGTCGAGGACGTCGAAGAACGACTTGAACAGGCCGCTGTAGGACGCGGAGAAGATCGGCGACACCGCGATCATGCCGTCCGCCGTGGTGACGTCGTCGATGGCGTTGGACAGCGCCGGGCTCGGGAAGCCGGCGAGCAGGTGGTTGGTGAGGTCGTGAGCGTGCTCGCGCAGTTCGACGACGCGGATCTCGGCCTCGACCTCGCGGCCGGCGAGGTCGCGCACGGTCACCTCGGCCAGCCGGTCGGCCAGCAGCCGGGTGGACGACGGCTGACGCAGGCCGGCCGAGACGACCGCGAGGGTGCGCCGGCTCATCGCAGCGACTCCGTGGTGGTCTCCGCGGCGTTTTCGGCGACCCGGCCGGTGACGTCGTCGACGGCGGACACCGTCGCGTCGCGCGCACCACCCGCGGCGGCCACCAGGGAGGCATGTGTCGGCGCGTCCGGGATGTGCGCCGGCCGGCCGGCGGCCATCTCCCGGCGCAGCACCGGGACCACCTCGGAGCCGAGGATCTCGATCTGCTCCAGGACGGTCGGCAGCGGCAGCCCGGCGTGGTCCATGAGGAACAGCTGGCGCTGGTAGTGCCCGACGTGGTCGCGCATGGCGGCATACCGGTCGATGACCTGCTGCGGGCTGCCGACGGTGAGCGGTGTCTGCGCCGTGAACTCCTCCAGCGAGGGCCCGTGGCCGTACACGGGGGCGACGTCGAAGTACGGACGGAACTCGCGCACGGCGTCCTGCGAGTTCTTGCGCATGAACACCTGTCCGCCGAGCCCGACGATGGCGGTGTCGGCCGGCCCGTGACCGTAGTGCTCGAAGCGGCGCCGGTAGAGGTCGACCATCTGCTTCGTGTGCGACATCGGCCAAAAGATGTTGTTGTGGAAGAATCCGTCGCCGTAATAGGCGGCCTGCTCGGCGATCTCGGGGCTGCGGATCGAGCCGTGCCAGACGAACGGCGGCACGCCGTCCAGCGGCCGCGGTGTCGAGGTGAAGCCCTGCAGCGGGGTGCGGAACCGGCCCTGCCAGTCGACGACGTCCTCACGCCACAACCGGTGCAGCAGCGCGTAGTTCTCGACCGCCAGCGCGATGCCGTCGCGGATGTCCTTGCCGAACCACGGGTACACCGGCCCGGTGTTGCCGCGGCCCATCATGAGGTCCACCCGGCCGTCGGTCAGATGCTGCAGTTTGGCGTAGTTCTCCGCGATCAGCACCGGATCGGTGGTGGTGATCAACGTCGTCGCCGTCGAGAGGATGATCCGCTTCGTCTGAGCGCCGATATAGGCCAGCGTGGTGGTGGGCGCCGAGGCGATGAACGGCGGGTTGTGGTGCTCACCGGTGGCGAACACGTCGAGGCCGACCTCGTCGGCCTTCTTGGCGATCTCGACCGTCGCCTTGATTCGCTCGTGTTCGGTGGGGGTCCGCCCCGTGGTGGGATCGGTGGTCACGTCGCCCACCGTGAAGATCCCGAACTGCATCTCAGGTCACTCCCTCTCGGCTAGATCGTTGACGTGTCAACGAACTTGTTCGCCTCAACCCGCGACCACCCGCCAGTATTCCGGCTCGTCCGCACCGCCGCCCAGCCGTCCCACGACGGTGTCCCCGTACCCCGCGATCAGCCGTGCAACCTGGTCCGCGCCTGCGCGTAGGCCTCGCGGACAGCCGCGCCGCCGCCGCGTGGCTCCACCGTCGCCTCGACGTCGAGCGGCCAGGCCGGCGGCGTCGGCGCTCCGGTGAGCGCCCAGGCGGCCTGCCGGGCCGCCCCGCGGGCGACGTACTCCCCCGCCGCCGGCACGACCACCGGCGTGCCGAACACCTCGGGCGCCACCGCACGGACCGCGGCCGACTGCGCCGCGCCGCCGATCAGCACCACCCGCTCGACGACGACGCCCTGCGCGGCCAGCGCGTCCACGCCGTCGGCGAGGCCGCACAGCATGCCTTCGACGGCCGCGCGGGCGAGGTTGGCGGGGGTCATGGCGGCACGGGTGAGCCCGACCAGCGAGCCGGTCGCGTCGGGAAGGTCAGGGGTGCGCTCGCCGTCGAGGTAGGGCAGCAGAACCATGCCACCGGCGCCGGGTTCGCCCTGCAGGGCCAGCTGATCCAGGCCGGACAGGTCGGCGCCGAGCATCGTGGCGGCGGCCGTGAGGACCCGAGCCGCGTTCAGCGTGGCCACCAGTGGGAGGTGGCGGCCGGTGGCATCGGCGAACCCGGCCACCAGCCCGCTGGCGTCGGCGACCGGCGACTCCGACACAGCGAACGCGGTGCCGCTGGTGCCGAGGGAGACGACGACATCGCCCGGCTCCAGCGTCAGGCCGAGGGCGGCGCCCATGTTGTCGCCGGTGCCGGCCGCGATGGCCGCGCCGGACGCCGTCGTCCCGACCACCTCGGCGGGCGCGGCCACCCGGGGCACGCCGATCTCGCGCCCGAAGCCCAGTCGCAGCAGGTCGAGCCGGTAGTCGTTGGTGCCGGCGGACCAGTACCCGGTGCCGGAGGCGTCGCCGCGATCGGTAACGGGCCGCTCCGGCCGGCCGGCCAGCTGCCAGGTGAGGTAGTCGTGCGGGAGCATGACCTGCTCGACGCGGTCGGCGGCGGCAGGCTCGTGCACGGCCAGCCAGCGCAGCTTGGTGACCGTGAAGCTCGCGACCGGTACCAGCCCGACGGCGTCAGCCCAGGCCTGCGGGCCACCGAGCTCCTGCGTCAGGTCGCGGGCGGCCGCAGCTGACCGCGTGTCGTTCCACAGCAGGGCCGGCCGCACGACGTCACCGTCGGCGTCCAGGACCACCATGCCGTGCTGCTGTCCCCCGACCGCGACGGCGTCGGCCCGCTCGAGCAGACCGTCGCCGGCTTTGGCGAGTGCGTCCCACCAGGCCCGCGGGTCGACCTCGGTGCCGTCGGGGTGGTCGGCCCGGGCGGAGTCGACGACGGCGCCGGAGTCGGCGTCGACGAGCACGACCTTGCAGGACTGAGTGGACGAGTCGATGCCAGCGACGAGGGTCATGCCGAGCATCATGCCTGCCGGGCCCGGGACACCGGAAGGCACGGTCCCGCTACGGTGGCGCTCGTCAGGAAGCGGCGACCGCCCGGCCGTACGCCTCCTGAAGCGCCGACAGGAAGGTCTCCACCGGCTGGGCTCCGGACACGCCGTGCGTGCGGCCCAGGACGAAGAACGGCACCCCGTTGGCACCGAACTGCCGGGCGAGGTCGATCTCGGCCCGCACGTCGTCGGCGTGGTCGTCGCCGGCCAGTACCCGGCGCGCCTCGTCGGCCGGCACGCCGGCCTCTGCCGCGAGGCGGATCACCGTCTCCGGGTCGCTCAGGTGCTGGGTCTCGATCAGGTGCGCGCGCATGAAACGTTCGTGCACCTGCGGCCCGGCGTCGTACTTCCGGGCCAGGTGGGCGACGCGGTGCGCGTCGAAGGTGTTGGCGACGTGCGCGTTCTCCAGGTCGTACTCGAGGCCCTCGGCGGCCGCCAGCGCGGTCACCCGGTCGGTCATCGCGCGGACCTGCTCCGGCCCGGCGCCCATCTTCTTGGCCAGGTGGTCCAGGACCAGCCCGTCGGCGCCCGGCTCTACCGTCGGGTCGAGCTGGTAACTACGCCACAGGATCTCGACGTCGCCGGCGTGCTCGAACCGGCTCAGCGCGGTCTCCAACCGCCGCTTACCGATGTAGCACCAGGGACAGACGAAGTCCGACCACACCTCGATCAGCACTGTCGCGTTCTCCTTGCGTTGTCGTGGACGTCGGGCGGGGTCAGAGCGCGCAGAATCCGTCGGTGCACGCACCGGCGCCCACGTCTGCCGCGCCGCCCACCGTGCTGAGCACGATCCGCCCGTTCGGGGCGGCCAGCTCCTCCCGCGCTTCCTCGGTGATGGCGGCGGTCGCGGTCTCCCGTGGTTCGCTCATGATGGTTGAAGCGTCAACTGGTCCTGCCGCATTCCCGCGATGCCCGGCTCGGGCCGGCCGCAGCTGGCCCGCACGCTGTCCACAAGCCAGACGAGTTCCGGACGTTATCCACAATGTCCGATTTCTCCCCGCCGAGCTGCGCCGCGATCAGCCAGGGTCGTACCATGACGATCCACGAAGGAGCAGTGCATGAACGACGCGCAGACCTGGACGCTCATCGGCGGCTTCATCGCCGTTGTCAGCATCATGTTCACGATGCTGCTGCGCCTGGTCGACGCCAAGGTCGGCGGCATCGAGAGCCGCTTCGACAGCCGGTTCGACACCATCGACCTCCGATTCGCGGCGATGGACGAGAAATTCGACGCCCGCTTCCAATCCATGGACACGAGGCTCGGCGCCATGGACACGAAGTTCGGCGCCATGGACACGAAGTTCGACTCCATGCGCGCCGAGATGAACACCCGGTTTGACGAGGTCAACCGGCGCATCGACCACCTCGACGGTGACGTGCAGGCGCTGACGCGGCACGTCTTCCACCGCGAAGACGGCTGACCGCGCGCGGCGCCGCCGGTCGTCAGGTGCTGGCGCCGATGCCCCGTTCGCGCAGGTCGCGCCGGTGCTTCTCCAGCGCCATCAGCTCACCGAACAGGCGGTTGTAGAGCTCGACCTGCGCTGACGGGTCAGTGCGCTGGAGCTTCGCCTTCAGCGACACCAGCTGCCGGGACACCCAGACCTCGTGCAGCCGCAGCACCACCGATACGGTGTAGCGCTGTACGGCGTTCTCGTCGACCGGCATCGCCTCGACCGCCAGCTGAGTGATCACCTGCCGGACCGCCTCATCGGAGGTGGCACCCAACAGTGCGTCCACCCACGGGTGGCCCCCGGCCTGGGTGGCGCAGCCGCCGGCTTTGCCGATGGTCTCGCGGACCGCGCGGTACACCGGCGACACGAACGCGTCGGCACCCAGATCGTCGAACGTCGGACCGGCCAGCGCGGGCCGCTGCACCGCGATGCGCAGTGCGTCACGCTCCAGCCCCAGCGTCTGCGGGTCGACGTCGCCGTGTACGGGCACGCCCAGCGCCTGCTGACCCGCCGGCGGGGCGGGCGGGCGCTGCCGGCCGCGCTGCTCCGGCGCCCCCGAGACCGCCCGCACCCGGCGCACCACGGACAGCTCGTCGGGTGCGCCGACCCAACCGGCCAGCCGGCGCGCGTACTCGTCCCGCAGGGCGCGGTCACGGATCTGGGCGACCAGTGGCACCGCCTTCTCCAGGGCCCGGGTGCGGCCCTCCGGGTGGTCCAGGTCGTATCCGTCGACCATGGTGCGGATGGCGAACTCGAACAGCGGCCGGTGCCGCGCCACCAGTTCGCGCACCGCGAGGTCGCCGGAGCGCTGGCGCAACTCGCACGGGTCGAGACCATCGGGCTCGATCGCGACGTACGTCTGCGAGACGAACCGCTGGTCGCCCTCGAACGCCCGCAGCGCGGCCTTCTGACCGGCGGCATCGCCGTCGAAGGTGAAGATCACCTGACCGCGGTATTCGTCCTGGTCGCGCAGCAGCCGGCGCAGCGTACGCGCGTGGTCGTCGCCGAACGCCGTCCCGCAGGTGGCGACGGCCGTGGTGACGCCGGCCAGGTGGCAGGCCATGACGTCGGTGTAGCCCTCGACGACGACGGCCTGCGACGTGCGCGCGATGTCCTTCTTCGCGAGGTCGACCCCGTAGAGCACGTGGCTCTTCTTGTAGATCGAGGTCTCCGGCGTGTTGAGGTACTTGGCCTCGATGCGGTCGTCGTCGAACAGCCGGCGGGCACCGAAGCCGACGACGTCGCCGAGCAGGTCGCGGATGGGCCACATGAGCCGGCCGCGGAACCGGTCGTACGGGGCGTTGCGGCCCTGCGCGACCAGCCCGGCGGCGATGAGCTCCTGGTCGCTGAAGCCCTTCTGCCGCAGGTGCTTGCGCAACACCTCGCCGCCTTGCGGGGCATAGCCCACACCGAACCGCTCGGCCGCGGTCTGGTCGAAGCCGCGTTCGTCGAGGAACTGGCGGCCGGTCATCGCCTCCGGCGACGACTCCAGCGCCTCCGAGTAGAACTCCGCCGCCATGCGGTGCGCCTCGACCAGCCGGGTGCGCTGTTCACGGCTCTGCCGCGGCGCCGAGCCGGCCTTGGCTTCCTCGTACCGCAGCTGCAGCCCGACCTTGTCGGCCAACCGCTCGACCGCCTCGGCGAACGACAGCTGATCGATGTTCTGCACGAAGCTGATGACGTCGCCGCCCTCGGAGCAGCCGAAACAGTGGTAGAAACCGCGGGCTGGAGTGACGTGGAAGGACGGCGTCTTCTCGTCGTGGAACGGGCACAGGCCTTTGAGGGACCCGCCGCCGGCGTTGCGCAGCGCGACGTACTCGCCGACGATGACGTCGATGCGGGCGCGCTCGCGAACCGCCGCGATGTCCTCGTCCCGGATGCGTCCCGCCACGAGAGCTGAGTCTACGACCGCCGCCGCGGTCGCGCTGAACCGCTCGTCCCATACGACCCGGCGTCGTGGGTATGTCGTAGACATGCCGGAACTACCGGACGTCGAAGGCTTCCGCCGGGTGCTCGACAGGGCGGCCGGGCACCGGATCGAGCGCGTCGACGTCCTCGACTCCGGCGTCCTGCGCGGCGTCACCGCCGACGCGCTGCGGGACGCGTTGACCGGGCAGACGTTCGCCACGCCGAAGCGGCACGGCAAGTGGCTGGTCGCGCCGGTCCGCTCCGGCCGGCGGCACCGTCAGGCGGAGCCGAGCGTGGTCTTCCACTTCGGCATGACCGGCGCGCTGGCCTGGGTCGACGGCAATGAGGAGCGTCACCGGCACGACCGGGTCGTCATCATCACGACCTCGAGAGAGCTCCGCTACCGCGACCTGCGCAAGCTCCATGGGCTCCGGCTCGCGCCCGACGACGACCACGTCGCGGACCTGCTGGGCGAGCTCGGGCCCGACGCGGCCGGCCTCGGCGAGGCCGAGCTCGGCAAACGACTCGAGGTGACCCGGCGGCGCCTCAAGCCCGCGCTCATGGACCAGACCGTCGTCGCGGGGCTCGGGAACCTCCTGGCCGACGAGATCCTCTGGCGGGCCCGGATCCACCCGGAACGCGGAACCCAGGACCTCACCGACGCCGACCGGGGCCGCCTGCACCGCAACCTGCGCACGGTGCTGAAGCGCTCGTCCCGGGCCGGCCGGGTCCCGGGGTGGGACACCTGGCTCACCGGCCACCGCGACGATCGTGACGGCAGCTGCCCGCGGTGCGGCACGACGCTGCGTCGCGCCCGCGTCGGGGGCCGCTCCACGGTCTGGTGCCCGAACTGCCAGCGGGACTGAGGCAGGCAGCCCCGTTGATCTTGGAGTAAGCGCGGAATTCCTGGGCGAGATGTCCGATTGATTCCGCACGTTCTCCAAGATCAACGGAAACGCGCCGGACGGCGGACGGTCAGCGCCGGCCAGTCAGCGCCGCGTGCAGGACATGCGCGGAATCGTCGGTCAACGATGCGACCTGGTCGACGATGACCCGCAGCCGGGCGGCGTCGTCGGCGGCACCGGCCCAGCTCTCCTGGAACGGCGGTTCCAGCGCCTCCGGGGCTCGCAGCCGCAGCGCCGCCACCAGCTCCTCGATGAGCTCACGCTGCCGCTCGTAGATGGGTGCACGGTCTGAGGCCGTCATGACATACACCGCCGCCAGCCCTTTGAGCAGCGCCACCTCGACCCGGGTGGCTCTCGGCACCTCGAGGTCGGCGGCATAGCGGGTGAGCCGGCCGCCGCCGTAGGCCGCGTGCGTCGCCCGCTCGGCGTGGTCGCAGAACCGGCCGATCAGCTGGCTCGTCATGTCCTTGAGCGCGGCCTGTGAGCGCATCCGGCCGTCGTAGTCGCCGACCCAGTACGGCAGTGCCCGCAGTCGTTCCAGCGCCGCGCCGATCTCGTCCGGTTCGGCGTCGGGCAGGTACCAGTCGCGGGTCAGCGCCGCCAGCCGGTCCCGCTCGTCCGGGTCGTCCAGCCGCTCGTCCAGCTGCAACCAGCCGCCGACGATGGCGTCCTCGACGTCGTGGACGCTGTAGGCGACGTCGTCGGAGAAGTCCATGACCTGTGCCTCGAGACAGCGACGGTCCCCCGCGGCACCGCTGCGCAGCCAGCCGAACACCTCGGCGTCGTCGTCGTAGACGCCGAACTTGCGGCCCGCGCGCTCGCCGCGCCGCCAGGGGTACTTCGTGGCCGCGTCGAGGCTGGCCCGGGTGAGGTTCAGCCCGGCCGAGCGCCCGTCCGGGTGCACAGCCTTCGCCTCCAGTCGGCTGAGCAGCCGCAGCGTCTGTGCGTTGCCCTCGAAACCGCCGATGTCGGCGGCGATCTCGTCGAGAACCTGCTCGCCGTTGTGCCCGAACGGCGGGTGCCCGAGGTCGTGCGCGAGACAGGCGGCATCGACGACGTCCGGGTCGCAGCCCAGCGCCTTGCCCAGCTCGCGGCCGACCTGCGCGACCTCCAGCGAGTGGGTGAGCCGGTTACGGACGAAGTCGTCACTGCCCGGCGCCACGACCTGCGTCTTGGCCGCCAGGCGGCGCAGCGACACCGAGTGCACCACACGGGCCCGGTCGCGTTCGAACGCCGTGCGCACCGCCCGTTTCGGTGGCTCGGGTGCCCAGCGCTCCCGGTCGGCGTCGTCGTAGCCGCTCATCAACGCTTGAGGTTACGCTCTCCACGGCGGCGCCGCCTCGCGGGCGGGCCGCGTCCTGGGACCGGGGGATCGCATCGTGACCACGTACGCCGTCATCGGGGCCGGAATCGTCGGCGCCGCCATCGCCCGTGCACTCGCCCGGTCGGCCGACGACGCCGACGTCACCGTCCTGGAGAAGGAGCCCGCGCCCGGGCAGCACCAGACGCGACGCAACAGCGGTGTCGTGCACGCGGGCATCTACTACGCGCCGGGCTCGGCGAAGGCGCGGTTCTCCCGCCGCGGCGTCGGCCTGCTGCGTGCGTACTGCGCGGAGAAGGGGCTGCGCTACGACGAGTGCGGCAAGCTGATCGTCGCCCTCGACGACATCCAGCGACGCCGCCTCGACGACCTGCGCGACCGGGCGCTCGCCAACGGCGTGCCCGGGGTGCGGATGCTCGACGCGGCCGGCCTGCGCGACATCGAGCCGCACGTACGCGGTGTCGCCGGCCTGCACTCCCCCACCACGGCCATCGTCGACTTCACGGAGATCGCCGCCGCGCTGCTCGCCGACACCGTCGACGCCGGCGGCACCGTGCGTACCGGATTCCAGGTCACCGGCTTCGCGCAGTCGCAGGACGAGGTCCGGGTGACCGGCGCACACGGCGAGACCATCGCCGTGGACCGGGTGGTGATCTGCGCCGGCCTGCACGCGGACCGGCTGGCCGTGCTGGCCGGCGACGACCGGTACCCGCGCATCGTGCCGTTCCGGGGCGAGTTCGCGCTGCTGCGGCGGGAGCGGCGCGACCTGGTGCGCGGTCTGATCTACCCGGTGCCGGACCCGCGCTACCCGTTCCTCGGCGTCCACCTGACCAAGCGGGTCGACGGCGAGGTGATGGTGGGCCCCAACGCGGTGCTGGCACTGGCCCGGGAAGGTTACCGGCGCCGCGACCTCGACGCCGCTGAGCTGCTCGGGCTGGCCCGGTGGCCCGGGTTCCGCCGGTTCGCCTGGGCCAACCGGCGCACCGCCGTGCAGGAGTTGCGCGGCTCCCTCAGCCGCCACCGGTTCGCGGCGGCGGCCGCGGCCTACCTGCCCGGACTGACCGCCGCCGACCTGACGCCCGCGCCGGCCGGCATCCGGGCCCAGGCGATGGACGCCGACGGTGGTCTGGTCGACGACTTCCGGATCAGCCGCGTCGGCAACGTCGTGTGCATCCGCAACGCGCCGTCGCCGGCCGCGACCGCGTGCCTGGCCATCGCCGACGACGTCGCCGCCGGCCTGCTGGACCGGACCTGAGCCCTCCACCGTCGGTCACCTGATCGGGACCCGCCTGACGTCCGATTCGCCTTGGTCGGCGAAATCACCACTGGGATCGGACATTTCGGCCAGCTCAGCGAGGACCTCGCGTACCAAGAGGATGACGACGCGTACCAAGGTCCGACGGCGTCGAAGACGATCAGGTGCACCGACCCGGGCCACTTGGGCCGAGCGGTGCACCTGATCGTTCAGTGCGTTACGGAGAGACGGTCACGCCTTGACGAGGCGGTTGCGCAGCGCCACCGCGCCGACGGCCAGCAGCGTCAGAGCCGCCGCGATGAGCACCGCGGGAGAGCTACCGGTGTCGGGCAGCCCCGGCTCGTCCGTCTCCGACGGCGACGGGCTCGGGGTGTCCGAGGGCGACGGAGTGTCGGACGGCGACGGGGTGTCCGTCGGAGTCGGCTCGTCGGTCGGCGGCTCGGTCGGCTGGGTGGGCTCGTCCGTGGGCGGCTCGGTGGGCTCGTCGGTCGGCGGCTCGGTCGGCTCGGTGGGCTCGTCGGTCGGCGGCTCGGTGGGCTCGTCCGTGGGCGGCACAGTGGGCTCGTCCGTCGGCGGCGTCGTCGGCATACCGCACGCGAACCAGTGGCTGATCCGCGGGTACTTGTCACCGGAACGGCCGTCGGCCAGCTCCCAGCCCTTGTGCGGCGCGTGCAGGCTGGTCCACGGCTCCTCGACGTACAGGGCGAAGTCCGGGCCGCCCTTCACGCCGATGGCGGTGATCACGTACGAGTCGTCCTTCAGTTCCACGTCCAGGAACTGCTGCTCGCTGCCGTGGGTGGTCCAGGTGAGGATGTCGTTCTCGCCGGAGTCGGACCCCTCGATGTCGGCCAGGGTCTCCCCCAGCTCGGTGACGCCGAGGGTGGCCGCGGCCGCGATGACGGCCGGGTCTTCACAGTCCTTCCCGTTACCGGGGAAGAAGTTGTGATCGTGGTCGTGATGCACGTCATTGGCGGCGGCGGAGACGGCCGCGCCTATGACAAACGCGGGCAAAACGGCTGCAACGTAGGCAAGGCGGCGCACTATGGCCTCTCAATACTCAAAACGCACGAATTTGCTGCGGAGCAGCCCGGACATTAGCGAAGATGCCGGACTGCCCGCAACCAGCCACGCCAGGCGTCAGCGGCTGTCGCTGCCCTCCCCGCCGGCGGCGGCCAACGCGGCGCGGCCGGCCTCCAACCGGGCCACCGGGACCCGGAACGGTGAGCAGGAGACGTAGTCGAGCTTGATCGATTCGAAGAAGTGGATCGAGTCCGGGTCGCCTCCGTGCTCACCGCAGATCCCGAGCTCCAGCTCCGGCCGGGTCTCCTTGCCCTCCCAAGCGGCGATCGACACCAGCCGGCCGACGCCCTCGGCGTCGATCGACTCGAACGGGCTCACCCCGAAGACCCCGCGTTCCAGGTACGCGGGGAAGAAGGTCGCTTCGACGTCGTCGCGGGAGAAGCCCCACGTGGTCTGGGTGAGGTCGTTGGTGCCGAAGGAGAAGAACTCCGCGGCCTGGGCGATCTCGTGCGCCGTCATGGCCGCACGTGGCAGCTCGATCATGGTTCCGATCGGGAAGCGCAGGTCCTCCCCCGTCTCGGCGGCCACCTCCGCCACGGTCGCCTCGGCCATCTCGCGGATCGCCTCCAACTCCTGCACCGCCGCGACCAGCGGCACCATGATCTGCGGGCGTGGGTCCAGGCCCCGGCCGTGCAACTCCGCGGCGGCCTCGGCGATGGCCCTGACCTGCAGCTGGAACAGCCCCGGCACGACGAGGCCCAGCCGGACACCACGCATGCCGAGCATCGGGTTCTGTTCGTGCAGGCGCTGCACTTCGGCGAGCAGCTCGGTCGCCTCGCGGTCGGACTGACCGGTCGCTTCGGCCACGGCCACCTTCACCGACAGGTCGGTCAGGTCCGGGAGGAACTCGTGCAGCGGCGGGTCGAGCAGCCGGATCGTGACCGGCAACCCGTCCATGGCTTCCAGGATCTCCGCGAAGTCGGCCCGTTGCAGTGGGCGCAACTCGTCCAGGCCGGCGTCGCGCTGCTCGTCGGTGCGGGCCAGGATCACCCGCTCGACGATCTTGCGACGGGCGCCGAGGAACATGTGCTCGGTCCGGCACAGTCCGATGCCGCCGGCGCCGAGTTCGCGGGCCCGCCGCGCGTCCTCGCCGGTGTCGGCGTTGGCATGGACACCCAGGCGACGTCGTTCGTCGGCATGTCGCATGAGACGCAGCACCGCGTCGACGACCTGACGCCGGGCATCGTCGACGTCGTCGGGCAGCGGCTCGCCGTACAGCGCGTCCGACACCGCCGACGGAACCACCGGGACGGTGCCGACGAACACCTCTCCGGTACCGCCGTCGATGGAGATGACGTCCCCCTCGGCGACGCGCACGCCGTCGGGAGTGACGAACCCGCGGCCGCGCGGATCGACCCGCAGGGCCTCGACCCCCACGACGCAGGTGCGGCCCATGCCGCGGGCGACGACGGCGGCATGCGACGTCTTGCCGCCGCGCGAAGTGAGGACGCCGCGCGAGGCGACCATGCCGCGCAGGTCGTCGGGGTTGGTCTCGCGGCGGACCAGGATCACGTCCTCGCCCCGCCCGGCCCAGTCGACGGCGGTCGCGGAGTCGAACGCCGCCTTGCCGACCGCGGCGCCGGGGCTGGCCGCCATACCGCGAGCGATCGGCGTGCGTGGCGCCGCAGGGTCGAACTGCGGGAACATCAGCCGGGCCAGCTGCGCGCCGGTCACCCGCGACAATGCCTCGTCCTCGTCGATGAGCCCCTCGTCGACCAACTGGCCGGCAATACGGAACGCCGCGGCGGCGGTGCGCTTCCCGACCCGGGTCTGCAACATCCAGAGCTTTCCGCGCTCAATGGTGAACTCGATGTCGCACAGGTCGCGGTAGTGCCGTTCCAAGGTTTCCATGATGGCCAGCAACTGGTCGTAGGAGGCTTTGTCGAGGCGTTCCAGTTCGGCTAGCGGCAAGGTGTTGCGAATTCCGGCGACGACATCCTCGCCCTGCGCGTTCGGCAGGTAGTCGCCGTAGATTCCCTGTTCCCCGGTGGCCGGATCGCGGGTGAACGCGACCCCGGTACCGGAGTCGGGCCCGAGATTCCCGAACACCATGCAGACGACGTTCACCGCGGTGCCGAGGTCGTCGGGAATGCGCTCCTGCCGCCGGTAGATGTGGGCACGATCGGTGTTCCAGGAATCGAAGACCGCACGGATGGCGAGGTCGAGTTGCCCGCGCGGCTCCTGTGGGAATTCCCGGCCCGCTTCCCGGCTCACCACGCCCTTGAACTCGTCGACGAGACGCCGCAGGTCAGTAGCGCCGAGGTCGAGGTCGGCCTCGACGCCACGGTCCTTCTTCACCGCTTCCATGGCCTTGTCGAAATGCTCGGCGTCGATGCCCAGGACGGTGGTGCCGAACATCTGGATGAGCCGCCGGTAGGAGTCCCACGCGAATCTCTCGTCGCCGGCGCGCTCGGCCAGTCCGCCGACCGAGGCATCGGTCAGCCCGACGTTGAGAACGGTGTCCATCATTCCCGGCATCGAGAACTTCGCGCCCGACCGTACGGATACCAGCAATGGATCCCGCGGGTCGCCGAGTCGCTTTCCCATCCGTAATTCCAGGTCGGCGAGGTGACGCCCGACCTCGTCGGCCAGGCCGTCCGGTTCCCGCCCGTTGGCGAGATAAGCGCGGCAGGCTTCGGTGCTGATGGTGAAACCGGGTGGAACCGGTAGTCCGAGTGATGTCATCTCAGCCAGGTTGGCACCCTTGCCACCGAGCAGATCGCGGTCGTCCTTGCTTCCCTGTGAGAAATCGAAAACGTACTGCAGCACCGGCCGGCCCTCCGTGTCGCTGAACGGAAAACACCTGGAACGAGTTTTCGCGGAGCGTAGCGACGGCCTACCCCGTCCCGCCTCGACCAATTGCGGACCAATTTCTCGGCTGCCGCCGGTTCGGCACGGCCCCGTACAGGTGAGCGCCGATGACCCCGGTTCCATGGTGGCCAGGACGTGACGAAGGGCACACCTACTGGTACTGACCTCTCCTGACCACTGGTTGCGGACAGGCGTCTGACGTGCTTCGACGCGGTCAGACGTGGTCAGTCGTCGGCGGAGGTGCCGCCGGGGAGGTCCTCGGCGATGGTGTCGCTGAGTTCGGTGACGTTGAAGACGAGCCAGATGAAGATGCCGGCGGCCAGCGCGGACACCACGATGGTGCCGAGAGAGAACTTCGAGTGCACGGCCTTGTAGATCACGAAGCCGATGGCCACGGTGATGGCGACCGTCTGGAGCACGGGCTGGGCGTCCGTCGCGGTCTGGGTGGCCCAGTCGAGGACCCCGGCCCGCACGGTGATGTCGACCGGCACCGTCACGGCGGCGCTCCCTCCGTCGTCGCTCGCCTCTGCTTCGAGGGTACGGGGCGGCCGCCGGCACGACGAGGCGCCGCCCACCAGTCAGGACGAACGGCCGACCCGGCAGGGCCGTCCGGCGGGGTCCGGGGACACCGGACCAGGGTTCGGTCGGGCATCGGAGGCGAGGAACGAGCCGACGCGGGCGGGCCGTCCGGCGGGGTCCGGGGACACCGGACCAGGGTTCGGTCGGGCATCGGAGGCGAGGAACGAGCCGACGCGGGCGGGGGCCGGTGTCCCCGGACCCCGCCCGACATCCGGTCAGCGGAAGTTGGCGAACTCCTCCATCGCCATCACCGGCCGCACCCGGCTGGTCAGCTTCGGCGTGACGAACGCGTCGCGCAGCATGTCGCCGGCCAGGTGGTTGCCGATCGCGCCCATGATCATGCCTTGGTCCAGCGCGAGGTAGTGCTCGTCGACCACTCCCGTGTCGACGTTGACGGTGTCACGGAAGCCCCAGTCGGTGTAGATGCCGAAGTCGCGTTCGAGGTTGGCGAGGTTCTCCAGCGCCTCCTCCGGGGCGTACCGCAGGGCGAGGAACGACGCGTGCGGCGTGACGACGCCGTTCGTGTAGTCCTCCGGCCCGGGCAGCGGCTGCGCCGGCCGGTCGCAGCCGTCGAAGCCGGGGTCGACCGTGGTGCCGTCGTTGTTCGACGGGTAGCCGGTCGGGTCCATCCCGATCCACGGGACGCCGTACACGCGGTAGCCGCCCTCGGTGTCGTTGGCCGGCGAGAACCCCCAGTACCCGTACTGGGCCTCTTCCAGGCCGTGCTCGATGTGTGCCCGGACGGTCAGCGGGTGGTTGACGTTCCAGCTGCGCCGGCCCCACTGCTCCTCCGGCACGAACAGCGTGGGCATCAGCGCCTCGAACATGCTGCCGCCCCAGCCCGGGACGATCTCCATGCCGCGGTACCGGTAGGCGCCTTCCCACACGTCCTGGTGTAGGTAGTCGCGCCACTCGCCGACCGGCTTCTGCTGCTGCCAGCTCCAGTCGCACGTGTCGGGGAAGCTGCGCCAGGTGCCGAAGTAGTGTTCACGCGGCAGTTCCCCTTTGGCGATGCCGATGTAGCTGGCGATGCGGCTCTCGCTGACCAGGGTGTCGTAGCAGCACGGTGCGTCACCAGTGCTGGGCGCGTAGTGGAACAGGATGCGGTTGACCTCCGGCCGGTAGTAGAAGCCGAAGTCCATGCTCTCGAAGAGGGCGCCGGCCGGTTCGGCGAGCTCCGGGACGGATGCCCGTACCACTTGCAGCGCCGTGGCCAGCCAGCCGTTGTCGACCGAGGACAGGTGCGGGACGATCGGCTCACCGCTGTCCGGCCAGGTGGTGATTACCTCGCCGGTGCGGTGGTCGTACCAGTTGAAGTACTGGCCGCTCTCCTCGTGCCGTTTCAGCCGCTCCAGGGTCGCGATGGTCACCGACAGCCGATCGACCAGCTCGCCCCGGTCGATGATCCCGAGTTCCTCGGCGACGACGGCACTCCACATGTAGGCGCCGATGTTCGTCGTCGACGTCTGGTCGCTGCGGGTGCCGTCGTGGTGCAGACTGTCGGCCGGCAGCCCGCTGTCGTCGTCGGTCATGGCGACGAACGAGGCCCAGGTGTCCTCGGCGTAGCGCTGCAGCGTGGCGCGGGCGTCGTCGCCGGTCGCCGTGGCCGACGACGACGCCGGCGTGGCGGCCTGCGTGGGCACCATCGCGCCCGCAACCAGGGCCGATACGGTGACCACCACGGCAGCGACACCCGATTGGCGGAACAGGGATCGCATGGCTCGTCCTTTCTCCAGGTACTCGGTCACGACGCGGCCCCGCGCGGGCCGGACGTGCCGGCGGCGGCGATGATGGCGCCGCGTTCGGCGCTGGTGATGACCCGGTCGTGGACCAGGTGCTGGGTGACGCTGCGAACGTGCATCATGAAGCGACCGTGCGAGGGCCAGTCCCGTTCGTCCTCGATGAGGTCGTCGACGGTGCAGCCGTCGCCGCGGTCCCGGTTCTCCACGCCGGAGTCCGCGTCACGGACGACGACGGTCGGGCCCAGGTCCGAACCCGGGCAGACATCGGCCCGGATCGTGAACATCGCGCTGCCCGGTTCCGACGTGTTGCCGGCGACGTCGGTGGCCCGGAACCGCACTGTGTGCTCGCCGTCGGCGCTGACGGTGACGGGCGACGTGTACGGCGTCCAGTCGCCGTCGTCCAGCGCGTATTCGACGGCCTCGACTCCAGAGCCCTCGTCGGTCGCGGTCACGGCGACGGAGACCGGCGTGTTGTAGGTGCCCTCGTAGCCCGGTGCGGGGTCGCCGTTCGGCTCCGGCGGGTCCAGCGTCGCGGACACCGCAGGCGGGACGTCGTCGTCGGGCGGCCCGCCGTCGACCACGTGGAAGTAGTCGAAGGCGACCGTGGTCGGCTGCGTCTGCTCCTGCCCGAAGGCGAACAGGCCCACGTCGGCGCCACCCAGCCGGGTGTTCTCGATCGCGCCGACCTGCTCGAACGTGACGCCGTCGGCGCTGTAGTAGCCGGTGTAGGTCGTGCCCGTCTTCTCCAGGCGCAGCCACCAGGTGGTGACGCCGTCGGGCAGCTCCACCTCGGGGAACGCCGGCTGGAAGATGTCGTCGATCTCGTGCCGCATCTCGATCTTCCGGACGCACGGCTGCCCCGGCGGTGAGGTGCCGACGTAGTCGAGCTTGAGGAAGGTCGCGTCGCTGTCGTAGACGAGGATGCCGCCCTGCTGCCACTGCTCACAGACCGGGCCGGTCACCTTCGTCTCGACCACCCAGTCGCCGTCCGGCACGGACTGCAGCATCAGGTTGGGTGCGTTGTTGTGCTGGTCGAACAGGTTCGTCGGGGTGGTGTCGATCTTCAGTTGACCGCCCTCGACGCGGAACCGGTTGAGGTCCGGTCGCACGACCTGGTCCCAGCGGCAGCCGTCCAGCCGGTCGCCGTCGAACTCGTCGTCCGGGGGCGGGTCGCTGCCCGGGTCGGCGCACTCGATGGGCGGCGACGGCTCCGGGATCGCCTCGACGCGGACGAAGTCCTCCGCGGCCGCGCCGGAAGCGTCGGTGACCGTGACCGTCGGCGTGTACACCCCGGACAGCTCGTAGGTGTGCGTGACCTGCGCACCGGTGGCCGTGCTGCCATCTCCGAGGTCCCAGGTGTAGGTAAGCTCCTCGCCCTCCGGGTCGCTCGCCTCGGCGGTCAGCGTCACCTGCAGCGGCAGCTCGCCGGACTCCGGCGTCGCCGTCACCGACAGCATCTCCGGGCGCGCGTCCAACGACACGCCCTTGCCCCGGAACTTCAGGTAGTTGAGGTTGAAGAGCCCGGTGGCGCCCGGCTCGTGCCGGAACACGAAGAACAGCTCGTGGGTCCCGCCGGGGTCCTCGACCGGGACGGTGACGTCGGCCCAGCGCTGCCAGCCGCCGGTGGGCTCGAGAAGGCCGCTCTCGGCGACGAGCGGCCCGTCGGGCGCGCCGGTGCGGATCTCGATGCGCCCGCCCTGGCCGCCACTGGCGTAACGGAAGGTGATCGCGTCGATGTTCGCCAGGTTCATCGTCTCGTAGGAGATGTAGTCGCCGTCGTCGATGAACCCGATGTTCTGGCGGCCGCCCTTCGGGTCGCTGGTGGCCTCCAGCTGGATGCCGCTCTGTGACGAGAAGTGCTCGGCCTCCTTCAGCTTCGGGTGCAGGACGTGCACGTCGCGGCCGGTGAGTGCGCCGACACCGTCGCCGCCCTGGTCGGTGTAGCGGGCCTCCAACACCCAGAAGAGATCCTCACCGGCCGGGTGGCCGTCGTCGGCGCGCGTGGCGACGACGCCCTCGCAGCCGGGCAGCACCTCGACCGGGTGCGCGTGGCCGGCATGCCCGAACAGCACGCCGAGCTCGACGCCGTCGCAGGAGATCGACCCGGACCCGCTGGAGCCGTCTTCGGCATCGGTGACCTCGATCCCGTAGGCGATGTCGTCGCCGAAGTCGAAGAATCCGCCGTCGACCGGCGGATCCAGCGCCACCTCCGGTGCGGTGTTGCCGGCGGTGATCTGCACCGTCCGGGACCGCTCGGTGCCGTCCTCGGCGGTCACCGTCAGCCGGGCGGAGTATTGCCCGGCGACGGTGTACGTGTGCGTCGGGTGGGGCTCGGTGGACTCCGCACCGTCGCCGAACGCCCAGTGGTAGGTGACCGGGAGCCCGGCCGGATACCCGGAACCCTCGCTGCTGAAGTTCACCGTCAGTGGCAGCGCGCCGGACGTCGGGTCCGCGCTGACCTCCGCGGTCGGCCGGGTCGCGCCGCCGGTGTACTCGATGCGGTACACGCCCGAGTCGGCGTTGTTGCCGCCGAAGCCGGTGCCCCACTCGATCAGGTACAGCGCTCCATCGGGCCCGAAGGTCATGTCCATCGGGCGCTGGAATTCCATCGACGTCAGCAACGGGTTGATGTCGTGGATGTCGCCGTCGTCGAGGCGGAACTCCCAGACGTCGTTGTCGAACGGCCGGAGGTAGCCGTCGTCGGTGCTGGTCCACTCGTAGAAGAGCGCGGTGCCGTCGTAGTAGGCCGGCCACTTGACGTCGGAGTCCAGGGCCTCGTCGTAGCGGTAGACCGGCCCGGCCATCGCGCCGCCGCCGGTGCCCAGCTCCGGCGCGTTGGTGCCGGTCTCGGAGCGGCCGTAGTAGATGTCGGGGGCGGTGACCGGCGGGAGCTGTGTCAGGCCGGTGTTGTTGGGTGAGTCGTTGACCGGGTTGGCGCAGTCGAAGGCAGGGCCGGCCGTCCGAGTGGCGAAGTCCCAGTCGCGGAACGGTCCCGCGCCGTGGCAGTACGGCCAGCCGTAGTTGCCGGCCGTGGTGATGCGGTTCCACTCCACCTGGCCCTCGGTGCCGCGCTCGGGGTCGGCCTGCGGTGCGTCCGGTCCGTAGTCGCCGACGAGCAGCGCGCCGGTTGCGGCGTCGACCTCGATCCGGAACGGGTTGCGGAAGCCCATCGCGTAGATCTCCGGCCGCGTCTGGGCGGTGCCGGGGGCGAACAGGTTGCCGTCCGGCACGGTGTAGGTGCCGTCGGGCTCGGGGTGGATACGCAGCACCTTGCCGCGCAGGTCGTCGGTGTTGGCGGAGCTGCGCTGGGCGTCGAAGGACGCCCGGCCGGGCCGCTCGTCGATCGGGGCGTAGCCGTCGGACTCAAACGGGTTGGTGTCGTCGCCGGTGGCGACATAGAGGCTGCCGGCGGCGTCGAACGCCAGCGACCCGCCGGCGTGCCCGGACTCCTCACGGTCGACCGGCACCTCCAGCAGCTGGATCTCGCTGGCCAGGTCGAGCGTGGTGCCGTCGAGGGTGAACCTGGACAGCCGCTGCTCCGCCTCGGTCCCGTCCGGCGAGTAGTAGAGATAGATCCAGCTGTTCGTGGCGAAGTCAGGGTCCAGGGCGATGCCGAGCAGCCCGTCCTCACGCTGCGTGTAGACGTCGAGGGTCCCGACGACGGTGGTCTGGCTGGTGACGGGGTCGATCATCCGGACCTCGCCGGCCCGCTCGATGTAGAACACCCGGCCGTCGGCGGCCACGTCCAGCTCCATCGGATTGGCGGTGCCGGTGTCGAGCGGGACCTTGTCGAAGCTGTCCCACACCGTGCCGCCGCAGTCGGCCGGGGCGACGCCGGCCGCGGTCTCGATACCGCCCAGTAGGTGTTGCAGGAACGCCGGCTCGGCGTAGCTCTCGATCGTGTGGCCGCCGCCCGTGTACCAGGAGCGGCCGCCGTCGTAGAGCTGGCACCACGCGATCGGGTGGTCCAGCCCCATCGGGTTCGCCTCGGGGTCGTACGTGTTCTCGTCCAGGCTGGCGAGCACATGGACGTTGCCACGCGGGTTGGTGCGGAAGCTGTACCACTCGTCGAACCGGGGCCACTGTGCGTCCAGGTGCGCGGTCGACGGGTGCGACCGGTCGGCGACGTGGACGGTCGCGTCCTGGTTACGCGGGTGACCCTGGAAGTAGGCACCGACCAGCTCGCCGTACCACGGCCAGTCGTACTCGGTGTCGGATGCGGAGTGCACGCCGGCGTAGCCGCCGCCGGCCCGGATGTAGCGCTCGAACGCCGACTGCTGCTCGTCGTTCAGCACGTCGCCGGTGGTCATCAGCCAGATGACGACGTCGTAGTTCGCCAGGTTCTCGTCGGTGAACGCGGCGGCATCCTCCGTGACATCGACGGTGAAGTCGTGCTCAGCCGCGAGCTGCTGTACGGCGGCGGTGGCGGCCGGGATCGAGTCATGCCGGAACGCCGCGGTCTTGGAGAAGACCAGAGCGCTGAAACGCGGTTCCTCCTGCTGTGCCTGCGCCGGAGCGGCGACGGCGAGCAGGCCGGCGATCAGTGCGACGACCGCCGCCAGCACCGCAGGGGGTCGGTGGCGCCGTTGCCGGCGGCGAGACCGGGAACGTGGCCGGCGCGATCCAGGACGAGCCATGAGCGGTTCCTCTCCGTCGAACCCCCGTCTGTGCCCCCGCGACCCCGTATTTGTTGGACCTCCAGCGAAATGTAACCGGTATCAGTAACCGGTTACGACGAGGTTACGCACCAAATGTCCGCTGTCAAGAGGCTGGAGCAGCCCGGCCGCGGCGCCAGCCCGATGGCATCAACGCCTGTGGCCGGTTCCGCGGGTGCACAGCGCGCAACAGACCGCTGCTCCCGGGAGCCGTATGCGCGGTTTCCCCCTGCGACGTGGCCGGTCGCCGGAGGCCCCTGACGCCTCAGCCGCCGGAGATGCCGATCTCGGCGTCCGCGAGGTCGTCGCCGGCACCGTCGGCGTCGTCGAGCCAGCCGGCCGGCAGCGCCACCGCGCGCGGGCTGCCCTGGCGGCCCCGGGGGGTGCCGAGCTCGGCCAGCGGGTAGGGCTGGTCGGTGTCGAGCTCGGCCAGGAGCGCGTCGAGCTCGGCGAGCGTGGAGACCATGCCCAGCGACGCCCGCACCTGCTGGCCGGCGACGAAGCCCTTGAGGTACCACGCCATGTGCTTGCGCATGTCGCGCAGGCCGCGCTCCTCGCCCATCAGTTCGGCCAGGAGCTCGGCGTGCCGGCGCATCATCGCCGTGACCTCGCCGAGCGTCGGCAACGGCGGCAGGGCCTGGCCGGCGAACACCGCCGCCAGATCGCGGAACAGCCACGGACGCCCCAGGCAGCCGCGGCCGATGACGACACCGTCGGCACCGGTCTGCTCCAGCATGCGCACCGCGTCCGCCGCCTCCCAGATGTCGCCGTTGCCGAGCACCGGGATGCCGACGTGCTCCTTGAGCCGGGCGATGGAGCCCCAGTCGGCGGAGCCGGAGTAGTGCTGGGCGGCGGTGCGGCCGTGCAGCGCGATGGCCGCGCAGCCGGCGTCCTCGGCGATGCGGCCGGCATCGAGGAACGTGAGCAGGTGGTCGTCGATGCCCTTGCGGGTCTTCATGGTGACGGGGATGCCGTACGGCTCAGCCGCGGAGACCGCCGAACGCAGGATGCGATCGAGCAGTCCACGCTTGTACGGCAACGCCGCCCCGCCGCCCTTGCGGGTGACCTTGGGGACCGGGCAGCCGAAGTTGAGATCGACGTGGGCGACGCCGTAGTCGCCGGCCAGCACCTTGACCGCCTCGCCGACGTAGTACGGGTCGACTCCGTAGAGCTGGACCGACCGCACCGCCTCGACGTCGGCGAAGACCAGCATGTTCAGGGTCTTCTCGTCGCGCTCCACCACACCGCGGGAGGTGATCATCTCGCAGACGTAGAGGCCGGCGCCCTGCTCGGCGCAGAGCTGCCGGAATGCAGCGTTGGTGACGCCGGCCATCGGCGCCAACACCACCGGAGGGCCGACCTGGAGCGGACCGAGCCGCAGCGGGGGAACGGAAAGGGTCGCAGTCATGTCACCCCCATTGTCCCCGATAGTCGCGCCCACACCGCCCCGGGCCGCGTTGATCTTGGAGTAACCGCGGTATCTATCCGGCAAATCGGGCGGCGATTCCGCCATTACTCCAAGATCAACCGGGGAGGGGGCGCGGAACGGGCCGCGCCGGGTGCAAGGGGACGGTCCGAACGGGTCAGCAGGTCGGGAGGTGTTCGGCGAGGTAGGCCTCGACGCGGTCCAGGCCGATGCGCTCCTGGTGCATGGTGTCGCGGTCGCGGACGGTGACCTCGTCGTCGTCGAGGGTGGCGAAGTCGACGGTGACGCAGTACGGGGTGCCGATCTCGTCCTGCCGGCGGTAGCGGCGGCCGATGGCGCCGGCGTCGTCGAACTCGACGTTCCAGCGCGCCCGCAGCCGGGTGGCCAGGTCGCGGGCCTTGGGCGAGAGGTCGGCGTTGCGCGACAGCGGCAGCACCGCGACCTTCACCGGCGCCAGCCGCGGGTCGAAACGCAGCACCGTGCGGGTGTCGACGCCGCCCTTGGTGTTGGGTGCCTCGTCCACGTCGTAGGCGTCGAGCAGGAACGCCAGCACCGAGCGGGTGAGCCCGGCGGCCGGTTCGATGACGTACGGGGTCCAGCGCTCGCCCTTCTCCTGGTCGAAGTAGCTGAGGTCCTGACCGGAGTGTTTGGCGTGCGTGGAGAGGTCGAAGTCGGTGCGGTTGGCCACGCCTTCGAGTTCGGCGAACCCGGAGGTGCCGCCGCCGAAGCCGAAGTCATACTCGATGTCGACGGTGCGTTTGGAGTAGTGCGACAACTTCTCGGCCGGGTGCTCGTAGAGCCGCAGGTTCTGCGCGGACAGCCCCAGGTCGAGGTACCAGTCCCACCGGGTCTGCAGCCAGTATTCGTGCCACTGCTCGTCGGTGCCGGGCTCGACGAAGAACTCCATCTCCATCTGCTCGAACTCGCGGGTGCGGAAGATGAAGTTGCCGGGGGTGATCTCGTTGCGGAACGACTTGCCCACCTGGGCGATGCCGAACGGCGGCTTCTTCCGCGAGGAGTTCATGACGTTGAGGACGTTGGCGAAGATGCCCTGCGCGGTCTCCGGGCGCAGGTAGTGCAGGCCTTCCTCGGACTCGACGGGGCCGAGGTGGGTTTTGAGCAGGCCGTTGAACATCCGCGGCTCGGTCCAGGAGCCCTTCGCGCCGCACGTGGGGCAGGGCACCTCGGCCAGACCGCCGTCGGCCGGTCGGCCCTTGCGCTCGGCGAACTCCTCTTCCAGCTGGTCAGCGCGGAACCGGTGGTGGCATGCCTGGCATTCGACCAGGGGGTCGACGAACTCGTCGACGTGGCCGGATGCGACCCACACGTCGCGCGGCAGGATGACCGCTGAGTCGAGCCCGACGACGTCGTCGCGCTGCTGCACCATGGCCCGCCACCACTGCCGCCGGATGTTCTCCTTGAGCTCCACCCCGAGCGGGCCGTAGTCCCACGCCGAACGCGTTCCACCGTAGATCTCTCCGGTCGGGTAGACGAACCCGCGGCGCTTGGCGAGGGACACGATGGCATCGACGGGCGCAGGCACGGGCGGTCACTCCTATCCCGGGTGTCGGCGGCAGGTCAAGGTTCGAGCCTAGACGACACCAGCTGCTCGCGCGGGTGTCGTCGTCATGCCGACGACGGTGTTCGCGCGGCCCGGCGCCCGGCCGGGCGGTGAGTGCGCCCGCGCACCGCGAGCACGGCCAGCCCGGTGGTGACCGGGACCGCGGCGATGATGCCGAGCCCGCCCACGAGGGCACGCACGACCTCCTGGGCGACGGCCTCGATGGTGATCACGTTCGCGAGCCCTTGCTCCATGACGGTGAACAGCATGAGCAGCGGCAGCGACGCGCCGACGTACGCGAGCACCAGTGTGTTGACGGTGGCGGCGACGTGCTCGCGGCCGATGCGCATGCCGGCGGCCAGCAGCGTGCGCCGCGACGACGTCGGGTCCGCGGCGGCGAGCTCCCACACCGCCGCGCTCTGCGTCACCGTCACGTCGTCGAGCACGCCCAGCGCACCGATGACGAGACCGGCGAGCAGGAGCCCGCGCACGTCGATCTCGGTGTTGACGGTGCCGAGGTACGACGTCGCCTCGCCCGACAGCCCGGTGAAGTGCGCCACGGACGTGAACAGCGCGCCCAGCAGCCCGGTGAGCGAGAGACTGATCAGCGTCCCGATGAGCGCGACGGAGGTACGCATCGACACTCCGTGTGCGAGGTACAGCGTGACGATCATGATGACCGACGCGCCCACCACCGCGACCGGTAGCGGCGCCTGACCGGTCAGCAGCGCCGGCAGCACGAACACCAGCAACACGACCATGGACACACCGAGACCGCCCAGTGCGGCCAGGCCCTTCCAGCCGGACAGCACGACGACGGCGACGGCGAAGACTGCCGCGAGCCAGATGAGCGGCAGGTCGCGCTGGAAGTCGAGGACCTCGTAGCGGCTCTCGATCGGCGCGTCCGGGATGGCGCCGAGCACGACGGCGTCGCCTTCCTCGAACTCCGGGGCGCCGAGGCCGAACGGCAGCGGCACGACCGTCTCCGCACCCTCGTCGGCTCCGGCGTCGACCCGGACGACGGCCTCGCGGCACTGGTCGGCGGTCTGCCCGCCGTCCTCGCCTTCGGGTGGGGGCGGTGCGTCGACGATGTCCGTGCACGGGCCGACGGACAGGATGGTGGCGTCGGTGCGCTCACCGGTCTCGATGCTGGGCCGGTCGCCGGAAGGCCACAGCACGATCAGCCCGGCGATGGTGGCGAGCACGAGCGGGATGAGCACCCCGAGCACGAGGTTGCGGACGTGCCGCCCGACCGGCAACGAATCGGCGGCTTCGGTATGCAGGTGGGCGCCGGTCACGGGGCCGATCCTTCGCCCGAGGGCGGGTCGAAATCCGTGGGGACGACGGGGCTGGCGGCGGCGCCGAGCCCGATGTCGTCGGCGTCGGCGGCTCGTACGGCTCCGACCGTTCCGCCGCTGGCGCCGCCGGCGGCGGGCAGGGTGGCGACCACTTCGAACGCGGTCGGCTCGTCGACGGCGAGCGACAGCAGTGGCACCGCTTCGAGTTTGGCTTCGTACGAGGACAGTGCGCGCCGGTAGGAGCCCACGTTCTCCCACTCGCTGGTGACCACCCACAGGGTGGGGTCGTCGGCCGCCCGGCCGATGTGGCCGCCGCGCCAGCCGGGCCGGCCGGCCAGCACTTCCAGGGCGCGATGGGCTCGGTCGCGGAAGGACACCGCGTCCTCGGGCGGTACCCGGTACCGGGTGACGACCAGCATCGTGATCCTTTCCGTGCGTGCGCTCTGGCTCGACTCTGTCAGAGCCATGGAGCAGTATGGCGGCGTACCACCGTACGATGCTCGGTGACGTCGCCCGCCTCGAAGGATCTCCAGTGCCGCAGAACCGCCAGCCGCGCCGTACTCCGAACCGCCGGCCCGCCGCGCCGGGCGCGGGCTCACGCGCGCCGCGTCCGGGTAGTAGCCGCCGTCCCGCGCCGGCCGGGCCGCCGCCGAAGGCGAGCCTGCGCAGGCGCCTCGAGGCAGTGAGTTATCCGGCCTTGGTGCGGCTCACGGCCCTGCCGAAGTGGCTGCTGGGCATTCTCACCGGTGGCTTGTTGCTGGGTGGCTTGCTGGCCCCGTCGCCGGTCGGTCCGATCCTGCTCGGCGTGGTGGTGCTGTTCCTGGCGTGGTTGCTGCTGCTGGCGTGGCCGCGGCTGACGCCGGGTTCGCGGCTGGTGCGCACCGCGGTGATCGTCGGGATGGCGGCGCTGGTGGTGTCGCGGGCCGCCGGTTGGCTGCCCTGACGGGACACGTCCGGTGATCATGTTCCCTCGCGGGCGCATACGGACCGCGAGGGAACATGATCACCGGGAGTGGTCGTTCGGTCCCGGCAGGTGCCGGGTGTGGCTGAAGGTGCCCTTGCCGAAGGCCAGCACCTTGGCCGGCTCGACGGCGTAGACGTGTGCCGTGGCGCCGTCCTCGTGGCGGAACCCTTCGTCGGTAGCCTCGAACCGCCAGCTACCGTCCCATTTCGTCCGCCAGGCCGCCGCGAGCCGGTCGAGCCGCGCCCGGTCGGTGACGCGGCGGGCGGTGCCCTCGACCATGACGTCGAGCCCTCGGTCCCAGGAGTCGCAGCCGGTGGTCAGGACAACCCCGGGATTCGCGGCCAGGTTCACGGCCTTCTGTTCGTCCGGGCCGGTGCTGAAGTGCATCGCTCCGTCGAGCCACACCGCGACGAGGGGCGTCACGTGCGGCCGTCCGTCGGCGCGCACGGTCGAGATCCAGCTGAGCTGGGCCGCTTCGAGCACCGCGCGTGCCTGGTCCCATGTCGTCGCGGTGGCGCCGGGTTCGCTGAACCGCTCGTCGAGTCGGGTCACCGGGTCTTTCATGAGCTCTCCTCTGGTGGGTCGCCGCTGATGGTGTCGGCGATGATGCCGTCGATCTCGGCCGCGGCCGACCAGTCCGGGCTGACCTGGTTGCGCATTACCGCCACTGCCACCCCGGTCTCGATGTCGGCGTAGGCGGCCGAGCCGTTGGAGCCGGCCATGCCGAAGGTGGAGCCCGGCCGCGACGGCACCGCGCCCGGTCGTGCCGGGCTGTAGCCGAAGGCCCAAGCGGAGGGCACGTCCATGACCTCGTCCGGGCCTTCGTAGACGACGGTCGCGAGCTCACGCAGCCGCCGCTCCGACACCAGCCGTACGTCGTCGACGTGGCCGAGCAGGGCGGCGTAGACGCGGGCGGCGCCTCGGGCGCTCATGGTGCCGCTGGAGATGATCGGTGCGGTGAGCAGGTCGCGCCGGTTGGCCCGGGACGCGTCTGGCCGGATGCCCGGCGGGTTCGCGCGGTCCGCCGGTGAACCGGCCGGTGGCTGCGGCACCGGGGCTCCGTTCGCGGCGTGCTGGTACGCGACCCGGGACAGCAGTGTCTCGGGGACGCCGAAGTGCACCTCGTCGACGACGCCGAGCGGGCCGGTGACGGTGTCGCGCAGCCACCAGGACAACGTCCGTCCTGTTGCTCGCCGCACTGTCTCGCCGAGCAGGAAGCCGAACGTCTGTGCGTGGTAGCCGAAGCGGGTACCGGCCGGCCACCACGGTTCGGTGTCGGCCAAGACCCGGCACATGTGGTCCCAGTCGCACAAGTCCTCGATCGTGGTGTCGTACGGCGGCGCCGGCACGCCCGCCGTGTGCAGCAGAATGTGCCGCAGCGTCACCTGGTCCTTGCCGTGCCGGGCGAACTCGGGCCAGACATCGGCGACTCGCAGGTCGTAGCCGGCCACGCCGCGCTCCACCAGCACATGCGCCACTGTGGCGGCGATGCCCTTGGCGGCGGAGGCGGCGTGGAACAGCGTCCCCGGCTCGACGGGGTGCCGGCGCTCGGCGTCACGGTGGCCCGCCACGGCGTCGACGACGACCCGCCCGTGCCGCAGCACGGCGACCTGGAGCCCCACCTCGGAACCGTCGCGCACCCGGCGGTCGATCGCCGCCTGCACCCGTGCCTGGACCTCGCCGTCCGTCATACCGGAACAGACTGGCACATCGCGCGGAACTCATCGGTGCCGTCCGGCCCGGAGCTGACGTCGTCAGAACCGCAGCCAGGTCCCGGCCAGGCCCTGCTGCTCCACACCCGGCCGCGAATAATCGCAGACGCCGTCGGCGAACACCGTCGTCAACCGGTGCCACTGCTCATCGGTCCAGTCGACGTCGTAGTCCTCGCGCCGCGGGGCGGCCCGCTGGCACTTGACGACGTCGGAGGCGACGCTCTCGCCCGCAACGGCGCGCGGGAACGACGCCGTCGGGTACAGCTGCTCGCACTCGCCCGCGGGGTCGCCGTCCAGGGTCTCGGCGACGAACACCGGCTCGGCGTCGCGGGTGTTGCAGCCCTCGAGCAGGGTGTCCGGGCGGGCGGCGACGATCTTGTCGATGCGCGGCGCGTCGGAGTCGTCGGCAGCCAGGTCGCGCAGCCACGTGTCCAGCTGGTCGACCGCGTGCTGCAGCAGCGGGCTGGCGGTGGTGAAGCCGCCGTGGCGCAGGTCCTCCAGCAGGCTGACATGGTTCGCCGTGGTCCCGTTGGCCTTCCGCAACCGCTCCAGCATCGAGAACGTGTGGTAGCGCACGTGCAGCTCACCGTTGGGGTTGTCGTCGCGATAGGTGCGGTAGTCGATGATCGGGACGTCGGCCAATCCGCCGCCGCCGCTGGTGAGCCGGCCGGTCCGGTAGGCGGTGCGGATCGCCTCGACGTCGGCGCTGGTCCGTTCCGGTATGAGGTTCGCGTCGTCGTCGAAGCCGCCGATGTGCTCGTTGAGGTCGAGGAACTGCTCCGGTGTGATGTCGCCGGAGTTCAGCGCGCCCAGGCCGTACTGGATGCCCTCGTTGTCCAGCGGCCGGCGGGCGAACCCCGTCGCCGGGTCGCGGCCGTACACGTTCACGGTGTGGTCGTAGACGCCGCAGCGCAGCCCGGTGGGGTTGGTGTCCGGGTGGTAGCGCTGGGCTGCCGGGACCATGGTGCAGTACTCGCGCGGGTCGATCCGGCGAGCGCCCGGAGCCACCGCGGCCGGGGTCGCGTCGGACCCGAAGCCGGTGACGGCGAGGCGCTGCTCCTCGGTCCAGGCCAACTCGCTGTCGGTGAAGTACTTGTGCAACAACCAGGCGTCAGTGATCATGTGCACGGTCGAGAAGGCGACGTCCGGGAACGAGCAGCCGACGATGATGCCGTCGAAGATCCCCGGGTAGTTGTCGGTGATCTGGTAGGCCTGGTACGAGCCGCCGGAGCAGCCGAACCCGATGACGTGGTCGACCGGCCCATACCGCTCGATGAACCGCTCCTTCACCATCGACGCGGTCTCGGCGGCCAGGACGTCGTTGCAGTTGTTGCCGAACACGTTGAGCGACGACGACATCACGCCGTAGCCCTGGCCGAGCAGGTACAGGTCGTCGACACCGCCGGTCCTCGTGCCCTGCCGGTACCAACCGCTGGTGCAGCCGCCACCGAGCGTGAACACGGTGCCGCCGTTCCACGCCGGCGGCGGGGCCTGCGCGGAGGGTTCGGGGTCGGCGAGCGGATCGTGCAGCACGGTGGTCTGGTAAACGGCCCGGTTGACCGTGCCGGTCTCCATCCGCACGACGAACGGCACCTCGGCGCCGTCGCTGGTGGTGGTCGTGGCGAGGTCGGCCGGGTACGCGGTGGCGCCGGCGGGCCACGGCGCGAAGGTGTCGCCGGTCGTGCGGTAGAAGTAGTCGACCCGGTCGGCGATCGAGCAGTTCTCGTCCAGCGGGGCGCCCAGGGTGCCGCCGATCACCGGCACCGTGAAGCTCGCGGTACCGCAGCGGAAGACCGGCTGGTGCGGCCCGGAGAAGACCGGCCCCTCGATCGGGTGCCCGGTCAGCTCCAGGGTGGTGCGCGACGCCTCCGTGCCGGCCTGCGCGGCCAGTGCGTTCGCACCGGTGTGCAGCCCGGTGACCAGGCCGGTCAGGCTGTGCCCGGCGGTGTCGGCGGTGAACGACGCGGTGACGTCGACGTCGTTGAGGGTGACCGCGACGTCGTCCAGCGGCACGGACGCGTCCACGTCCACCCGCACGAGCGCGTCGTCGCCGGAGACCGCGTCCGGCCGACTGGAGAGAACACTCAGCGCCAGCGTGCCGTCGCCCTCGCCGTCGCCGGCCTCGGCTGTGGTGGCGCTGACCGGCGCGGACGCGGTACCGGCCAGCCCGGGGCGACCCGGCTCGGTGTCGGCGACGGCGTAGACGCGGAACTCGTAGGCGGTGGCCGGCGCCAGCCCGGTGACGTCGAGCGCGGTGGCCCCGGCCGCGGTCTGCCCGGCGAACTCCCACAGCCGCGCACCGGCGGCCCGGCGCTCGACGTGGTAGCCGTCGGCACCGTCGGTGGCCGCCCACGTCACCCGGACGGTCGATGCCGACAGCGGCTCGGCCGCCACGTCCGCCGTCCGGCCCGGGACCGAATCGCGGGTCAGCAGGACCGCGTCGGCGATGACGAACCCGTCCGCGTCGTTGGCCAGCTCGACGCTGCCCGCGGCTCCGGCCTCGAACCGGTAGCGGCCGAGGTCAACCCAGACGCCGGGCCGGCTGTCGCCGACGGCGCGGGCCTGGCCGCGCTGGTCGATCTCGACGGTGGTGCTGCCGTCGGCATGGTTGACCGTGAACGGCGCGTCGGAGGCACGGTTGGCGTGCGCCACCGACCAGGCCAGCACGTTGTACTCCCCCGCCACCGGGACGTCGAGCTGCCAGCTGGCCCGGCGGTCGCCGGTGCCGGCCGGTGCGGAGCGGTAGCTGACGCCGAAGTACGGGTGTCCGGCCTGGCCGGTGGCCCGGCCCCACGTCCCGGTCATCCGGAACGCGCCCACCGACTCGTCGTCGACGAGGACATCGCGGTGCGCCTCGTCGGACGGGTGCTCCGCGGTGATCAGTGTCAGCTCGTCCACCGCGATCGCGGTTCCGCCCAGCCGTCCGGGACCGACCAGCGTGAACCGGATCCGGTGCAGGCCGCGGCCGAGTTCCACGGTGCCGTGCTGGTATGTCTGGTACGCGGAGCCGCTGTCCAGGCTGGGGTCCACGACACCTGTCGGCAGGGCCGCGCCGTCGATGCTCACCTCGATCTCGCCGTTCGCCCAGGTCCGGGCGTACCGGACGGCCACCTCGAACGCGCCTTCGTCGCGCGGCAGCCGGAACGGGATCTCCACGTAGTCACCAGGCTCGCCCGCCTGGTAGTCCAGAGCGGCACCACCGCGAGCGTTGCCGTCGGCGACGGCGACCGGTTGCGGCCGCGGCACCCGCTGCGACGTGGTCGTGTCGAGCGGCAGGTGGACGACAGCGCCGGCCGGGCCGCCGGCCTCGCCACGGCCGGCCGCCAGCGCGGCCACCTCCCCGGCCGCCAGGGCCCGGTCGTAGAGCCGGACGTCGTCGATGCCGCCGGTGAGCCGGTTCTCGCCGTCCGGGCGCTGCCCGACGTGGACGCCGTCGCGGGCGTCGAACGACAACGATCCGGTGGGGCTGGCCGTCTGCGCGACCGGCGCTCCGTCGACGTAGAGCGCCAGGGTGCCGTCCGCCCTGGTCAACGCCACGTGGTGCCACTCACCGTCGGCATAGGAACCGGGCGCGGTGAGCGACGCGGTCCCGTGGCCGGTGTCGACGAGCGCCCGGATCCGGTTGCTCCCCGGTTCGGCGCGCAGCCACCACTGCGGCGTCGCCGAGCCCAAGCCGTACGCCCACAGGATCGCCTGGGACTCCGACTGTTCGGTCCGGAACCAGGCGGTCGCGGTGAACGCGTCGCCGGCGGCCAGGACCGGATCGGCCGGCGGGATCTCGAGATGGTCGTCGCCGTCGAGGACGAAACCGCCATCGGTCGCCTCGGGCTGACCGGTGACGACAGCGTCGTGGCCGCCGGCGACGTCGGGGGTGACGGTGCGGCTCGCGGGCGCGCCGCTGGGCGGCCGGACCTTTGTGCCTGCCACGTCGCCGAGTTCGACGCCCCGCTCGGCGAGCCCCGCATCGTCGCCGGTGTCACGCCCCCCGGTCAGCCAGGCCAGGTCGAAGCGGGCCATCACCAGCCGGGCCGGGGAGCCGAGGATCTCGCCGTCGCGGCCGTAGAACAGCAGGATGGTGCCGTCGGACAGCACCGCCAGGTCGGAGTAGTAGGACGCACCCGGGTTGACGATCTTGTCGTAGCGGTAGGTGGCGCCGTCGTCGTAGCTGACCGAGACGGTCAGGTTCTCGCGACGCGCGGAGTCCGGGCGGCTGTGCAGCAGGCGGCCGACGCCGTCAGCGCCTTCGAACCGCAGGAATCCTGCGTCGACGGCGTTGTAGCGGCCGGTGGCCGGCTCGTGCACCGGGTCCGACCAGGTCTCGCCGCCGTCGGTGCTGACCGCGGCGATGCGCTGCCGGTGCCCGCCGGCCGCGGACCGCCCGTTCACGGCGATGGCACCGTCCGCGCGCTCGTAGATGCGGCTCTCGTTGATCGGGTAGTTGACGTCCACCGGAATCGGTTCGCCGGCCTGCCAGGTGGCGCCGTGGTCGTCGCTGTAGATCGCGGAGACACCGTAGAGCCGTTCGGCGACGGTGTGGCCGACGACCTGGCGCCGGTGCAGCACCTGCATGACCAGGCGGCCGTCCTGGAGCTGGATGCCGTGGCCGGGGCCGGGACCGTGCAGCGTCCAGCCGTAGGGGTTGCCCGCGAACAGCTCGTCCATCTCCACCGGCGAGCTCCAGGTGACGCCGTCGTCGGTGCTGCGGCTCAGGTAGATCTCCTGGTAGTCGCCGGAGCAGCCAATGTTGGCGGGATCGAGCAACGACAGTCCGAAGAACAGGAAGATCTCGCCAGTCTCCTCGTCGACGACGGGGGTCGGGTTCCCCCACGACTGGCCGTCGTCGGACGGGACGACGACGCGACTGGGTTCCCAGGTGTCGCCTCCGTCAGTGCTGCGACGCAGCACGATGTCACGCGGGCCGGCGTCGCACACCTCGTGCCGGCCTTCGGTGAAGGCGAGGATAGTGTCGGCGGGCGTCACGGCCAGGCCCTGCACGTGGTAGCTCTCGTGCGGTCCCTCGGCGGAGTCCCAGAGGACGGTCTCGTCGAACCGCCCGGTGTCGGTCGCGGCTTCGGCGGGTGGCTGAGCGGCCGGCTCAGAAGCACGGTCTGCCGCGGCCGCCGGGAGCACTCCGAGCAGGACGGCCACCGCGGTCGCCACCGCCAAAACCCGCCATGCCCGCCGTCGCGAGCGTTTGGTCACCAGCACGGATCCTCCCGACATCGTCGTCTATTAATACGTATTAGAACCGTTCCGACGACGTTATCGGGATATTTCGAAAGCAGGCAATGGCTCGCCCGATCACTGGGACGCACCATCCACCAGCAGCACGGATGCCGTCCTGATGACATGAAAGACCACGTGCCCGACGTTGCCGACGGGGGCGCCGCCGGACTGCGGCGCCCCCGTCGACCGCGGGCTACTCCTCCACCGGCACCGACTCGTCGACGAAGGTCACGTAGGGCGCCTCGCCTTCGCCGTCGATGCCCGAGTTCGGGCCGAACGAGACCCGACCGGCCGGCAGCTGCTTCTTCCACACCACCAGCGGCACGTTCTCGCGATCCGCCGGGATGTCCCAGGCCGAGAGGTCGCCGGAGAAGTCGTCGTCGAACAACGTCTCCCCCTCCGGGGTGCTCACGGTGTACCGGTCGAACTCACCGACCTCGCTGCCGGCCATCCGGATCCCGGCCCGCCCCGCCGCGAACGTGTCGTCGCGCCGGTCGTCGACGAGCTCGCCGTCGATGAAGGTGCGGATGCGGTCGCCGATCGCCTCGATCCGCAGGTCGTACTCGTTGGCCGCACCCGGCGGGAGCGGGTTGATCTGCCCGATCCGCGTCATGGAACCGTCGACCATCCGGTACATCTGCAGCTGGCCCAGGCCGCCGTCGCTCCCTAGAGCGCCGCCGATCTGCCACACGTAGCCGTTGCGGGAGTCCTGGGCCCGGAACACCACTCCGGTGCCGACCTGCACCTGCTGCAATGCCACATCGAGGACCTGATCGCCCCAGTCGGAGCCACCCTCGATCAGCGTCACGCCGGACCCGGACGCGCGCATCCGGCCATCGGGCTCCAGCTCTACACTCTCGAGGAACTCGTCCGTGCCGATCGTCAGGTCGGTCCTGGTGAATCCCTGCTCCTCCAGCCAGTCCGGCCACCACGTCCCGTCGCCGCGCTGGTCGAACGCCACGTAGACATCCGCCGGGCGGCTGAGGTCGAGGGTCAGGTAGTCGGCCGGGCCGGCGTCCTCGGCGTCGTCCGGCGCGCCGCGCACCATCGCCGTGCCGTCGAGGACGTCCGGCAGGCCGGTGAGGACGTCACTGCTCTCCAGCAGGTGGTCGACGCCCTCCCGGGCGCGAACCAGCTGGTCCAGATGTGCCGGCGCCACCACATCGACGACGTCGCTGCGGATCTCCGGCGTGCTGGACTCGACACCGAGGGTCTGCTCACCCAGGTGCCGCGCTTCGGCGGCCGGCTCGCCGTCGACCGGCTCGAACTCGAACGACCGCAGCGGGGCGCCCACCCGCTCGATCAGGTAGCTCGCCCCGTCCTCGACCGCCAGCTCGATCTCGCCGGCGTCGGTGGGCCGGACGATGGCGCCGCCCGGCTCCGCGCCGTCGACCACGCGGATTCGCTCGCCCGGCCACGGGTTGGCGATGCGCAGCGTGTCGTCCGAGCCGGCCACGACGCCGACGTGGTTCGGTACGCCGTCGCGCACCTGCGTGCTCACCCGGTGCCCGCCGGGTATCACCACCGTCCCATCGACGTCCCAGCCGTCGACCCACGACGGCGCGATCCGCACCACGCCCTCGTGCGCCTGCACCAGGGCTTCCTGCAGCGAGCTGGCGACGACCGCACTCCACGAGCTGTAGTAGTTGTTGATCGACGCTGGGTCGTCATTCTTGCCGTGCCCGGTGAAGCCGTTCGGGAACTTCTGCAGGTCGACGGTGCCCTCGATCAGCAGCCGCACCATGTCGTCGGGCAGGCCGAGCCGCGCCGCCCAGATCGGGCTCTCGTCCCACTCACGGGTCAGCGGGAAGACCCGCTGGTGGAACGTGTCGCGCATCAGCTGCGAGTCGATGCCGAACAGGTTCCACGGCATCAGCGGTTCGAGGTCGACGTTCTGGGTGTTCTTCGCCGACTCGTCGGTGGCGGACCACGCCATCACCTCGACACCGTTCCTGGTGACGGTGCGGAACTCGGGCAGCTTCGGGATGGTCGCCCGCAGCTCGGCCGCGAGGTCGGCGTCGCCGTTCTGGTCGGCCAGGTCGGCCACGATCGGGAACATCACCTTCATCGCCGCGACGTCCGGAGTGGGATCGGTGGTGTCCCACTGGGTCTCCAGCGAGTTGATGTTGTGCAGGTGGACGCGCCCGTCGTCGCCTTCCTCCAGCAGCGACAGGTAGAAGCGCACCACCTCACGCATCAGCGGGTAACCCTCCTCGAGGATCGCCTCGTCGCCGGTGTAGAGGTACTGCTTCCAGATGTCGTGGGCCACCTCGGGTCCGGTGGAGATGACCCGGTTGAGGAACGCCGGCCCGATCGTGCCGTCGCAGGCGCCGCCGCTGCCGTCGAAGCGCAGCAGCTCCGACACGCAGACGCCCTCCGTGCCGGGCCAGTTCTCCCGGGTCCAGTCGAGCATCTGCGGCAGCCGGTCGATGTACAGGCTGAGGTAGGCGTCGTTGAACTCGGCCGTGCCGGCACCGAAGTTGGCGAACACCTGTTGACGCAGGTTGAAGTGGAAGTAGAAGTCCGGCGAGATCATCCGGTCCTCGAACGGGTACAGCATGTTCGCCGCGCCGGCCTGGCCCGTGGGCACCTCGGCGCGCTGGGTGGCCGCGGTGGTGTAGAGCTGTTGGACCCGCAGGTTCTCCATGTACTCCCCGACGCCGTCGGGCGAGCTCACCCGCATCGGCGCCACACCGGCCCAGAAGTCCGACCACCAGCCCAGGTGGCTGGCCTCGAAGCCGCCGGCGTCCGCACCGGCCAGGGCGTCCGCGGCCGCGGCGGCCACGTCACCGCCGGTGTAGGCGGGAACACCGACCACCACGCGGAACGACCCGTCCTCGGCCGGCCGGAAGGTCAGCCGGACCGTCACGTCGTCGACCACCTCGGCGATCACGTCTCGCGCCACGGCCGTCACCGCGGCCACTGCGCCGGTGGTGATGCCGGACTGCTCGTCGGTGAACGTCTCGGCCAGGGCGACGACGCTCCCGTCGGCATACGTCGCCGGCGCGCGGTCCTCCCACAGCCGCAGCTCCACCGTCTGGGCCTCGTCCGGGTCGGCGCCGGTGACCTCGACGACGAACTGGTCGGCGTCGGCCCGAACGTAGCTGGTGGCATCGAGGCCGCCGCCGGACTGGCGCAGCTGCGCGTCGTACATGTCGAGCCGGCCGCTGTAGTCGTCGGCCGACGACAGGTCGAACAGCCCAGGGATCACCAGTTGGCCGGCGGACTTCAGGTCCGGGAAGGTGTCGTTGCGGTTCAGCTGCGCGGTGAAGCCGTGCTCCGCCCACACCGCCGCACCGAGGTGGCCGTTGCCCAGCGGCATGCTCTCGAAATCGCGCCAGGGGGCCTGTTCCAGGATCAGGTCGGACCGGGAGACCAGGCCCTCGGCATCGACCTGCAGGGCTCCGTCCTGCCACGCCGTCACCGGGCGGCCCGACCGCGCCGGTGCGGCATCCGCGGAACCCGCCGGCACCGGCGCCACGAGAGACGACAATCCCGCGGCCAACACCCCGGTGAGCGCCGCTCTGAGTAGACGTCTGTGCATCTTTGCCTCCAGACAATCGATTGACTTCGTGCTCGGACTGTCCCCCGCCGACTCGTCCCCCGCTGGACTGGATGGATGTGGGTGCGCTAGCGGCCAGGCGACGCGACCGAACCGGCGCCGGTCTCGTCCTCGACGGCCGCGATCGCCGCGCGCAGAAGGGCTGTCGCCGGACCGCGCCGTAGCCGGGCCGGATCGCTGACGGCCGCCAGCTGGACGAACCACCGCACCGACAGCGCCAGACCGCCGGCGGTGTCCGGCACGACCTGCCGCCGCGGCGCGCCGATCGCGATCAGCAGCGCCGGCGCCGGTTCGACCACCGGCAGCTCGAGCAGCAGTCCGTCGCCGGCGTCGTCGTGAACAACCAGCCCGGCCCCTTCCAGGACGGAACGCGCCGGCCCGGTGCGCTCCTGCTCCGGCACGCCCGGCTCGGACCGCGCGTGCGCCATGGCCCGGGCCAGCCCGGCCACCGACAGCTCGGTGGCGTTCGGCACCGGGACCGCGGCCAGGGCTCCGCCGCCGTCCGGCACGGTCACGCTCAGCCCGGCGGGCAGGCCGGCGCCGTCCGCTGCCAGCAGGACCGCCGCGGCGACCCTGGCCGGCAGCTCGCCGGGAACGAGCTGCCGCGCGAGCAGCCCGGTCACGTCGGCTTCGGCGACGGCCACCGCCCGGGCGGGCGCCGCGGGACCTCCGGCACTCGGCGCCGCGGCGGTCAGGTCCGCCAGCCGGACCCGTCCGCCGACTCCGCCGCCGCGGACGGTGGCGAGGTCGATGCCCAGGTGCGCGGCGCCGCGCGCCACGACCGGCGTCGGCGGCACCGAGGCGGGCGGATCGATGTCGGTGCGGTAGAGCACACCGGGCGGTCGTCGGCTCATGGAGTCTCCTGCCAGCTGGCGGGCCACGTGGGCGGGGTGGGCATCAGGGCGGTCATCGGGCCCGCGGCGGTGCCGTGGACTCACGGGGCACGACCTCCATCGGGCCGGTGACGACCTCGCGCACCGTCGCGTCCGGCCCGACCTCGGCCAGCAGCTCGACGCCGCGCTGGCCGAGCTCGCGCAGCGGCATGCGCACGGTGGTGAGCGCCGGCGAGAGATGCTCCGCCAGCGGCAGGTCGTGGACGGCGACCACCGACATCAGGTCCGGTGCCGCCACGCCGCGGGAGCGCAGCGCGTGCAGGGCGCCGATGGCCGATGCGAGGTTGGCCACGAAGACCGCCGTCGGCCGCCCCGGCGCCTCGAGGATCTCGATCATGGCCCGGAACCCGCCGTCGGCGGTGTAGTCGCCGCGGGTGGTCCAGCTCGGCTGTACGTCCAGGCCGTGCGCCCGCATCGCGGCCTGGTAGCCGCGGTGGCGCCGCCGGGCCGTGTCCGCACCGCTCGGGCCGGCCAGATGGGCGATGTCGGTATGCCCCAGGCCGGCGAGGTGCTCGACCGCCAGGGCGGCGGCGCGCTCGTCGTCGAGCACCACATGCCTGGCCTCGCCACGCATGGTCCGGTTGACCAGCAGCCATGGCAGACCGTCGGCGGTCAGGCCGTCGAGAACCGCCTTCGAGGTCAGCTCACCGGCCAGCAACAGTCCGTCGACCCTGCCCTGGCCGAGCAGGTCGAGGTAGGAGTCCAGTTCGGTCGCCGCGTCGGCGCTGCCGGTGAGCAGCACACAGTCGCGCTCGGCGGCCGCTGCCTCGGCACCCTTGATGATCTCCGCGTACACGGGGTTCGCGTAGTCGGGGATGAGCAGGCCCAGCGTGCCGGTCCGCCGCGTGCGCAGCGTGCGCGCGGCGACGTTCGGCCGGTACCCGAGGTCGCGCACGGCGTCCAGGACGCGCCGCCGGGTCTCCTCGCGGATCAGCAGCCGCGGGTCACCGCTGAGCACCCGGGAGATGACCGACCGGTCGACGCCGGCGCGCGCCGCGACGTCGGCGAGTGTGGTGCGACGCGCACCTGGAGTGCCGGTCGTCATGGTGCCTGCACCTGCCCGGTGTCGACGCTGCGGTACAGCGCATGGACCAGCCGAAGCGTCGCGAGGTTGTCGCGGCCCGACGTCGGTGCCTCTCTCCCGGTGGCCACCTCGGCGAGCAGCGCGCGCATCGGGCCGGCAACCGCGTCGGGCAGCCAGCGCGACGTGACGGGGTAGGACAGCCAGCCGTCGGTCGGCAACCTCCGGCTGCTCACCTCGAGGGTGTCGGGACGGCCGTGCGGGTAGTCGTAGAGCAGCCCGATCGTGCCGCGGACGGCGCCTTCCGACCCGTCGATGCGGAACTGCGCGACGGTGTCGCCGGCGCGGTTCTCGTGGTTGACGAACACCATGGCGTGGGCCCCCGACGGGTACGTCAGCGTGCTGATGGTGCGCGTCTCACCGGCCGGCCCCTGACCGGGGGTGCGGCCGGCCGCGGCGTACACCGTCGCCGGATCGCCGAGGACCGAGCGCACCGCGTCCAGGTAATGGATCGAGTGGTACCAGTAGTCCAGCCGGTCGCTGCGATACAGCCAGCCCCAGCCGGAGAAGTCGGTGGCGATGTCGACGGTGATGGTCATGGCCACCGGCTCGCCGATCCAGCCCTGCCGCACCATGGCTCGCGCGGCCGCGATGCCTTCCTCATAGCGCATCTGCTGGTTGACGGTGACGACGCGGCCACGGTCGGCGGCGAGCGCCACCACCTTCTCGGCGTCGGCCATCTCCAGGGCGAAGGGCTTCTGGCAGAGCAGGTGCTTGCCGGCTTCCAGCGCCTGGACGGCGACCTCCGGCTGGGCCGCCGGTGCGACGGCGATGTCGAGGACGGGCACGTCGTCGGCGAGCAGGTCCTCCAGTGACGTGTAGACGCGCGGCAGCCCGTGCCGCGCGGCCACGTCGGCGGCCTTGGCGGTGTCCAGGTCGAAGATGCCCCGGACCTCCAGGCCGGCGGCGGCGTACGCCGGCAGGTGGGCGACGTCGACGATGGAGCCCGCGCCGACGACGGCGACGGGCAACCGGTGCTCGGCGGGGACGGTCAGGTCGCACTCGGCCGCGATCGGGCGCAGCACGTCGAGCATCACGACACCTCCGGAAGGCGGTAGAACTCCGCGGCCGTCCCGCCGAGCACGCGGGCGCGGTCGGCGTCGGGCAGCGGCGCCAGCAGCTCGAGCGTCGCCCGCCACACCGGCTGGTAGCCGCCGGCCAGGATGCTGACCGGCCAGTCGCCGCCGTACATCAGCCGGCCGGGGCCGAACACGTCGACGGCGTGCTCCACGTAGGGGGCGAGGTCCGCGGTGCTCCAGGTCCCCCAGTCCGCCGCCGTGTTCAGGCCCGAGACCTTCGCATGGACGTTCGGGTACTCCGCGGCGCGGCGCAGCAGCGACGCCCACGGTTCCCAGCCGCGCTCCCGGATCGGCGGTTTGGCCAGGTGGTCGATGACCAGCCGAAGGCCGGGGTGGCGCTCGGCCAGCGTGGGGACGTGCCCAAGGTGCCGCGGCAGGACGGCCACGACGTCGAAGCTCAGGTCACGCTCGGCCAGCAGCCCCAGGTTGTCGAGCACGGCGTCCTGCAGCAGCCAGTCCGGGTCGGGCTCGTCGTGGATGAGGTGCCGGATGCCGACGAACCGGGGGTCGGCGGCGAACCGGTCGAGCACCGCCGCCGCGGCGGCGGTGTCGGTGAGGTCGGCCCAGCCGACGACGCCCGCGACCTCGGGGTGCCGGTCGGCCTGGGCCAGCATCGCCTCGGTGTCCTCGACGGAGTTGGCCGCCTGCACCAGGACGGTGGCGTCGACCCCGGCGGCGGTCAGCTCGGGTTCCAGGTCGGGCCAGTCGAAGGTGCGGTGGATGGGGCCGTCGGCGGGCGTGAGCCACGGGTAGGCGACCGCCTCGAGGTCCCAGAAGTGCTGATGCGCGTCGACGACTCTCATGCGGTGATCGAACCTCCTGGCCAGAGTGTAGGGACTGCGGGACGCCGCGACGGTCACGGCGGCGGCTGGACCAGCTCGAGCGTGATGTCGTCGGGATCGAAGAAGTAGCAGGTGTAGCCGCCCCGGTTGGCGCCGGCGGTGATGGCGTTGGGCGGCGACAGGAACCGTACGCCGGCGGCGGCCAGCCGGGCGTGTGCCGCCCCGGCGTCGTCGACGACGAAGGCCAGGTGCGCGGCACCGGCCCGGCCCCGCTCGGGGTCCAGCGAGGGCCGTTCCGGAGCCAGGTACTGCACCAGTTCCAGGTCGTGCGAGGAACCGGTGCCCGAGGCGGGCCCGGCGCTCAGCTGCGCCACCCGCAGCCGGGCGTCCGGGTACCCGACCAGCGAGCGGGTGTAGTCGTTGTCCTGATCCTGCACGTGCACCAGGGTCATGCCGAGCAGGTCGCGGTAGAACGCCACCGAAGCGTCCAGGTCGGAGACGGTGAAGCTGAAGTGCCAGATCCCGGTCACCGTGCCGGCCGGCCCGCTCACGGGGCCGGCCTCGCTGCGGGCCGTTCCGGTTCCACTGCCGCGGACGCCGGACCGGGTGGTCCGGCCGGGGTGTCCGGCGGATCACCGCTGCCGTCGCCGCCTGGGTCGTCGACCCGCCGGTTGCGCTGCCCCCGCCGCTCGGCCAGGACGTAGATGGTGGCGGCGCCGATGATCACGACGCCCTTGATGAGGTCCTGGTAGTTGGCGCCCAGGTTGAGCACGCCGAAGCCGTTGATCAGCGTGAACAGGATCAGCGCGCCGACGACGGACTTGAGGACGTTGCCCGCGCCGCCGAACAGCGACGTGCCGCCCAGGATGGCCGCGGCCAGCACCGTCAGCTCCAGGCCGCTCATCGCCTGCGGGTTGATCGCGGAGAACCGCGAGACGTACAGGATGCCGACCAGCGACGCGAAGAGGCCGTTCAGCACGAACGGAGTGATCTTGTACCGCGCCACGTCGATGCCGGAGAGCCGGGCGGCCTCGGTGTTGCCGCCGACGGCGTACAGGCGGCGCCCGACCGCGGTGAACCGCAGGACGAGCCAGGCCACGACGGCGACGCCGAGGAAGATGTAGACCTGCGTCGTCAGTTCCCACCGGGTGGGCAGGAACGCCAGCGCCACCGCCGCGATCAGCACCCCGGCGCCCACCATCCACGGCCCGTACCCGCTGGCCACCAGCCCCTGGCGTTCGCGCCGCAGCGACCGAAGCCCCAGCGCGACGAGCACCACGCCGCCGATCGCCACCCACACCTTGGCGTTGAGCGGCAGCACCCCGGTGAACACGTTGCCGAGGCCGTCGTGGTCGGTCTGGATGCTCTGCCCGTCCGTGAGGATGAACAGCAGCCCGCGCACGCCGGTCATGGTGCCCAGCGTCACGATGAACGCGTTGACGCCCACCAGTTGCACGAGGACGCCGTTGAGCAGGCCCATCGCGGCGCCCGTGCCGAGCCCGGCCAGCACCGCGACGGCCACGCCGCTGCCGGCGTTGAGCACCGTCAGCGTGACACCGGCGCCCAGGGCCGCGGTCGCGCCCACCGACAGGTCGAAATTGCCGCTGATCAGGCAGATGGTCATGATGACCGCGAGGATGCCCACCTGAACCGTCTGGTCGAGGATGTTCGCGGTGTTCACGGGCGACAGGTAGAACGGGCGGCCGGTGAACTCGGCTGCCAGTGTGAAGGTCATCAGGATCAGCGCGAAGGCGTACACGACGCCGGCACGGTGCAGCCGGAACGGTTCGGTGCGCTGGCGCATGGTCGGGGCCGGCCGGGACCGCACGGAGTCGGCCGCTCGGGACAGGGTGGTCGTCATCGTCGGCTCGCTCCACTCACGGTCGTCAGGCCGCTGGACAACGCCAGCAGCTCCGGTTCGTCGGTCTCGGCGGCCAGGCGCTCGGCGACGACCCGTCCCGCGCGCATGACCACGATGCGGTGGGCAACCGCCAGCAACTCCTCGAAGGCCGAGGACACGATCACCACCGCCTTGCCCGCCGCGGCGAACCCGCGCACGAGCCGGAGGATGTCCGCCTTGGCGCCGACGTCCACCCCGACCGTCGGCTCGTCCAGCAGGAAGACGTGGCCGCCGCCGAACAGCCACTTGGCGAAGACCACCTTCTGGGCGTTCCCGCCGGACAGCGCTGCCACCGGGGTCTCGGCGGACGGCGTACGGATACCGAGGTCGGCGATGGCCCGCTCCGCGCGGTCGAGCTCTGCGGCGTGGTCGGGCACGCCGTGACGCGACAGCTCGGCGATGCCCGGCAGGGACACGTTGCGCCAGATCTCCCAGGCCGGCACCAGCCCCTGGCGGGCGCGGTCCTCCGGTACCAGCGCGACACCGGCCTCGACCCGGGCCCGCACCCGGTGCGGCACCGGCTCACCGCGGACGCTCACCGTTCCCGAGCACCGCGAGTCGGCCCCGAACAGGGCTTCGAGCAGCTCCGACCGGCCCGAGCCGAGCATCCCCGCGACACCGACGATCTCGCCGGAGCGGACGGTGAGATCCACGCCGTCGAGCCGTCCCGGAGACGCCAGGCCGCGAGCCTCCAGCAGCACCGGCGCGCCGGCCGGCATCGGCTCGGCGCGGTGCTCCTCGATCGCGTGCAGGTCCCGCCCCACCATCGCGTCGACGAGCGTGTTCTCGTCCAGGCTCGCCGTCGGCGCGGACGCCACCACCTGTCCGTCGCGCAGCACCGTGATCGCATCGGTGAGCTCCAGCACCTGGTCGAGGAAGTGCGAGCAGAACACGAACGAGACCCCGTCGGCGCGCAGCCGGCGGACCGCCGCGAACAGTACATCGACCTCGGCACTCGCCATCGACGCCGTCGGCTCGTCCATGCACACCAAGGCCGCGCCGCCGGCCAGGGCCTGGGCGACGGCGACCATCTGCCGCTCCCCCAGGGGCAGCTGGCCGACCTCACGGTCCGGGTCGGCCCGATAGCCCAGCCGCTCGCACAGCTCCTCGTAGCGCCGCAGCAACGGCGCCTTGCGGAACACCCCGGAGAGTTCACCGATGTAGACGTTCTCCAGCACCGTCAGCGTGGGCACCAGCGGGATGTGCTGGTGGATGGTCGAGACACCGGCCGCCCGGGAGTCGCCCGGGGCGTTCCAGTCGACATCCGCGCCGCGCCACCGGATCCGTCCGGCCGTCGGCGGCAGGGCACCTGCGATGATCTTGAACAGGGTGGACTTGCCGGCACCGTTCGCGCCGACCAGCCCGTGGATCGAGCCCTCGTCGACGGTGAGGCTCACCTGCCGCAATGCCTCGGTCCCGTTGGGGAACCGCTTCGAGACACCGCGGGCCTCGAGCAGGACGCCGCTCACGTCGCCACCGCGCCGCGCCCGGCGGTCACCACTGCGGCTCGCATTCGTCGACGTTCTCCGCGGTGATCACTGGCGTGTCGTAGAAGACCAGCTCGCCGGTGCCGTAGGAGTCGTCGTCGATGGCCTTCTTGAGTTCCTCCATCGCGCGGGCGCCGCCGTCGTACGGCTTGTAGCAGACGGTGCCGTCCATGCCGCCGGCGGCGATCGAGTCGATGCCCAGCTGCGCACCGCCGACGCCCCACACGACGGCGCTGGACCCGACCGCGTCGACCGCCTGTTGGCAGCCGACCGCCATGTCGTCGGAGATCGCGTAGAAGCCGACGATCCCGGGGTTGGCGTTGAGCATCGAGGCGCACGCCGTCTGCCCCTGGTCGGCGACCCAGCCGCCGGGCTGCTCGGCGACGATCTCGAAGGTCCCCTCGGTGACCGCGCGGAACTCCTCCACCCGCAGGGTGTTCTCGGCATAGCCCGGAGCGCCCAGCACCAGGCCGATCGGCCCGCCCTCCGGGACGCTCTCCATCATGGCCTCGCCGACCATCGCGCCGACGCCCGTCTCGTTCTCGATGACCAGGGAGCTGAGCGACGGGTAGACGTCGTCGATGGCCCGGTCCGCGCCGATGATGCTGTGGAAGCTGACCACCTTGATGCCGGCCTCGGTCATCTGGTCGACGAACCGGCCGGCCTCGGCCGCGTTCGCCGGGATGATGATCACACCGTCGGGCTCCTGGGCGATGATGTTCTGGACGTTCGCGGCCTCGGTCTGGACGTCGCTCTTGCCGTCCAGGTGCGCGATCACCTCGCAGCCGAGCTCCTCGGCCTTGTCGATGATGCCGTTCGCTCCGGCGTTGGGGTACGGGAAGCCGGTGCCGGAGCCGTTGTCGATCGCGATCCGGCAGCTCTCGGACCCGCCCGACTCCTCCGCCCCGGTCTCGTCGGTGGTCGCCTCGGTCGCGCACGCGGCCAGAGCCACCGCCAGCACGCCGGCGAATGCAGCGGACCTCACTCCGTTGTGGTGCCTCATGCCAGTCCTCTCGATCTTCTCGGTCCTGGGTGCCGTCCGGCGCCGTTCCGGGCGGACGGCTGGTCAATCGATTGAGTACGGCGGTCCGCCGTACTCAGCGGGCCGCCACCACCTGCCGCAGCGCTCCGGTGACATCGTCGGCCGCCGGAACCACCGCGGCCGCCAGTCCTGGCGCCGAGGGCAGCCGCAGGTCCGGCACGGCCACCCGCACCGGTGGCGCCGCCAGCTCGATGCCCGCCTCCGCCACCCGCGCGAGCACCTCCGCGCCGAAGCCGCCGGTGCGGTTGGCCTCGTGAGCCACGACGAGCCGGCGCGTCTTCGCGACGGACGTCAACACCTCGTCCCACGGGAACGGGTCCAGCCAGGGCGTCTCGAGCACCTCGACCTCCTGGCCCTCCGCGGCGAGGACGTCGGCGGCGTCAACCACCTGCCGGGACATCGCGCCCCAGGTCACCGCAGTGGCCGCGGTGCCGGAGCGGCGGGTGCGCAGGCCGCCGATCGCGGCCACCGGCCCACCGACGCTCACCTCCTGCTTGCCGCCGTGATAGAGCGTGCGGTTCTCGATCACGACGACGGGGTCGTCACACGCGATCGACGACAGCAGCAGGTCGTAGGAATCCTGGGCGGTCACCGGCATGCACACCCGGATGCCGGGCGTGTGCAGGAAGAACGCCTCGAGGCTCTGCGAGTGCTGGGCGCACGACCCCGGGGCGACACCCTGCTGGGTGCGGATGGTGATCGGTGCGGTGAGCCGACCTTCCGACACGTAGCGGACGTTCGCCGCCTGGTTCACCACTTGGTCCAACGCGACCAGGAAGAAGTCGGTCCACATGATCTCGACCACCGGCCGCCGACCGAACATGGCGGCACCGACGGCGGAGCCGATGATGGCCGACTCGCTGATGGGAGTGTCGAACACGCGGTCGCCGAACTGCTTGCGCAGGCCCTTGGTCACCCCGAACACGCCGCCCGGCACGCCGACGTCCTCGCCGTACACCAGGACCTCGGGCCGTTCCTCCAGGGCGCGGCGCAGGGCCGCGTTGGCCGCCTCGCCGTACGAGAGCTTGCGGATCTCAGGCATGCACGTGCCTCCTCACGGCCTCGGCGTCGGCCAACGGGGCGGCCGACGCCTCCTGCGTCGCCGTCTCGATCTCGCGGGCGGCATCGTCGCGCGCCGCCTCGATCTCGGGTTCGGGTGTCCCCGCCGAGCGCAGCGTCCGCTCCAGCCGGGCGATGGGCTCGTTCTCGGCCAGCCGTTCCAGCTCACCGGGTTGCCGGTACTGCTCGGCGTCGCCGATGTAGTGGCCCACCAAACGCGCCGTCATGAGCTCCAGCAGGACCGGGCCGCCGCCCTCGCGAGCGCTCTGGACGGCATCGCCGACCCGGTCACGGACCACGGCGGGATCGTTGCCGTCGATCCGCTCGCCCAGGATCCCGTAGGCCCGGGCCCGGTCGGCGAGCACGTCGGCGCGGACCATGTCGCGGATCGGCGTCAGCTCGGAGTACTCGTTGTTCTCGCAGACGAAGACGACCGGCAGGTCGAACGCGGCGGCGAAGTTCATCGACTCGTGCACCGAGCCCTGGTTCATCGCGCCGTCGCCGAAGACGCACAGGGCCACCCGCCCGGTGCCGTCGAACCGGCCGGCCAGTGCCGCGCCCACCGCCAACGGAGCCCCACCCCCGACGATGGAGTTCTCACCGTGGAAGCCGTACTCGGGCGCGCTGAAGTACGCCGACCCGCCACGCCCGCCGTTGACGCCGGTCGCCCGGCCCAGCAACTCCGCCAGGATGCCCACGGCCGGCACGCCGCGGGCCAGCGCCCACCCGTGCCCGCGGTACGTCGCGAACAGCGCGTCGGCCGGCTCCAGCGCCGAGCAGGCTCCCACCGGGCCTGCCTCCTGCCCGATGCACAGGTGCACCGAGCCGACGACGTCGCCGTTCAGGCGGAGGTCGCGGATCTTCTCCTCGAGCAACCTGACGCGCCACATGTCGCATAGATCGCGCAGCAGCACCTCGGTGCCGGTCTCCGTTTCCGTCATCGTCCCTTCGCCTCTCGCTGGACCGACCACGCCTCCAGGGCGCGGTCGCAGATCGATTCGGCCTCGCCGACGTACTCGCCGGGGGTGATGCCGTCGGGCAGCAGTGCGACGACCTCGGCGGTGCGCCGCAGGACGTCGTCGAGCGTCGTGTCTTCGGCGCGAGCCCGCCCCGCGGCCGCATAGACGGTGTCGTGCGCCTTCTCTCGTCCCAGGTGCGGCGCCAAGCGCATCATGTACGCCTCGGACAGCACCGACCCGCCCTCGGCGCCCATGTTCGCCGCCATGGCTGCGGGGTCGACCTGCAGGCCGTGCGCCGTGCCGGCGGCCAGCGCCACCGCTGCGGCCGTGCTGCAGGCCAGGTCCGGCAGGATCATCCACTCGGCCTGCCATTCGCCGGTGGCTCGTTCGTGACCGGCCTCGAGCGCCCGGTACAGCCCGGGCAGCAGGGTGGCCGCGTGCACGCTGAACCCGAGCATCGCCTCCGACGAGATCGGGTTGCGCTTCTGCGGCATGGTCGACGACGCGCCCCGATGGTGGCCGTCGATCTCGCGCACCTCGGCGATCTCGGTCCGGGACAGGTCCGCGACCTCACGCCCGAACCGGCCGGCCGTCCCGGCGGCGGCCGCGCAGGCCGCACCGAACTCGACGAGTCGGTCGCGCGCCACGTGCCACGGGACGTCGTCCGCGGCCAGCCCGAGCTCGCCGGCCATCGCCCGCCGGACGGCACCCGCCGCCGTTCCCAGCGCCGCCGACGTGCCGCCGGCGCCGTAGAGCGAGACGACACTGACCGCTGTCGTCGCCGCCCGCTGGCGGGCCAGGTTCCGCGTCACCTGGCCGAGGTACGCGGCGATCTTGGCTCCGAATGTGGTCGGCACCGCCTGCTGGGCGTGGGTCCGGGCGGCCATCACGGTTCCCCGGTGCCGCTCGGTCAACACGGCCAGGGCGTCGCCGAGTTCGCGCAGCAGCTCCTCGAGCCGCCGCCCGGCCGCGGCAAGCTGCAGCACCAGCCCGGTGTCCATGATGTCCTGCGTGGTCGCGCCCCAGTGCACCCGCGGCGGCCTGGACCCGTCGACCGGATCGGCCAGCTGCCGCACCAGGGGCAATACCGGGTAGCCGACGTTGCGCGACTCCGCCCACAGTGTCGGCAGGTCGACCGGCCGCTCCGCGATGCGCCGCTTCAGCGCCTGGACGTCCTCGTCGTCGACGACGCCGACGCTCGCCTGCGCCTGGCACAGCGCCAGCTCGGCGCGCAACCACCCGTCGACGGTGGCCTCCTCGCTGAACACGCGTGTCATCGGCTCGTCCGCGTACAACGCGGTGAGCAGCCGGAACGGCCCCGGAATCGCACCACCGGCCATCAATGCATCTCCAATCCGCCGTCGACGTTGACCGCTTGGCCGGTCACGTAGGACGCGAGGTCGCTGACGAGGAACAGCACGACGGCGGCGAGTTCGCCGGGGCGGCCCTCCCGGCGCAGCGGCGCCGCGGACGTGACCTCCCGCAGGTAGGCCTCGCCGGCGCCGGGGCCGAACTCGCGGCCGCGGTCGGCGATGATGCCGTCCCACATCGGCGTGCGGAAGACGCCCGGGCACACGGCGTTGACGCGAACCGCCGGCCCGTACGCCATCGCCGCCGACTTGGTCATGGACAGCAGCGCCGCCTTGCTGGCCGCGTAGTGGACCGCGTTGGGACGCCCGGACCGCCCGGCCACCGAAGCCAGGGTGACGACGGCGCCACCGTGGCCGGCCATGGCGTTCGCGGCGGCCTGGGTGACCAGGAACGTCGCGGTGAGGTTGACGTCGACGATGCGCCGCCAGGCGGCCTCGCCGACCTGGGCCATCGGCGTGGTCTCCATGATGCCGGCGCAGTTGACGAGGGTGTCGAGGCCACCCAGCCCGGCGACCGCCGCCTCGACCACTGCCGCCGGCCGGCCGGTCTCGGTGAGGTCCGCCTCGATCCCGAACGCCGCGTCGCCGAGTTCGCCGACGGCGCCCTTCACGCCGTCACCCGGCAGATCGCAGACCGCGACGCGGGCACCGGCGTCCACGAGCGCCCGGGCACAGGCCAGGCCGAGGCCACCGGCACCCCCGGTGACCAGGGCACGGCGGCCCCCGAGGTCGACAGCAACGCTCACGGCACCTCCTAGTCAAACGATTGACTGAAGGTACCAGGCACCCCTGAGGCGGACAAGAGGGGAAATTTCAGGGCGCCAGACCGTGCGGGACGTCACCAGGCGTCCTCCCGCTTCACCGGGCATGCATGGCGAAGCGGGAGAACGCCTGGTGACGTTCGAGGTTCGTTGTCTCACCTGATCATGGGAGCCCGACGACCGGGTGCGCTCAGGACCGAGCAGCGCAGCGCGGGCAGGTACCGAAGATCTCCAGCGTGTGCGAGACGTCGACGTACCCGTGCTTCTCAGCGACCGACGAGGCCCAGCGCTCCACCGCCGGACCGGCGATCTCCACCGTCGCCCCGCACGAGCGGCAGACCAGGTGGTGGTGATGCTCCTCGCGCACGCAGCGGCGATAGACGGCCTCGCCGCCGTCGGAGCGCAGGACGTCGACCTTGCCGTCGTCGGCCAACGTCTGCAGAGTTCGGTAGACCGTGGCCAGCCCCACGCCGGCGCCCCGGTCCCGCAGCACGGAGTGCAACTCCTGGGCGCTGATGAAGTCCTCGGTCTCGTCGAGCACCTCGTCGACCGCGGCGCGCTGCCGCGTCCGGCGGTGCTCCTTGACCGGTTGTTCGCGTGCCGACACGTGTGTGGCCCGCCTCCCTGCTCGTTCGATGGCACTCATCACCGGGCCGTTCCACCCTAGTGGAGGGCCTGGCCGTCCGGCCGGAGGCGAACCCGGCCAGTCGATTCTCATTACCATGTCAGTGTAGTCCTGCCGGCACCGCCCCGCCCCGGACGCGAAAGCCCGCCCCGTTGATCTTGGAGCAATGGGGCAATTGGGGCCCTGATTGCCCGATTGATCCCGCGAAAACTCCAAGATCAACCTTGGCCGGCGGGTGGGCGAGGGGCTGGGCGGACGTACCACGGGGTCGCCTGTTTTGACAATGGTTGTCAGTCTTGATGAGAATGTGTCCCATGAAGACTCGTCGTGCGGCAGCGTCCGGGCTGACCGCTCTCGCCATGACCGGCCTGGCCCTTTCCGCCTGTGGCTCCGACGACGACGCCACCGCCGGTGACGACGGGCCGAGCGTGCTCGCGTCGTTCTATCCGCTCGCCTTCGTCGCCGAGCGCGTCGCCGGTGACCACGCCTCCGTCGACAATCTCACCCAGCCCGGCGGCGAGCCACACGACCTCGAGCTGTCCGCGCGCCAGGTCGGCGCGGTGACCGACGCCGACCTCGTCGTCTATCTGGGCGGCTTCCAGCCGTCCGTCGACGAGGCCGTCGAGCAGAACGCCGAGGACCGTGGCCTGGACACCGCCGAGCTGGTCACCCTGCTCGACGAGCACGAGAGCGATCACGAGCACGGCGACGACCATGCCGAAGACGAGCACACCGACGAAGCGCACTCCGACGACGAACACAGCGACGAGGAGCACGGCGACGACCACGCCGACGACCATGCCGAGGAGGGCCACGAAGGCCACGACCACGGCGACCTCGACGGCGACCCGCACATCTGGCTCGACCCCGCCAACCTGGAGCCGATCGCCGAGACCGTCGCCGACCGGCTGGCCGACCTCGACCCGGACAACGCCGACGCTTACCACGCCAACGCCGACGACCTCATCGCCGACCTGCACGACCTGGACGAGGAGTTCGCCACCGGCCTGGGCCAGTGCGAGCGGCAGGTGTTCGTCGTCGCGCACGAGGCGTTCGGGTACCTGGCCGACAAGTACAACCTGGAGCAGGTGGGCATCTCCGGCATCGACCCGGAGGCCGAGCCCTCGCCGGAGCGGCTGGCCCAGGTGCACGACGTCGTCAAGGCCGAGGGTGTCAGCACCATCTTCTACGAGCGGCTGGTCAGCCCGGCCGTGGCGGAGACGCTCGCCGGCGACCTCGGCGTGGAGGCCGCGGTGCTCGACCCGATCGAGGGCCTGACCGACGAGACGGCCGATCAGGACTACTTCGACCTGATGCGCGCCAACCTGGAGGCACTGCGGACGGCCAACGGGTGTTCCTGAGTACGGTGTCGTCATGAGATCACCCGTCGTCGACGTCCGCGGCTTGCGCGTGGAGCTCGACGAGCGCCCGGTGCTGCACGGCGTCGACGTCCGCGTCAGCGAGGGCGAGGTCGTGACGCTGCTGGGTGCCAACGGGTCGGGCAAGTCGACCCTGGTGCGCGCCATCGTCGGCCTGGTGCGACCGGCGGCCGGCGACATCGAGCTGTTCGGGTCGCCACTCGGGTCGTTCCGCCACTGGCGGCGCATCGGCTACGTGCCGCAGCGCACCACCGCCGCGGCCGGCGTTCCGGCCACCGTGCGTGAGGTCGTCGCCGCCGGTCGGCTGGCGCACCGACGGCTGTTCCAGCCGTCCCGGCGAACCGACCGCGACGCCATCGACCACGCCATCGAACTGGTCGGGCTGTCCGAGCTGGCCGGCCGAAGCGTCGACACGCTCTCCGGCGGTCAACAGCAGCGGGTGCTCATCGCCCGCGCCGCGGCCAGCGAGCCGGACCTGATGGTCCTCGACGAGCCGAACGCCGGCGTCGACCAGCGCAGCCAGGAAGCGTTCGCCCGCGCGTTGCGGACCTTCGTCGCCTCGGGCCGCACGGTACTGCTCGTGCTGCACGAGATGGGCCCGCTGGCCCCGCTGGTCGACCGTGGCGTCATCCTCGACGGCGGCCGGGTCGTGCACGACGGCCCGCTGCCGGCGCCTGCCATGACACTCACCGGGCCACCCGACCATCACGACTACGGCGACAACGACGAAGCTGGGCGGCTGTTCGGATGAGCTTCCTCGATTACGACTTCATGCAGCGCGCGCTGATCGCCGCGGTGCTGACCGGCCTGGCCGCGCCCGCCGTCGGCACCTACCTGGTGCAGCGGCGGCTGGCGCTCGTGGGCGACGGCATCGGGCACGTCGCGCTGACCGGCGTCGCTGTCGGCCTGCTGACCGGCTGGGCGCCGGCATGGACGTCCGTCGTCGTCGCCATCGCCGGCGCACTCACCATCGACATCGTCCGGGCCCGCGGCAAGGCCTCCGCCGACGTCGCCCTGGCCATGTTGTTCTACGGCGGCATCGCCGGCGGCGTGCTGCTCACCGGGCTGGCCGGCAGTACGGCCGCCACCCTGAACACGTACCTGTTCGGCTCCATCACGACGGTGTCCGGTGACGACCTGTGGGTGGTCGCCGTGCTGGCCGTCGTGGTCATCGCACTGGCCGTCGGGCTGGCGCCGCAGCTGTTCGCGATCTGCCAGGACGAGGAGTTCGCGCGGGTCACCGGCCTGCCGGTGCGCCTGTACAGCATGCTGATCGCGGTGATGGCCGCGGTCACCGTCAGCGTCGCGATGCGGACGGTCGGGCTGCTGCTTGTCAGCGCGCTGATGGTGGTGCCGGTGGCGACGTCGCAGCAGCTCACCCGCAGTTTCCGCACCACGTTCTCGCTGGCGCTGGTGCTCGGGCTGGTGCCGTCCGTGGCCGGCGTCATCTTCTCGTACTACGTCGACGTCGCACCGGGCGCGAGCATCGTGGTGGCCTCGCTGGCCGGGTTCGTGCTGGCCTGGCCCCTCGGCACGGCCCTGCGGCGACGGCGCAACGCCTCGCCCGCGGCGGCGGCCGAGGACCCCCGCGTCACCGGTGCTCATGTACCGGCCGGCACACATCCGCACCGGCACGACCCGGACTGCGGCCACCCCACCGTCGAACACGGCAACCACACCGACTACCTGCACGACGGCCACCTGCATGCCGCGCACGGGCGCCACTACGACGAGCACTGAGCACGTTGTCGGTGGCGTGACCCACAATGGGTCACCGTGAACGGCATCGAGGAGCAGCTGCGCGAGCAGGCACCGCACGTGCTCGGCGCGCTCGTGCGCCGTTACGGCCACTTCGACGCCGCCGAGGACGCCGTCCAGGACGCACTCCTCGCCGCCTCGGTGCAGTGGCCGGACCAAGGCGTGCCGGACAACCCGCGGGCCTGGCTCATCACCGTCGCGTCCCGTCGGCTCACCGACCAGTTGCGCAGCGAGTCCGCTCGGCGCCGCCGCGAGGAGACGGCCGCCGCGCTGACGCCGTCCGACGTGCTGTTCGCCGCGCCGCCGGCCGACGAGGCGCCGCCGTCGCAGGACGACACCCTCACGCTGCTGTTCATGTGCTGCCATCCGGCGTTGTCGGCGCCGTCGCAGGTGGCGCTCACGCTCCGAGCGGTCGGCGGCCTCACGACGGCACAGATCGCGCGGGCGTTCATGGTGCCCGAGTCGACCATGGCGCAACGCATCAGCCGGGCCAAGCAGAGCATCAAGACCAGCGGCGTCGCGTTCCAGCTGCCGCCGGCCGACGAACGCGAAGGACGGCTGCGCGCCGTGCTGCACGTGCTCTACCTCATCTTCAACGAGGGTTACACCGCGACGTCCGGCGCCGACCTGCATCGCGTCGAGCTCACCGCCGAAGCGGTCCGTCTGACCCGCCAGGTGCATCGTCTGCTCCCCGACGACGGCGAAGTCGCCGGCCTGCTGGCGCTGATGCTGCTCACCGATGCCCGCCGGCCGGCCCGTGCCCGCGCGGACGGAACCCTCGTGCCCCTCGCCGAACAGGACCGTGCGCTGTGGAACGCCGAGGCCATCACCGAGGGCGTCGCTCTCATCACCGACGCGCTCAGCCGCACCCGGGTAGGCCCCTACCAGGTGCAAGCCGCCATCGCCGCCGTCCACGACGAAGCCGGGCGGGCCGAGGACACCGACTGGGAGCAGATCCTCGCCCTGTACGAACTGCTGGGGCGCCTCGCGCCGAACCCGATGGTCACCCTGAACCACGCGGTCGCCGTCGCCATGGTGCACGGGCCGCACGCGGGCCTCGAGCTGCTGGTAACGCTCGAGTCCGACAGCCGGCTGGCCGAACACCACCGGCTGGAGGCGGTCCGGGCCCACCTGCTGGAGATGGCCGGCGACGCCGAGGCCGCCCGAGCCGCGTACGAGCTCGCCGCCCGCCGCACCACCAGCCTGCCCGAGCAGCGCTACCTCGAGGACCGCGCCGCGCGACTGGCCTCAGCTGGGTGAGGCGCCCACAGCGCCGGCGCACCGTCGGCCGTCCCACACACGAGCGGCCACCCTGTCGTCATCGTCATTCAAAGAGTGATCATGAACGGAATTGCCTGAACGCCTGCCCGACAGTGTTGTCGAAATGCGATGATGGCGAATCACATCGTGACGGGCGGGTCGTTATCCGGTGCACCAAGCGCACAGACCGGTAATTTTGCCTGTACGTGTCACCACGACTTGTCGGTTCAGAGGGGTTTCATGAACGCGTCCAGGGCGCCCGAAGAGCGGCACCCCATCGGGTATTGGCTCAAGCTCGTCGATCGGCTGATCGACCAGGGCTTCGACGCCGTCCTGGGCAGCGCCGCCGTCACACCACGGCATTGGCAGATCCTGAATCTGCTCGAATCCGGGCCGGCCACCTACGCGCACATCGACGATGAAGCCGCGCTCTACCTCGCACCCCACATGCCGACCGTCCGCCCCGTCGTCGACGACCTCTGCAATCGCGGCTGGGCCACCCCCGTCGGCACGGACCGCGTCGCGCTGACCGACACCGGCGTCAAAGCCCTGATGGACATCCAAGCCGCCGTCGCCGCCGATCGCGAGCGCGTCACCGCCGGCATCAGCGAGGACGAATACCGCATCGCCGTCGACGTCCTCATGCGCATGGCCACCAACCTCGGCTGGCGCGAAGAGCGCGACATGGGACCCGTCTGACCGGCGGTGGGGATCCCCGGACGCAGCAGGCCACCACTCCAAGTCACACAGCGGGCGCTGCAGGGTCCGCTCCCCCGTACCGGCGATCACGCCGCGCGTAGATCTCGACCGCCTCCCACAACTGCCGGCGGTCGAAGTCGGGCCACAACGTGTCCAGGAAGACCATTTCGGCATATGCGGACTGCCACAGCATGAAATTCGACGTACGCTGCTCCCCCGACGGCCGGACGAACAGATCGACATCCGGTAGATCGGGATTGTAGAGATAGCGCCCGAGCGTACGTTCATTGACCTTGTCCGGCCGCAGCCGCCCCGCCGCGACATCGGCGGCCAATGCCGCGGCAGCGTCGCCCAGTTCGGCCCGGCCACCGTAGTTGACGCAGAACTGCAACGTGATGACGTCATTGCCGCGAGTGCGCTGCTCGGCATCCTGAAGCTCACCGATGACGCTCTTCCACAGCCGCGGCCGGCGCCCCGCCCAGCGGATCCGCACCCCGAGCGCATCCAACTCGTCACGGCGACGACGGATCACGGCACGGTTGAAGCCCATCAGGAAGCGGACCTCCTCCGGCGACCGCCGCCAGTTCTCGGTCGAGAACGCGTACACCGACAAGTGCCGGATGCCGATCTCGATGGCGCCGTGGATGACGTCCAGCAGGACCGCCTCGCCGGCCTCGTGACCCTTCGTGCGCGGCAGCCCACGCGCATTGGCCCACCGGCCGTTACCGTCCATGACCAGCGCCACATGCGCCGGCACCAAATCCGGCGGCACCGGGGGCGGCACCGCTCCCGACGGATGCGGCGTCGGGGGCGTGTACGTCCGCCTCACCGCTCCACCAGGCCCAGCGACCGCAGCCCCCGCTCCAGGTGCCACTGCAGAAACGCCGCCGTGATGCCACTGGCTTCGCGCCGGGTGCGCGGCTCGCTGGCGTCGGCCACCGCCCAGTCACCGGTGAGCAGCGCCCCCAACAGTGCGACCGTGTCCGGTGCCGGAGCGACCGTTCCCGACGGCCGGCACGACGGACAGACCATGCCGCCGGCCTGGACGGAGAAGAGCCGGTGCGGACCGCCCGCGTCACAACGGGCGCAGTCGGAGAAACTCGGCGCGAACCCGGCGATCGACAGCCCTCGCAACAGGTAGGCGTCGAGCACCAGGCCGGGGTCGTGCTCGGCGCCGGCGAGCGTGCGCAACGCCCCGACCAGCAGCAGATAGTGCTGGACGGCCGGTTCGCGCTCCTCGGCGGTGAGCCGCTCAGCGGTCTCCAGGATGGCGGTTCCGGCGGTGTAGCGGCCATAGTCGTCGGTGATGCTCATGCCGTACGGTGCGATCGTCTCGGCCTGAGTGACGATGTCGAAGGTGCGGCCCGTGGCGTACTGGGCGTCGACATGCATGAACGGTTCGAGCCGAGCGCCGAACCGGCTGGTGGTGCGGCGTACCCCTTTGGCGACCACCCGGACGCGACCGTTGGCCCTGGTCAGCAGCGTGACGATGCGGTCGGCCTCACCCAGCTTCTGGGTGCGGAGGACCACCCCCTCGTCACGATAGAGCGCCACGCGGCCCACTTTATCCGCTGCCGAGATCAACACCGTCCGGCCACGCCACCCCTCCCCATGATCAAGAGGCGATGGCGGGCGCCCAGATGCGCGACGGCCGCCCAGCGGCGAGTTCGACGCCGCGCAGCACCTGGACTCGGTACGGTTCCAACCGCAGCACCCCGAAGGCGGGATCGGCCGGTGAACGCCAGAACCGGCCGGGCGGGTAGCCCACGCCGCGTGGGCTGCCGGCCTGGTAGAGGTCCCAGACGTGCTGTTTGTCGGCCCGGCCCTCGACCCAGGTCGCGACGGTGTCGACGGCGACGGCGTTCTGCTTGGGGCTCCAGTACGAGAACGACGCGTGCGGGTTCACGGCCAGGTGCGCCGTCTTCACCGGCGTCGGGAACGTCGCGAGCCAGCCCAGGGGCGCCCCGTCGATCACCTCCCACACCGCGATCAGCACCCGGGACCGCGGGCGGCCGCGGCCGTCGACGGTGGTCATGGTCGCGTACACGATGTCGCCGAGGATGTCGGCGAAGTCCTGCTCGATCTCGGAAAACGTCGTGCCCACCGGGCTTCCTCCAGGATGGTTACTTTTCGTGCCTGTGACTATCCTCGGACGCCGGCGCGCCGCGCGGAAGACGGCACTTCGAAGTGCCTCGGTCACGTGGAGGAAACCATCGCCCTATGATCATCGGCTGTTCACCCCGCCATGACGGGGTCAATGGCCGATGATCAAGGGGATCCGCTGGCGGCGAGCACCCGGACGTGCCCCTGCGCCCCGTACTCGAGCAGGGCGCGATCCGCCGTGACCAGCGTGGCGTTCACCGTGCGCGCGGTCGCGACGATCATGCGGTCGGCCGGGTCTCGGTGCAGCTCCCCGGGCAGCCGGGTGCTCGCAACCGCGATCTCGGGCGCCAGCGGGACGATGTTCAGCGCGGGGTGCGTTGCCACCGACTCCACCCATGCTCCGACGTCTCGGAACAGCGGCAGCCGGCCCTTCTCCGCCAGCATGGACACCTCCCACAGGCTGATGGCGCAGACGTCGGCGCCGCCCTCGTAGGACGCGTTCTCGATCAGTTGCCGGGCCTCGCGGGACAGCCGTTCGTCGCCGGCCAGCATCCACACCAGGACATGGGTGTCGAGCAGGACGTGGGTACGTCCCTCGGCGATCACCGCAGGGCGTCCCAGTCGTCCTCGACAGGTGCGACCAGATCGCCGTACTCGCCGACCGTGCCGGCCAACGCGCCGAACAGCGGCGCCGGCGGATCGACCGGCACCAACCGGGCGACCGGCCGACCCCGTTTTGTGATGGTGACCGGCCGGCGGGTGGTCGCGACCTCGTCGAGCACCTGCAGGCAGACGGCCTTGAACCGGCCGGCACCGATCTCGTCCCCATCGGGGGCCGGACTCGCTGGTGTGGCAGCAGCCATCGTCATACCACCATGGTCACCGACCATGGTCACATCGTCAAACTCCCGGCACGACCCCGCCGGTCAGCAGGCCTTGACCCAGGAGCACTCCACATCGTCGGGCAGTTCGGCGGTCGGGACCTCGATCTCCGCCGTCCGGGCCGTGGCCGCCGCTTCCTGCGTGTGCTGCGCCAGCCGCACGGCGATCCGGTCCTCCAGGTCAGACGGCTTGCCGCTCAGGTAGTCGTTGAACATGATCGAGAAGATCAGCCGTCGGCCATCGGCGTCGTCCACGTAACCCGACAGCGCCGACGCACCGGTCAGCGAGCCCGTCTTGGCATGGACGTTGCCCGCGGCCGGCGTGTTCCTCATCCGCGAGCGCAGCGTCCCGCCGACCATGCGGTCGGAGACGCCGGCGATCGGCAGCGCCTCGTACCAGGTGTCGAACCAGGGCCGGTCCTGCACGGCGAGCAGCAGGTCGGTGATCTCCGCGGCCGGCACGAGATTGCGCCGGGACAGCCCGGAGCCGTCCCGGTTGGCGACGGTGGCGGTGTCGACGCCGAAGCCGGGCAGCTCGTCGCGCAGCACTCCGAGCCCGGCCGACCACGTGCCCGCTCCGGCCACCTTCCGGCCCATGGCCTTGATCAGCACCTCGCCGTGCCCGTTGTTGCTGAGCTTCATGAAGGACACCATCAGCTCGCTGAGCGGCATGGACGTGTGCTCGGCCAGCACGCGGGCGTCGTCGGGGGTGACGCCGCGCACCGGCGCACCGGTGACCCGGACTCCCTTGGCGGCCAGCGCCTTCGTGAACACGTCGGCGGCGTAGACGGTGGGCTCCCAGACGCTCGCCCACTCGCTGCTGCCGCTGCCGCCGGCCGCGACAGAGCCGCTGACGACGATGCGGTCGCTGCCGTGCTCGCGCTCGACGCTGACGTCGTCGCCGCTGCCCGCCGCACTGGTGGTGGCCTCGTTGACGATGGTGACGGCGTCGGTGTGCGGGGTCAGCGTGACCACGGCCGGGCTGCCCTCGGCGGCACCGGGATCGACGTTCACGATCACCGTGCCGGCGTCGTAATCGGTGTCGGGCGCGACCGTCAGCGCCGAGATGGGCGCAGCGTAGTAGTACGGCTCGTCGTCCCAGGCCCAGTCGTTGCCCAGCCGGACGTCGTCGAACCAGGTGTCGTCGGCGACCACGCGCCCGGAGACGACCCGGACCCCGTCGTCGGCGATCTGAGCCGCCAGTTCGGCATAGTCGTCCGCGAGCAGGGTGGGATCGCCGGTGCCGCGCAGATACAGGTCACCGCGCAGCACCGGACCCGTCTGCCGGCCCGCCGTGGCCACCGTCGTCGAGAACGTGTAGTCGGCACCGAGCACATCCATCGCGACCGCCGAGGTCAGCAACTTCTCGTTCGACGCCGGCATGAGCCGCTGGCCCGGATCGTGCTCGTAGAGCGCCTCGCCGGTGGCCGCATCCCGGACGACGACCGACGCCTGCCCGCCGTCGAGACGCGGATCGGCCAGGATGGCGTCGAGGTCCTGGGCGAGCGCGGTCTGCTCGGCGGTGACCGGTTCGGGATCGGCGCCGAAGACGCCAGACCCTCCCGCGATCAGCGCTCCGACGGCGAACGGGATGACGAGGTTCCGGGTCCGCAGGGCCATGGGGTCGCTCCTCGGCGTCGCAAGATCGTATCCGCAGAGCGACGACGATGGTCTATACCTCTACCGCTGTCAAGACTTGTCCGGTTCTGTCAAGCTACGCGTCACGGGGTGAGCGGCGGCAGGTCACCTGATCTCCGTTTCGCCACTTGATCGTCTCCAGCATGTGGACCATGGACGATCAGGTGACGTACTCGACGGATACGGCGCCCTTGTGCACCTGATCGTTCCGCGTCCGCATGCTGGAGACGATCAGGTGCACGAGCGACGACGCCACCTGGGCGGACGGATCGCCGTCGTCACCTGATCGCCCAGATGCAGACGATCAGGTGACGCATCGGAGATCAGGTGACGACGGCGGGTGGTCTCAGACGGACCCGGACGCCGCCGCCGCGGCGGCGCGGTTCACCGCGCTCACGATCGCCTCGAGCGACGCGGTGACGATGTTCGCGTCGATGCCGACGCCCCAGTAGACCTCGCCGCCGACCGTGCACTCCAGGTAGGCCGCCGCCTTGGCATCGGCGCCGGAGCTGAGGGCGTGCTCGGCGTAGTCGAGAACGCGAACGTCATAGCCGATGCCGGACAGCGCGTCGATGAAGGCGTCGATCGGGCCGTCGCCGCTGCCGGTGAGCACCTTCCGTACGCCGTCGACGTAGACGCCGACCTCGAGCGCGTCGCGCTCCCCCGCCGCCGACGACGTGTGCACCGAGTTCAGCGCCAGCGGCGTCGTGCGGTCGAGGTACTCGGCGCGGAAGACGTCACCCATGCGTCCCGGCTCGATCTCGCCGCCGTCGCCGTCGGTGAGCCCCTGGATGACGCCGGAGAACTCGATCTGCAGCCGGCGCGGCAGGTCGAGCTGGTGCTCGGACTTCATGATGTAGGCGACGCCGCCCTTGCCGGACTGCGAGTTCACCCGGATGACCGCCTCGTAGGTGCGGCCGACGTCCTTGGGGTCGACCGGCAGGTACGGGACCTCCCAGGTGTGGTCCTCGATGGCGACGCCGGCCTGCTTGGCGTCACGCTCCAGTGCCTCGAAGCCCTTCTTGATGGCGTCCTGGTGGCTGCCGGAGAAGGCCGTGTAGACGAGGTCGCCGCCCCACGGGTGTCGCTCCGGCACCGGCAGCTGGTTGCAGTACTCGACGGTGCGACGGATCTCGTCGATGTCGCTGAAGTCGATCTGCGGGTCGATGCCCTGGGTGAACAGGTTCATGCCCAGCGTGACCAGGCAGACGTTGCCGGTGCGCTCGCCGTTGCCGAACAGGCAGCCCTCGACGCGGTCGGCGCCGGCCATCAACCCCAGCTCGGCCGCGGCGACCGCCGTGCCGCGGTCGTTGTGCGGGTGCAGCGAGAGGATCATCGACTCCCGCCGGGGCAGGTTGCGGTTCATCCACTCGATGGAGTCGGCATACACGTTGGGCGAGGCCATCTCGACCGTGGCCGGCAGGTTGACGATCACCTTGCGGTCCGGCGACGGTTCGAGTATGTCGGCGACGGCACCGCAGATCTCCGCGGCGTACTCCAGCTCGGTGCCGGTGTAGGACTCCGGCGAGTACTCCCAGTAGATCTCGGTGTCCGGGGTGATCGCCTCGGCGTACTTCTGGGCCGTGCGGGCGCCGTTGGTGGCGATGTCGGTGATGCCGTCGCGGTCCAGCCCGAACACGACCCGCCGCTGCAGGACGGACGTCGAGTTGTACAGGTGGACGATGGCCTGCTTGGCGCCGACGAGTGACTGGAACGTCCGCTCGATCAGCTGGTCGCGGCACTGCGTGAGCACCTGGATGACGACACCGTCGGGGATGTGGTCGCCCTCGATGAGCTCACGGACGAAGTCGAAGTCGGTCTGGCTGGCGGCCGGGAACCCGACCTCGATCTCCTTGTAGCCCATGGCCACCAGGAGCTTGAACATGCGCATTTTGCGTTCGGCGTTCATCGGGTCGATGAGCGCCTGGTTGCCGTCACGCAGGTCGACGGCGCACCACTGCGGCGCGGTCTCGACGCGCCGGGTCGGCCAGGTGCGGTCGGGCAGATCGACGGCGATCTGCTCGTGGAACGGCCGGTACCGGTGGACTGGCAGGCCGGAGCCGCGCTGCATCGGCGGCCAGGACGGCGTGGTATCAGAGGGGTTCATTCCAGAGGCTCCTGCGAGTGGTCGGGCAAGCGCGACCGGCAGCGCGAACTCACCGCGATGAGGGAGCCGGTCTAGCGGACCCCACCGCGGCAGCTAAGCAGGAGGCTGAAGCGCTGCACGCCTGAGACTGTAGCACCGTCGGCCGCGACACCGCCCACGGCCGGTACCGTTCCCGGGGTGACGCACCTGCGCATCGCCGACGGCGTCGAACTCGCTCACCGCCGCTGGGGCGGCCCCGGCGACACGCCGGTGGTGCTGCTCCACGGCGCCGGCGGCGACGCCTCCACCTGGGACGACGTCGGCCCGGCCCTGGCCGCCGCGGGCCGGTTGGTGCACGCCTACGATGCGCGAGGCCACGGCGCCAGCGCCCGCACGCCCGCCTACTCGTTCGAGCTGATGCGCGACGACCTCCTCGGTGTCCTGGACGCCCTGGACCTGGAACGAGCCGACGTCGTCGGCCACTCCATGGGCGGAGTCGTCGGCTACCTGTGCGCCGCGACCCACCCGGACCGGGTCCGGCGGCTGGTGCTGGAGGAGACGCCACCGCCGTGGCCGCGTCCGGACGTCGCCGTCGGGTCGCGCCCCGACGGCGACCTCCCCTACGACTGGGCCGCGCTGACCGCGATCAGGTCCCAGGTGCGCACCCCCGACCCCTCGTGGCCGTCGCTACTGCCGTCCATCACGACGCCGACCCTGGTCATCGCCGGCGGCCCGCAGAGTCAGGTACCGCAGGACCGCATCGCCCGGATGGCCGCGCTGATCCCGTCCGCCACGCTGGTGACCATCGACGCCGGCCACCGGGCCCACGCCACCCGCCCGGCCGATTTCCGCACCACCGTGGAAGCGTTCCTTGCCGCTTGATCACCGACTCGGCACCGTGGGCGGGTCCAGGTCTCTCCGTCCAGTTATCCAACGCTGCGAAGGTTGAGCGGACGGAGTCCCGACGGGCTCATGGCTAGTGCCCACGGTCCCGCGCCGCGCTTGATGATCTCCCTCCGCAAACGTGTCTCGTGCTGCAGAAAGAGCTTCATCTGGTCCCGAGGGCCGAGGTCCTGCTTCGCACCGATCCACACTGATCGGATGCCGTACTCGTGGTAGGCCTTCAGCTCAGCTGGTCTCGTGCGGATCCGCTTGTCCCGGCCGAGCACGATTAGCCCCTGCGCGCCGACCACTGGCATCCAGTCCAGGTCAGCGGTCCCCAGCGCACGTCTGGTAGGCCCTCATGCCCGGGATAAAGCACGTCTTCACGTCCGCTACGCCGCAGGAGCTTGCCCAGCCCGAGGGTGTTCTCGTCCGCGAAGTACACCGGAGCGAGCCCTGTCACCATCAGGCTGCGCGCTCGCGACCAGCAATCAGCTCGAAGCGAATAGCCTCATCGACCTGCTCGGGACTGAGATCGTAGAGGTCGACCAGTTCCTCCCGGCTGGTGCCAGCACGAAAGTCTTCGGCCAGCGACTCGGTCCGAACATTCCGAATGGCCGGCTGCCCAAACGATCGGCTCGGGTCCATCACGACGTCGGGAGTCCTCATGTCGGGCTTGAGCCGTCCGACGACATCGTCGACGTACTCGACCGCAGAGCTGAAACGCTCGGCCGACTCGGCGAGCACGAGCTGATCGTTGCGAACGACCACGAGCTGGAGCTGGCGCTCCAAGCTCACCTGCTCTTGCACGACCCGAACCAACTCGCGGCCGTCGACGTCGAGAAACGGCCGCGCATGGGCCAAGGGATAACGGCCGAATTCTTTGCGAAGTTCGACGATGGCGGGACGGAGACGCTGAACGGGAACATCACGACTGCGGAACTCGGCCAGCAGCC